>NZ_CP162414.1:2001088-2333806 GCF_040932005.1 Aestuariibius sp. HNIBRBA575
ATTTTCTGATCTCCACCACCACCCAAACCGGGGCAGAAATGGCCGAAAAACTGGGGGACCGCGTTACCCACCAATTTGGCCCATTGGACCTGCCCGGCATTGCGGCCCGGTTTGTGGCCCATTGGCGTCCCAATATGGCGGTGATCGTGGAAAATGAATTACTGCCGCGCCTCACCCGGCATCTGAGCGCAAAAAACATTCCACAAGTCACGCTGAACCTGCGCCCATCCCGCACACGCCAAAAATTGCCGACTCTGGCTGGAGAAGTGCTGAACAGATCGGAATTTATCACGGCCAATTCGGCATCTTTGATCGACGAAGCGCCCCAAATGGGGCTGTCAAAATCCAAATACCTCGGGGGTGCGGATCTAAAATCATCGGCGGATCCTTTGCCGATTGACCCCGTCATGGCGGCGGATTTGGCACGACAAATTGGCAACCGCCCCTGCTGGCTGGCCTGTTCGGTGCATCCAGAGGACGACGAAATCGTCCTGCAAGCCCATGAAAAGGTATTACAAAAACAACCTGATACATTGTTGATTCTGGTGCCCAGACATCCCGATCGTGCCGCGCAATTGGCAACGATGATCGACGTTTTAAGCCTGAAACATATGCGCAGATCAAGCGGTCAGGGTTTGGCTGAGTCGGATCAAATATTGTTGGCGGATACGATGGGGGAAACGGGTCTGTTTTTCGCGCAATCCGCCGTCACTTTGCTGGGGGGATCATTTGGCCAACGCGGTGGTCATAACCCATGGGAACCGGCTGTTTTGGGCAGCTATACCCTCTATGGTCCTGATGTTAAAAACGCCACAGAAGCCTATGAAAAGCTAAGAAAAATCGGGATGGCCCAAATGGTGCAAACCGCTGATGACATCGCATCCCTTGCCTTAATGGCGCGAAAATCGACGCAGAAACTAGACCAAGTGACACAGGCCGGGCGGGCCTTGCGTGGGCAAATTGTTGATCGGATATTGGACCTGATTTAGGCCCATTCAGCGCCCAAATCAGCGGTTGCGCGATCAATCCAATGATCCTGCAACCAATCACAGGGTTTCGCATAACGAAGCCACGATCCGGAATAGCCTTCAACCGCTTCGGGCATTTTGGGGCGGCCATGAAAACACACAACCCGCGCATTTTCCGGCATCCGGGCGGCACGCAGGTAGTTCATCGGCGGCAAATCCAAACAATCATGTTTAAATGACACCACCAGATCACCCGGAATATAGACATAATCCCCACGTTCCTGCGCCTTGGTCGATGTATAGCGTTGCTCAGATCCGCGCGCGATTTCAACCTCTTGGGTCGGTTTTGCTGCCAGATCGTGATAAAGATAGGGATGCGCCACGGGATCAAATCGAAACACCGATCCATGCCCTGTTTTGCGCCCACGGCGCGCTTCGACCCAATCAGCGCGCATGGCGACTTTGCCCGGTTCCAGTTCCAGAATTGGAGTCAGATCGCCGGTAATCACCACATCCAGATCAAAGCCAAGCACCGGCCCCTCTAAGTCTGCAATCAGACCGGGGCGAAACAGGGACACTTTGCGCATGGCGCCCTGCCGGTTCGCCACTGCCAAAGCCGCGTTCATCGCATCGTGAAACGGTTCGACCGGCAAGGGCAGAATTTCCACGTCAGGATGGATCCCCTGTGCATGTTCGGTCATGCAGATAAACCGCACTGGCCCGCGAATATGTCGACGCACACCTGAATACAGACGGTTCACATATTCAGGACCAAACAAGGTGCCCCATTTGATACAGGCCACATTTGTGACCGGCATATCAGGCGAAGACGGGGCATAGGTGGTGTTCTGTGTCATGTGCTGCGCGTACCCTTTTGTCATCCTGATCGCAAGCCTGAGCCGGCCCCAGCCCCCTATTCGACGGGCATTCGCTGTTCGACAATGCCGGCCCACCACGAACATCCGGCGGGGATCGCTTCGTCGTTGAAATTGTATTCCGGGTGATGAACCGGGGCCGTTTCCCCATTTCCAACCAGAATATAGGCCCCCGGCCGTTCATTCAGCATATAGGCGAAATCTTCGCCCCCCATCACCAAGGGCGCCTCTTCGCAGGTGCCCGACACAGACGCCGCAACCTGGGCTGCAAATTCGGTCTGTTCCTCGGAATTGACCATAACCGGATACCCGCGTTCATAGTTAATTTTAGCCACGCCACCGAACACGGCAACCGTGCCCTGAACAACTTCGCTTAGCCGTTTTTCGCATAGATCCTGCACATCTTGATCCATCGTTCGCACAGTTCCGCGCAACGTGACCCGCTGGGGGATCACATTATGGGCCTTGGTGTCGGTTTCAAATGACGTGACCGAAACAACCGCCTGTTTCACCGGATCCACGTTGCGGCTGACGATGGTTTGCAAAGCCAGAACCACATGGCTGGCCATGACGGTGGTATCAATCGTTTCTTGCGGCTTGGCGGCATGGCCTCCTTTGCCTTCGATTTCGATGTGAAACTGATCCGCAGCCGCAAAAAAGGACCCCGGACGGATTGCGAAACTGCCAACCGGGCGGCCGGGCCAATTGTGCATGCCGTACACTTCTTGGATGCCGAATTTGTCCATCAAACCGTCGTCGCACATTTCTTTGCCACCACCGCCGCCTTCTTCGGCGGGTTGGAAAATCACCACAACCGTGCCGTCAAAATTGCGGGTTTCCGACAGGTATTTCGCCGCGCCCAGCAACATCGCCGTATGTCCGTCATGCCCACAGGCATGCATGGCCCCGTCCGTTTTAGAGGCATAGTCCAGACCAGTGGCTTCGTGGATCGGCAATGCGTCCATATCGGCGCGTAACCCAATGACTTTGCCCGATTTATTGGTCTTTCCTTTGATCACCCCAACAACGCCTGTGCGCCCCAATCCGGTGACGATGTCATCCACACCAAATTCGGTTAATTTGGCCTTTACGGCGGCAGAGGTACGGATTGTATCAAACAGAATTTCGGGGTTTTCATGCAGATCCCGACGCCATTCGGTGACCTCTGGCAACATTTCAGCGAAACGATTCTTGATAGGCATTTACGGCTCCTGTTGGGTCAAACACCCTGATTTCAAACTGGTCTCAGTCGAATCGAAGTGAGATTACGGCGCCATAACAGACACCAAATTAAAGGGCGGATTGCGCGAACCGTGCCTAGAAATGGCCCGGTTCACAAGTCCCGCACATAAGGTTTTGATCAAACGCTCAGGTTTTTGATCAGATTTTCCATAAAGGTCTCACCGGCTCTGAGTTGTGAAATCTCTAAAAATTCGTTGGGCTGGTGTGCTTGCGCGATGTCACCGGGACCACAGACAACCACGGAATATCCCCGCTCTTGGAATTGCCCGGCTTCGGTTGCGTAACTGACCACATGGCTGGCATTGTCACCGGTCAATTGCCGCGCCAATTGTTCGGCCAATCCATTTTCCTCAGGGCGCAAGCCGGGCACGCCAAACCCTTGGGTCAGGGTGATGGCCGCATCCGGGTGGATGGCTTTCATTTTCGCCTTAAGCGTTTTGACTTCGGCCCGCAATTTTGCCTCCCATTCTGCGGGGGTTTCATCGGGGACGACACGGAAAGACAGATCGAAATAACAATCCTTGGCCGTGATATTATGGGCTGTTCCGCCTTGAATTTTACCCACATGCAGGGTTGTAAAGGGTGGGTAAAACGCCGCGGCCAATGGCGTCGGCGGCGTGGCCTGTAGCCGTTCGTTTTGCGCATTGGCCCAGTTGATCAAACGGGCGCCTTCCAGAATGGCGCTGACCCCTTCGGGCAATAGAGACGAATGCACCTCAAATCCTTGCACATGGACCTGAAACCCGATGCCCGCTTTGTGACCGGTGACCACCTGCATGTTGGTCGGTTCCCCCACAATGACGGTGCTGGCCTGCGGCATGCCATTGGCCAGCATATGGTCGATCATCACCGGCGCCCCGGTACAGCCGACCTCTTCGTCATAGGATAGGGCAATTTGCAGGGGGCGGGTTAAATTCTGCGCCTTGTGCTGCGCGACGGCCAGCGGAACCGCCGCCAGAGCAAGCGCCACAAACCCCTTCATATCACACGATCCCCGCCCATAGAGACGATTATTTTTCTGTGTCAAAACAAATGGATCGCTGTCCCAATCCTGCCCCGCCACAGGCACCACATCCGTGTGCCCCGACAGCACAACCCCGCCGGGAATATCCGGTCCGATATGGGCATAAAGCGCGGCTTTGATCCCGTCTTCGTTGGGCACACGAACAGAATTCACACCCCAAGACGACAAATATTGTTCCACAAAATCGACCAATTTCAGATTACTGTCCTCACTTACGGTCGCAAACCCAACCAGATGTTCCAGTATCTCTTGTGCGCTTTGTTTTTGGCCCATTTCATCCCTACCCTGAATTTTCGCCCTAACGTTGAACGTCAACGCAAGAAGGTCAAGTGGCCCGTTACGCAGCGGAATGCAGATCGAATGACCTAAACTGGGGGCTTGCGGGGGGAAAAATCCGTGCTAACGTCTGGCGATATGATGGCGGTAACATAATCGCCACGCCAAAAAAAGACGACACATAGGAACCAAATCAGGGAGGTTCTGTATGCCCGATGGGGGCCAGTCCGTTCTGCATGTGCAGGGCCTAAAGACTGTATTCAAAACGCGGGCCGGCGAGGTGCACGCGGTCAATGATGTGAGCTTTGACCTCAAACCCGGCGAACTGCTGGGCGTTGTCGGTGAGAGCGGATCTGGAAAATCGGTGACGATGATGTCGCTGATTGGATTGCTGCCGACCCCACCCGCGGATGTCCGTGCTGGTACGGTGATGTTTGACGGCCAGGACCTGCTGCAAATCGGTGCCAAGGATATGCGCGGGGTGCGCGGTGGCAAAATCGGATTTGTGTTTCAGGATCCGATGACGTCGCTCAACCCGGTGTTTACGGTTGGCTATCAATTGCGCGAACCTTTGATGACCCATATGGGCCTGTCCAAAAAAGAGGCCCGCGCCCGGTCCAAAGAATTGCTGGAACTGGTGGGCATTCCGGACGCGGATCAACGGCTAAAGGATTATCCGCATCAGTTTTCCGGTGGCATGCGGCAGCGGGTGATGATTGCCATCGCCTTGGCCTGTGATCCCCAAGTGTTGATCGCCGATGAACCCACCACCGCGCTCGATGTGACCATTCAGGCGCAAATCCTTGAACTGATGAAGGAATTGCAGACCAAGCTGGGCATGGGCGTCATTTGGATCACCCATGATCTGGGCGTCATTGCCGGGATCGCGGATCGGGTGATGGTGATGTATGGCGGCCAAGTTGTGGAACAGGCGCCGGTGCGGGAATTGTTTGCCAATCCTCAGCATCCCTACACACGTGCCTTGTTAAAAACCGTGCCCTCGGTGCGCGGTGAACGCGAGGACCGTCTAACCGTGATCGAAGGTCAGCCCCCCATGATGCATACCGCGCCCAAATCCTGCGCATTCCGGGATCGGTGCGACGTGGCCTTTGATCGTTGTGCGATTGAAAACCCTGTGCGCTATGCCACCGGGCCGGGTCATGATGCCGCTTGTTTCCATGTGGATCCGACCCAGTCAAAGGGGATTGAAAATGTTTGATCTACCAAAAGATGCAACACGCACAGAGACGCCTTTGGTGCAAGTCAATGACCTGAAAATGCATTTTCCTATTCAATCGGGATTGTTGCGCCGTCAAACCGGCGCGGTAAAGGCGGTGGATGGGGTCAGTTTTGACATCTATCCGGGCGAAACCCTTGGATTGGTGGGGGAATCTGGCTGTGGCAAATCCACCTGCGGGCGGGCTGTGCTGCGGTTATATGACATCACCGGCGGCACGATCACGGTGGATGGCGACGAAATCGGCGATGTGCCTCAGGCCAGTTTACGCAGCAAACGTCCGACTATGCAGATGGTGTTTCAGGACCCGCAGGCATCGCTGAACCCACGTATGACCGTTCAGGCGATTATTCAGGAACCGCTGGATGAACACACCAAGCTATCCAAGAAAGAAAAGGCCGAAAAAGTCTATGAATTGATGGATGCGGTGGGGTTGAACCGTCGGTTTGCCGCGCGGTATCCACATGCGTTTTCCGGGGGGCAACGTCAACGGATCGGCATTGCGCGGGCTTTGGCCTTGAACCCGAAATTCATTGTCTGTGACGAACCGATTGCGGCGTTGGACGTGTCCATTCAGGCGCAGGTCGTGAATTTGCTTGAAGATTTGCAAAAACAATTTGGCCTGACATTCCTGTTTATTTCCCACGATCTGTCGATGGTGCGCCATATCGCAACCCGCGTGGCGGTCATGTATCTGGGTAAAATCGTCGAATTGGCCGAACGCGAGGCGCTATATGCCGACCCATTGCACCCCTACACAAAGGCGTTGCTGTCGGCGGTTCCCGAACCCGACCCTGTGCTGCATGACAGCGCCGAACGCCAGATCCTGACCGGCGATGTCCCATCCCCATCCAACCCGCCGCTGGGGTGCAATTTCTGCACCCGTTGCCCGGCCGTGATGGAGATTTGTCACGAAAAAGACCCTGAATACAAAGAGGTGCTGCCCGGCCGTTTTGTGGCCTGTCACCACTATAATCAGACCGCGGGCTAACCTGCGGCACGAGGCGAACAAGAGCGCTCAACATGGAGAAAACAATGAAACTTAAGACAATTCTGATGGGAGCTGCGGCCAGTTTCGCACTTGCCCCGATGGCCTTTGCGGATGGCCATGGCGGTGAACGCGGACGTGACGGCGAATTGCGGATCATCTATTGGCAAGCGCCATCCACGATGAACCCGTATCTGTCGGGCGGCACAAAAGAAACCGAAGCGGCGTCGCTGGTTATCGAACCGCTGGCCCGTTTTGCCAATACAGGTGAACTGGTTCCATGGTTGGTCGACGAAATCCCAACGATCGAAAATGGCGGCGTGGCCGAAGACCTGACCTCGATCACATGGAAAATCTCCGAAGGCGTGACCTGGTCTGACGGCACAGCCCTGACCGCTGCGGATGCGATTTTCACTTGGCAATATTGTACCCACCCCGAAGGTGGCTGTGCGCAGGCATCCTACTATGATGGCGTGACCAACGTAGAAGCGATTGATGACCGCACGATCAAAGTGACCTTTGATCAGCCAAAACCATTCCCCTACACTGCTTTTGTTGGCTCTGAGAGCCCGCTGATCCAAGCCGCGCAATTTGCCGATTGTCTGGGGGCGTCTGCGCCGGAATGTACGGATGCGAACTTTAGCCCCATTGGCACAGGCCCGTTTGTGGTTGACGAATTCCGCGCCAATGACGTGATCACCCTGTCGGCCAATGAAAACTTCCGCGAAGAGGGTAAACCTGCCTTTGCGAACGTGGTGTTCAAAGGCGGCGGTGACGCGGCTGCGGCGGCCCGGTCGGTGCTGGAAACCGCTGAATTTGACTATGCGTGGAACCTGCAGATTGATCCAACCGTTCTGTCTGACATGGAATCCGCCGGTAACGGCACTGTTGTGACGGCATTTGGGTCCTCGGTTGAACGTCTGATGATCAACCAAACCAACCCTGACAGCGCCCTTGGCGATGCCCGTTCCACCGTAGAAGGCGGCGCGCATCCGTTCCTGTCCGACAGCGAAGTTGTGCGTGCATTGTCCATGGCGATTGACCGCGAATTGCTGGTCGAAGTGGGCTATGGGTCCGGTGGTCAGGCCACCTGTAACGTGCTGCCTGCCCCTGCGATCTATGCCTCGACCGCCAATGATGCCTGCCTAGGTCAGGACATTGCCGGAGCGAATGCCCTGCTCGACAGCCTCGGTGTTGTTGATACAGATGGCGACGGTATCCGTGAAAAAGACGGCGTGCCATTGCGGGTTCTGTACCAGACATCCACAAATGCTGTGCGTCAGGATACCCAAGCCCTGATCAAACAGTGGTGGAGCGAAATCGGCGTTGAAACCGAGCTGCGCAATATTGATGCATCTGTGTTCTTTGGGGGTGATCCAGCAAGCCCGGACACATACCAGAAGTTCTATGCAGATATCGAAATGTACACCAACAACTTTGCCGGTGTTGACCCAGAGGCGTACATGGCCAACTGGCGCTGCAGCGACATCCCTTCCCCAGAAAGCCAGTGGCAAGGTGCGAACATTCAGCGGTTCTGTTCCGAAGAATATGACGCATTGGTCACCGAAATGGCAGGCACAGCATCGATCGAAGATCGCGCTGAGTTGGCCAAGAGCCTGAATGACCTGTTGGTTCAGTCCGGTTCCATGGTGCCGCTGGTGCACCGTGGTGGTGTATCCGCGCATGCCAATTCCCTAGAAGGCGTGTTGATCACCGACTGGGACAGTGAAATGTGGAACATCAAAGATTGGTCCCGTGCGGCTGAATAATCCAATTGGATAAAAAACGCACATCCACACTGGATGCCCCGGTTTTACCATTTGAACCGGGGCATCTGACCAAGACCAACGCCCAAAGCGGCATTCCGGGGACCTGATGCTGAATTTTGCAATCCGACGGCTGGCCATGGCCATCCCGACATTGATCTTCATTTCGTTGATCATTTTCCTTTTGCTGGACCTCGCGCCCGGTGATCCGACGGCGAACCTGCCGTTGACGATCTCGCACGAAGTTCGCGAACAAATCCGTCAGAGCCTCGGGCTCGGGGAACCTGTTCATATTCGCTATGTTTTATGGCTCAAACAGATCGTCTGGACCGAACCGATGTTCTATCTGGCGGATCTGGGCTGGGTGGATGCCCCTGAATCAGCGCGGCTGATTTCATGGCAAACCCGCGCGCCGGTGATGGACACTATTCTGGAACGCCTGCCCCAAACCCTAAAGGTTGTGGGCCTGTCATATGTGGTTGGGGTGCTGATCGCCCTGCCCATCGGCATCATTTCCGCCTATCGCCAATATTCGGTGTTTGACCAGGTTGGGACCTTTGTGTCCATGGTTGGCTATTCCGTTCCACCGTTCTTTTCCGGTGTTCTGGCGATTGTGATCTTTTCGGTTTTGATCCCGCGCGACAGTATTTTCTGGTTGCCCTCAATCTATGATACCACGCTGCAAGTGGTTGATTGGGAAAGCTTTAAGTTACAAGCCCGTCAGATGGTTATGCCCGTGATGGTGCTGGCGTTGCAAACCACGGCACAGATCAGCCGGTTCATGCGTGCATCCATGTTGGATAACCTGAACCAAGATTACGTGCGCACCGCCCGCGCCAAAGGCCTGACCGAAAGCGTCGTGGTCATGGTGCATGTTTTGCGCAATTCGATGATCCCGGTTGTGACGGTGATTGCGCTGGGTATTCCGTCGATCTTTGGCGGGGCGATCATCACCGAACAAGTGTTCAAAGTGAACGGCATCGGCCAATATCTGATTGTCGCCATTCAGGCCAATGACATGCCGACCGTGCAAACAATCACCTTCTTATTTGCCTTCTTGATTGTGATGTTCAACCTGATTGCCGACCTTCTTTATGGCGTGCTGGACCCGAGGATTCGCTATGACTGATCAAACGCAGATGCCCGAGGTCCGCAACCAATGGTGGGACGTCTGGGACCAGTTCAAATCCCACAAAGGCGCGTTAATTGGCGCGGCCTTTTTCATCCTGATCGTCGGAGGCGTGTTTCTGGGGCCATTTATCTGGTCCATCGACCCGACCTATATCGACATTCGTGCGCGCAATCAGGGGCCCAGCTGGGCGCATCCGTTTGGCACGGACCAATTGGGGCGGGACACGCTGGCCCGCATGATGAAAGGTGGGCAAACATCGGTCGCCGTTGGGATGACGGCCATGTTGCTGGCCCTGTTCCTTGGCACGTTGATTGGGGTTGTTGCGGGGTATTTCAAACGGTTGGACGGTGTGTTGATGCGCCTGACCGACCTGTTTTTAGCCCTGCCCCTATTGCCGTTGCTATTGGTCATGGTGATGCTGTTTCGCGACAGCCTGAACGCCGCCTTTGGCCCGGAACAGGGGATATTCCTGCTGATCGTCGTGGCCATCGGGGTGACATCATGGATGCCAACCGCGCGGATTGTGCGCGGCGATGTCTTGGCGATCAAAGAACGGGAATTTGTGCTGGCCGCACGGTCCATCGGCACCCGGCCGGGGCGGATGATCATGCGGCATATCCTGCCCAACGTGCTGTCGCCGATCATGGTCTCGGCCACGTTAGGGATTGCCAACGCGATCATCACCGAAAGCGCTTTGTCCTTCTTGGGGCTGGGCTTTCCCCCAGATTTCCCGACATGGGGCCGCCTGCTGTTTGATGCTCGTGACTTTATGCAGCAATATCCCGAACGGGTGATCTGGCCGGGTCTGGCGATTTCGCTGACCGTGCTGTCGGTGAATTATATCGGCGATGGGCTGCGCGATGCGCTGGATCCGCGGATCCGTGGTCTGTGACACCGGGCTAGGTCCCACTATGTGACCAACAAAAACGCCAGTTGCCCCGATTTGCAGCTGGCGTTTTTAATCCGCGCGCGGCGCAATGCGGCGTTTCTGAAACCCGGTGCGTGATTGTTCGAACCCGGCCTGTTCATAAAATGCGTATGTCGTGGGATTTTTCGAACCGGTGCTCAGCATGATTTTATAGCAATCATGTTGCCAAGCGCGCGCACATGCGGCGTCCAAAATCTGGGTCCCATAGCCCGCCCCACGATGATCGGGATGGGTAACAACATTTTCGATCACAGCAAAGGGCGCGCCGCTGCGGGTCAAATTGGGGATGATAATCAACATGCAGGTGGCCGCGACAATGCCCGCAACTTCCCCGATAAACACACAAGAGCCGTCAAATGCCATCAACTTGGTCAGGTTTTTATGTGCGACGTCAGGTGGACATCGCGTGTCGTCCAAAGTCAAATGCGCCAACAAATCCAGAATCCGCTCTGAATCGTCAGTATCTGCAATTCGGATTGAAAACGACTGGGTCATTGCCCCCTCTTATCGGACCCGTTCAACAGCTTTGTGACCAACCTAGTTTTTGGGATCTCCAAAGTGCTGTTGCCAAATACGGGTGCGTTTTTGATCACGGGCGTCATAATCTTTTATGGCCCGGCGAATATCCAAGTCCCACCCCGCGTCTTCTTCGCTGAACCCTCCGACAAGTTGGTCCGTCGCGTTAAGTTTCACCGCGATTGGGAAATTGGGCCCGACTACGTCCCGGATCGCGATGATTGTGTCCAGCAAAAGCCGGGCACGATTGGCAATTGTGCCACCATAGCTATCCTGTCGTTTGTTAAACAACGGCGACAAAAACTAGCCTAAGCAAAAAACCATGGGCCGCATGGACCTGAACGCCACCAAACCCAGCCTGTTGCGCCAAACGGGCCGTTTGCGCAAATTCAGCTGGGATTTGTGCAATGTCGTCTGTGGACAATGCTGCACAGCTCAGTCCGGGTAAATCAAGCGCGCTTGGTCCTTTGGCACAGCTGGTTGGCGCATATGACAGCGCGCCCGCATGCCCCAATTGCAGCCAAAGCTGCGCGTCATTTTCACGCCCCGAGGCGGCCAATGTTTGAAAGCGATCCAGATCAGCCGCGGCGTTCAGCACCAAATTTCCGGGCTTTTCAGCAAAACCGGGCTGCCCCTGCACCTCTCCGATGATTGACGCGGCAACACCGCCAGAAGCCCAGCGTTGATAAAGCCGAAATTGCGAAACTGTAGGATGCCCGGTCCCGTCCCCCAAGGAATCAGACATGGCTGATTTCACGATCCGGTTCTTCAACACCACCCCACAAGGCAATGTCAGGGGGGCAAACAGAAGTTCATTTTGCGGCGTGAGGTGTCCATTTGAAAACGAGGTTTTCAAAGCATCGCCCCCCCGTCAGCAATTGCAATCGCATGCCATTTTAATGGAATTTGTTTCGGATCGCCCGGACCATCAGCCAAACCAGAACCAAAACAGGGACAACCAGCCCTGCGGTGATCAATTCCTTGCTGATCCCTGCCCATTTCCCCAGCGGATACAGCGCATAAGCCCCCAGAGACACAGCATAATAGCTGATCGCAACGACGGATAATCCTTCGACGGTTTGTTGCAATCGCAGCTGCAAATCGGCGCGTTTGTCCATGCTTTCTAACAAAGCTTGGTTCTGGGCAGACCGTTCCACATCCACCCGTGTGCGCAGCAATTCCCCCGCGCGACGGGCACGATCGGCCATGACTTGCAGGCGATCTTGGGTGCTGGCGACGGTGCGCATGGCGGGATCAAACCGGCGCATCATAAATTCGCCAAAGGTCTGACGCCCTTTGAACCGTTGTTCGCGCAGCACAGCAACGCGTTGGTTCACAATGGTTTCATAGGCCCCGGTTGCCCCAAATCGAAACGATGATTTTGCGCTCAGATTTTCCAGTTCTGCAGAGACATCAATCAAAGCCGACAATGTAACCTCTGGTGCGGTGCCGGAAATTTCCTCCATCAGCTTTGACAGGCGCGCATCAATGGCCCCCATTTTGGTGTTCAATTCACCTGCCTGAAAATACCCCAACATGGCCATGGCTTTGTAGGTTTCGATTTCGCACAGACGCTGAACCACCCGTCCCACCCGACGGGCCCCACATTCAGGGCGCACAAAAACCGCAAAACGCATATGTCCGGCTTCGTCGATGCGAAAATCAGCCCCAACCACCAAATCATCGTCCAGCACCCGTGACATTGCCAGACTTTCGGGCACAAACCATGCTCTGGTTTTTTCCGGGATGCCTGTGTCGTCTGTCAGTTGCTCAATCCGGATCAAGGCGGATGTGACCCGAACGCCCGGCGCTTGGGCCAGCCATTCTTCGGGGAACAATTTGAACGTGGCCGCATTAAAAGGATCATCCGCCACGCCATCACAGTGAATGGTATATGTCACAAACTCTGTGTGGCTTTCCCATTTCAGGATATGTCGGCCGATTTGCCCAGAATAATGCGTGGCATTGGGTTGGGGATGCGGTGCGCCAAAGCGATCCAACAACGCGATCAGATGCGCCCGGTCTGCATCCCGATCCCGCCCTGCAGCATTTCGCGCGGGCTTGATCGCCAGATAGGCCGCCCGACCGGGCGCTGCGATCAAAGGAAAAGGGCGCGCATGCAATTCATTGGCCATTGCATAACGTTTGGGATGATCATTGTTGGAATTCATAGCGGGTTTCCGTAGCGGCAGGTCCCGCCAAACTAGGGGAAATCCACAATCTGTAAAGAATTTTTATTATGTTTTGCAAGGGGTTAGTGGGATACGACTGTATACCACGATCCATCCACCCCTTAAATCAAACATCGCGAACCGTAGTTTCGCCAACACATTCAGTACCTTACGCCATAAACCAAAACTCAACTCACGATGGCAGTGTGGCCTTTTGCGGGAACCCGGTATCAGCGCTCCAGCCCTGCTGTTTCCAATCTTCGGCAACCTTGTGCAGCGCATCCAATGCCCCGCGCAACGCCCGCGCCTGTTCGGTCAATTCATAGGACACTTGTGGCGGTCGTGTGGGTTCAATGTGACGCGTCACCAGCCCAGCATTTTCCAGTTCCCGCAGCCGCTCCGTCAGCATTTTGGCCGAAATCCCCGGTACCTGATTTTGCAAAGCGCCAAACCGAATGCCCGGATGGTTTTGCAATTGCCAGACAATATAGCTGGTCCAACGAGAAGAAATCAGCCGCAGCAAAGGGTCCATCGGACAAAGGTGATTATTGGCATCAATTGGCATGGCGCTTGCTCGCAACAGTTACGAAAATGAAAGTATTACTTACGAAAAAGTACCTCCTTACGAAAAGTAAGTAAAGCCCCTAACTGAGGTGATGTAACACGATCCAACGATAGGAATCACATCATGGCAAAGATCGAAATCATCTATTTTTCAGGCTACGGCCACACCACAAAACAGGCAGAAGCCATCGCACAAGGGGCCGGAGATCAGGCGCGGCTCTGGCCCATTTCTGAGGATGGAACGCTGCCTGATGAGGCATGGGATGCGCTGGACGGCGCAGATGCGATCCTGTTTGGCAGCCCGACCTATATGGGCAATGCCGCATGGCAGTTTAAAAAGGTTGCAGATACCAGCGCGCAACGTTGGTTTACCCGTGCATGGCAGGACAAATTGTTTGGCGGCTTTACCAATTCCGGGTCCCCCAGCGGTGACAAAGGCATGACCATGGCGTGGTTTCAGACCTTGGCAGCGCAGCATGGCGGCCTCTGGGTCAGCCTGAACCAGATGCCCGCCAATACCAAAGCCAATACCGCCGCTGACATGAACCACTTTGGCGGATCAGCTGGGCCACTGGCCACGTCCCCATCGGATGCCTCCCCCGAAGAAGGCCCCTTTGCCGGGGATCTGATCAGTGCGCGCACCTATGGTGAACGTGTGGCCACCCTCGCGCAGGCCCGCCAAGCGGCCTAATCCATCAACGCAGGATCAAAAACGTAAGGCCATAAACGCAAAACGCCCCGGTCGCGAAACCGGGGCGTTTTTTGATGTTAGGTGACTGTCGATTATTCGATCAGACCCAGCAATTTGTTCAGGCTGTCTTTGGCGTCGCCATAGAACATGCGTGTGTTTTCTTTGAAGAACAGCGGATTTTCGATACCGGAGTAACCGGTGCCCTGCCCGCGTTTGGAAACAAACACTTGTTTCGCCTTCCAGCATTCCAGAACCGGCATACCGGCGATGGGGCTGTTGGGGTCTTCTTGGGCGGCGGGGTTCACGATATCGTTGGACCCGATCACGATGGCCACATCCGTTTCCGGGAAGTCATCGTTGATTTCATCCATTTCCAGCACGATGTCATAAGGCACCTTTGCCTCGGCCAGCAGAACGTTCATGTGACCGGGCAAACGACCCGCAACCGGATGGATCGCAAACCGCACGTTTTTGCCTTTGTCGCGCAAACGTTTGGTCAGCTCAGACACGGCTTGCTGGGCTTGCGCCACCGCCATGCCATAGCCCGGAATGATCACGATATTGTCGGCCTCATCCAAGGCCGTGGCAACGCCGTCCGCTTCGATCGCGACCTGTTCGCCTTCGACCTCCATTGCGGGACCAGCAGTGCCGCCAAAGCCGCCCAAGATCACGCTGACAAAGGACCGGTTCATCGCCTTACACATGATGTAAGACAGGATCGCACCGGACGAACCAACCAGCGCGCCAACCACGATCAACAGATCGTTGCCGAGGCTAAAGCCAATCGCCGCAGCCGCCCAGCCGGAATAGCTGTTCAGCATGGACACTACCACCGGCATATCCGCGCCGCCGATCCCCATGATCAGGTGATAGCCAATGAACAACGCCGCCAAGGTCATCACAAACAGCGGAAAGAACCCGCCAGTGTTGAAGTACCAGACCAGACAGATCACCGACAATGCCGCCGCGCCTGCGTTCAGCATATGCCCACCGGGCAGTTTTTCCGCCGAGGTCGTCACTTTGCCTGCCAGTTTTCCATAGGCAATGACCGACCCGGTAAAGGTGACCGCACCAATGAATACGCCAAGGAACAGCTCAACCCGCAGGATGGCGATTTCGACGGCGTCTTTTTTGGCCAATAACGCTGCGAACCCGTCCAGACCTTTTTGGGTTTCGGCATCCATGGCCATGACACGGCCCAGTTCAATATGGGCGATAAAGCCGACAAAAACCGCGGCCAGACCCACCAGCGAATGCATCGCGGCGACCAGTTGCGGCATTTCTGTCATCTGTACCTTGGTGGCGACCATATAGCCGATCACCCCACCGGCGCCGATCAGCACCAGCGACAGGAACCACAGGCCCGAGCCGGGGCCGATCAGGGTTGCAAACACCGCCAGCGCCATGCCGACAATGCCATACCACACAGCGCGTTTTGCGCTTTCTTGACCTGACAATCCGCCCAAGGACAGAATGAACAGGACTGCTGCAACGACATAAGCCGCTGTTGTAAAACCAAAATCCATACTTCCGGCCCCCTTAAGATTTCTGGAACATGGCGAGCATGCGCCGTGTCACGAGGAAGCCGCCAAAGATGTTGATCCCGGCCATAAAGACCGAAAGCGCGGCAAGTAAGATCACCAGGAAACTGCCCGATCCGATTTGCATCAGAGCGCCCAGAATGATGATCGAAGAGATCGCATTGGTCACAGCCATAAGCGGTGTGTGCAAGCTGTGGCTGACATTCCAGATCACCTGGAAGCCGATGAACACAGACAACACAAACACGATAAAGTGCTGCATAAAGCTGGCCGGAGCCACCAATCCAACGCCCAGCAGGAACGCAGCACCGACGCCCAACAGAATGACCTGCTGTTTGGTCTGCGCCTTGAATGCGGCGTCTTCTGCGGCGCGTTTTTCCGCAGCAGTTGGTTCTGGCACCACCTCTTTGGGTTTGGCTGCGATGGCCTGCACTTTGGGTGGTGGCGGTGGGAATGTGATTTCCCCTGCATAGGTTACAGTCGCGCCACGGATTACGTCGTCTTCCATGTCGTGATTGATCTGACCGTCCTTTTCAGGGGTCAGGTCAGTCATCATGTGACGGATATTGGTCGCATAAAGCGTCGATGCCTGCGCGGCCATCCGGGATGGGAAATCGGTGTAACCAACGATGGTCACGCCATTATCTGTGACGATTTTTTCGTCCATGACGGTCAATTTGCAATTGCCGCCCTTTTCCGCAGCCAGATCGACAATCACCGAACCGGGCTTCATCGCGGCGACCATGTCTTCGGTCCACAGCTCTGGGGCTTCGCGGTTGGGGATCAGCGCCGTGGTGATGACGATATCAACCTCGGGGGCCAGTTCGCGGAACTTGGCCAGCTGGGCCTCGCGGAATTCAGGCGATGACACGGCGGCGTAACCACCTGTGGCCGCACCGTCTGCCTGATCTTCTTCAAAGTCCAGATAGACAAATTCAGCGCCCATCGATTCGACCTGTTCGGCCACTTCGGGACGCACATCAAAGGCCAGCGTGATCGCGCCCAGTGATGTGGATGTGCCGATCGCAGCCAATCCGGCCACGCCCGCGCCTACAACCAGAACCTTGGCCGGGGGCACCTTGCCCGCCGCTGTGATCTGACCGGTAAAGAAGCGTCCAAAGTTATTGCCCGCCTCAATCACCGCGCGGTAGCCGGCGATATTGGCCATGGATGACAGCGCATCCATTTTCTGCGCGCGGCTGATCCGTGGCACCATTTCCATGGCAATTACGTTGGCGCCTTTGGCTTTGGCGGCTTCCATCCCGGTTTCGTTGGCACCCGGATTAAAGAATGAAATCAATGTCTGACCTTCGGTCAAACGCTTCATTTCCGTCGCGTCTGGCTGGCGTACTTTGGCGACAATGTCAGCGGCTTTGTAAAGCGCCGCCCCGGTTTTTACGATTTCCACACCTGCCGCAGCATAATCCGCGTCAGAAAACCCAGCGGCCAAACCGGCCCCGGTTTCAATCGCGCAATCATATCCCAGTTTTTGCAGATCTTTGGCGGATGCAGGTGTCATTGCGACCCTGTTTTCGCCTTCGAAAGTCTCCTTTGGAGCACCGATTTTCACGGAACGTTCCCCTTCCCTTGCTAGCTTCGCGGCATTCACCGCGAAATAATATTGCCAAATGGATCGCGCAGACGCAGCACAATTACCCACCTATACCCGCTGCAACGCAGCAATTCAAACCCATCGTCGCGTTTTTTCACTATATTGAAAAAACACCTTACCGAACTTTGTCCGCAGACCGCGTTCTTCGGGGATGACAAACCGACGTTCGATCCACCATAGAAACACAGGAACCAATGGCAAAGCCGCCACCGCATCCCAGCGCAAAATCACCCCCAGCAAGATCAAAACATCCCCCAGATAGATCGGATTGCGGGTGCGTTTGAATATTCCTGATGTGACCAGTCGCGCCGCTTCTTGGTGGGGAATGACGGTGGTGCGCATTTTGCGCATTTCCACAAACGCCAAAAGGATCAGGATCACCCCGCCCCCAATCGCAATGCCGCCTAAAAAATCGGACCACGCCCCGCCAAAGCTAAGACGGAACAGCTGCGCCTGACCGACAAACCACGCCACACAAATTGCACCGGCCAGCCAAACAGGCGGCACATCAATCCATTTAGAAATCGGCATTTTGGCAAAAGACGTCACGGGCAGCGTCCCAAAGGGTTCTTTAGCGCGAAGATACCCTCCCCAACAGGAAGCGCAAGCACCCCTTTGATAACAAACACACCAAGAAAAGGTGAAAACGCAAACAAACGTTTACGATTTGGTTCATTCTGAGAATGGGTTTGAATGGGTACAACCGGGATTCTGTCCGGTTAGACCAAAACGCGGATCAGGCCAGCCATGTTTTATAGTCACTGACCAGCAAATGAGTGGGCGCGACATCCTCTTCGATGTCGGCAAATCGGCCAATTGGGTCACGGAACACATTGTCGGTTTCGTCATCATTAACTGTCGACACTTCTCCGATCAGAACGTCCCCGCCTTCGCCCCAAAATGCGTGCCAATCGCCGGGCATCAGGGTCACGCTTTCACCGGGGGCAAATTTTAGCTTTTCACCGGGGGCAAAATCTCGGCGGATCCCGTCACAAAACACTGTCCCCCCCGCAGTTTCATCAAAATTCCCATCCGCATCCGAGCCAAACAGCTCTATCACCATGGTGGCGCCGCCCCGGTTGATGATGTCTTCGGCTTTGATCACATGTGTGTGCATCGGGGACAGTTGATCTTGTTTGGAAATCAGCAGTTTTTCCGCATAGCACATCCCGCCGCCGCGTTGCAGATCGGCCAAACGGCCATTGCGCAGCGTAAACAGGAACAAGCCCATCTCGTCGTAACGCCCAGCACCATAATCAGTAATATCCCAGCCATTGCGCGCATCAATAACGGCGCGCGCTTCGTCTTTGCGGGATTTGAATTCATCCGGCGACCAATAGGCCCAAGGCGGCAGAACAAACCCAAAGGATCGGATCATTTCATCGGCTTCTGCCATGATGTCATTGATGCGCGAACGTTTCATCGGCTAATCCTCAAACGGCTATTACGGATATGTTTGCGCTATCAGTGCCCAATCCCCAGACCAAGAGCAAGCATGATCCACGAAACATTTCCGAAACTTTTACCGCCGTCAGATCAGGCGCTGCGCTGTAGGACCGCGTTTTGGGTTGATCGCTGCGCAGAAAAGGCGCGCGCCGCATCCCCAAACGCTTCGAATAAAGGGCGCGATACCGGATCATTGGCTGCATTCCATTCCGGATGCCATTGTACAGACATGGTAAATCCCGGTGCGTCCTGAATATAGATCGCTTCGGGGGTGCCATCGGGGGCGTGCCCATCAATAACCACCCTCGGGCCGGGCTGTTTTATCCCTTGGCCATGTAAGGTGTTTGTTAAAACTTCGGTTGCACCAAACAGGGTATGAAACGGGCCATTTTCCGTGACTTTGACCACATGACGCAGGGCAAATTTTTCTTCGAGCGTCCCATCAGGCGGCATGCGGTGATTGCTGCGGCCCGGCAGATCGCGGATTTCCGGATAAAGCGTCCCGCCCATGGCGACATTCACCTCTTGGAACCCACGACACACTCCTAAAATGGGTTGGCCACGCTCCACACAGGCCCGGATTAACGGCAACGTAATTGCATCCCGCCCACGATCAAAATCACCATGCGCCTCAGTCTCTGCCTCGCCATACTCAGATGGGTGTACATTCGGGCGCCCGCCCGTAAACAAAAACCCATCACATATCGACAGCAATTCGTCGACCTGCACCACGTCCGGGCTGGCGGGGATGATCATTGGCGCACAATTTGACACGTGCGAAATCGCACAGGAATTCATCGTGCCCCCCGCATGGGTTGGGTATTCATCGTTGATCAGATATGAATTGCCAATAATTCCAATAACAGGTCGCACGCGTCCATCCTTATACTTCCTGTCAAAACATAGACCTATGTTGATAGACAGAAAACCCTTACCGTTGATGAATACCCTCTGCATTGGCGCACATGAATAATTTGGATGCGAATATGGTTCACGACCTCAATAATACCGATTTTTTACGCAATCCCGGTCCGAAACTGCGCGCATTACAGACCCAAGGCGCATTTGTTCAGGTCAAGCTGCCGTTGGTCGGTGTCGTTTGGGCCACGACCAATGATGAAACCGCGCGTCAGGTTTTGAAAGACACCGAAAATTTTGCCCGCAACACCAAAAATGCAACCGGGCGCAGCATGGCCAAGACGTTTTGGTGGATGCCACCGTTTTTGCGCCCTCTTCTTAGGAATCCTGCCCAGCTGGATGGCGCAGAACATATTCGATTGCGACATTTGGTGACCGCTGCCTTTACCAAAACGGCCATGGAAACGCGTATTCCGGCCATTCAACAGATCGCAAATCAGCTATTGGACCAGATGCCTTTGACCCAAGAGGTGGATCTAATGGGGGCCTATTGTCAGAAAATCCCGATGTTGGTGATTTGCGATGTGATGGGCATCCCAGAGGCGGACCGCGCCAAAGTTGCCGCCTGGGTTAATCCGATGACGCAGATTTCCGGGGGGCCTAGCTTTGCGCGCGCCCTGCCCGGTATTTGGCGCATAGCACGGTATTTTCGCACGGAATTTGAAAATGTGCGGCAAAATCCGCGACCGGGCTTGATTAGTGATTTGGTGCAGGCCGAACAAAACGGAGACCGCCTGAGCAACGATGAATTGCTGGCCATGGTAATGGCGCTGTTTGTCGCGGGCCATGAAACCACCGCCAATCTGATGGGGTTTGCGATCGCGCATATGCTCGACACACCAGAAAATGTGATCCCGTTCAAAGATGACCCAAGCCGGTGGAATGCCTTTACTGAAGAAGTGCTGAGACACGAGTCACCCGTGATGTTGACCAATATCCACTATGCGAAAAACAACATTAACATTAGCGGCCATGAGTTTGAAATTGGGGATAAAATCGTCCTATTGCTTATCGGAGCGAACCGGGATCCAAACAGGTTTACGGATCCTGACCAGTTTCAACCTGATCGCGTCCGCAATCCCCATATCGGGTTCGGATATGGGCCACATATATGTGTAGGCATGCAACTGGCGCGGGTGGAATTGCGGGTGGCGTTGCAAACTCTTTTTGAACGTTTCCCCGAAATCCAACCCACCCTCAAACAGGCGGAATTGCCGCTGCTAAAGCGGGTGGGATTGCGGGGATATAAACGTTTACCGGTGCGTTTACGCCAATCCAGTTAGGCCCACCGCGTCGATTCCGGCCAATCCGACAATTGCATCATTGTCGGATGTATCACCGGTAACCCCAATCGCCCCAACGGTTTTTCCAGATTTGTCCTGCACCAAAATCCCTCCGGGCACTGGCACCACTTGTCCGCCATAGACCCCATTCACCGCATTCATAAAATAGCCCTGCGCCTCGGCGCGCGCCATCTGGGCCGATCCAGGCATACCCAGCATAACCGCCCCATAGGCTTTGCCATGTGCGATTGCAAACCGCCCCGGCGCAGCCCCATCCTGACGTTCAAACGCTTTGACATGCCCACCTGCATCCAGCACCACAACAGAAAGCGGTTTTAGGTCCAGTTCTTTGCCTTTTTCAAACGTTTTACGAATGATAGTACGTGCACGATTTAAAGAAATTTCCGCCATATTTCATATCCTTATTGGATGAAGCTAAAGTGTTATGCTTGGGTCTTTTTCTGCAGACGCCGCTGATGCAAAACCGGTTCGGTATATCCCGAAGGCTGGATACGCCCCTGGAACACCAAATCGCATGCTGCTTGATACGCTATTGAATTATAGCCCGGCGCCATTGGTAAATAGCTGGGATCGTTGGCATTTTGCGCATCAACCACCAATGCCATTTTTTCCAATGCGGCGCGCACCTGCGCCTCAGAAACCACGCCATGATGCAGCCAATTCGCCAATGCCTGCGACGAAATCCGACAAGTTGCGCGATCTTCCATCAGGCCAACATCATGAATGTCAGGCACTTTGGAACACCCAACCCCCTGATCCACCCAACGCACGACATAGCCCAAAATACCTTGGGCATTGTTTTCCAATTCTTGGGTCTTTTCCGCGTCTGAAAACACACGATCCTGTTGCGCGGTGGGAATGGTTAGCAAATCGTCCAAGGAACCGCGCGCGCCGCCGGATTGCAGTTCATCCTGCCGCGCCGAAACATCAATTTGATGGTAATGGGTCGCATGCAACGTCGCAGCCGTAGGCGACGGCACCCAGGCACAGGACGCACCAGCCTGCAGGTGGCCTATTTTGGCCGCCAGCATGTCGCCCATCAGGTCGGGCATGGCCCACATACCTTTGCCGATCTGTGCCCGGCCTTTTAGCCCACACGCCAGCCCGATATCCACATTTCGATCCTCATAAGACGCAATCCAAGCAGCGTTTTTCATCTCACCTTTGGGCACCATGGGCCCTGCTTCCATAGAGGTGTGGATTTCATCACCGGTACGATCCAAAAACCCGGTATTGATAAAGGCGACCCGCGATTTTGCCGCGCGAATACATTCCTTTAGGTTCGCCGACGTGCGGCGTTCTTCGTCCATGATCCCGATTTTCACGGTGTTTTGTGGCAGGTTCAACACCGCCTCAACCCCCGTGAATATCTGATCCGCGAAGGCGACTTCCTCGGGGCCATGCATTTTCGGTTTTACGACGTAAACGGACCCTTTTGTAGAGTTTCCACCACCCCGTTGCAGGTCATGCATCGCGATAAGGGTGGTTATCATCGCATCCATCAGACCTTCGCCAATTTCGGCGCCGTCCCTG
This sequence comes from Aestuariibius sp. HNIBRBA575, assembly GCF_040932005.1. Lineage (NCBI taxonomy): Bacteria > Pseudomonadati > Pseudomonadota > Alphaproteobacteria > Rhodobacterales > Paracoccaceae > Aestuariibius > Aestuariibius sp. HNIBRBA575. Next base: position 2,023,821 of record NZ_CP162414.1, read on the forward strand.
TCCAAAATCGCCGGGTTGCGCATCAGATGGCCGACATTACGCACCAACATCAACGCGCGGCCTTTCAGGGTGACATCATCGCCCTTTGGCCCGGTGAAAACCCGATCCGGGTTCATGCGCCGCGTGACGACTTGGCCCCCTTTTTCAAAGCTTTCCTCAAGATTTCCAGTCATCAGGCCAAGCCAATTTGTATAGGCCAAAACCTTGTCTTCGGCATCCACGGCGGCGACGGAATCTTCGCAATCCATGATCGTCGAAACAGCGGATTCCAACAGGATATCGCTGATATTTGCCGGATCATCTGCGCCAATGTCGCTGGTCGCATCGATCACAACTTCGATGTGCAAACCATTGTTTTTCAACAAAACAGATGACGGCGACTGGGCATCCCCCCGATACCCAACAAAGGCGTTCGGATCTGTTAGCGCGGGGGACAGTTCCCCATCCTGAATGGTGTATTGTGTCACATCCGCATGACTTTGGGATTGCAGTGGAACCGCCTGATCTAAGAAATTTTTGGCCCATGCGATCACTTTCGCGCCGCGCGCGGGATCATAGTTTTTGCCAGCCGGCAGGTCCCCCAGCGCATCCGTACCATAGAGCGCATCATACAAACTGCCCCAACGGGCATTCACCGCGTTCAACGCAAACCGCGCATTCATGATCGGAACCACCAGTTGCGGGCCGGCTATTTGAGCAATTTCAGGGTCCACATTTTCGGTTTCAATCGAAAAGTCCGACCCTTCTGGAACCAAATAGCCAATATGGTTCAAAAACGCCTGATACGCTGCGGGGTCATGGGGCTGCCCGCGATGTGACAGATGCCACTCATCAATCTGGCGCTGCAAATCTGCGCGTTTTTCCAACAAATGCAGGTTTTCTGGGCCATTTGAATGCACCAGCTCTGAAAACCCTGACCAAAATGCGTCAACCGCAACGCCGGTTCCCGGCAACGCTTTGTTTTCAATGAAATCTGCCATCAATTTGGCAACTTTGAGCCCACTTCGTTCGACGCGTTCAGTCATGGTTTTCTCCTATTCTCCGAACGGAATAGAACAAAAGTTTCCGATAGGCAACAACGTGGTCAAAAAAAATGACCAATTCAAAACAATGCAGTGACACGCCCCTCAACATCCCCACTTGTTGCTTTTCTGGTGGCACCCTAAGCTCGGCTCATATGGTAAATCAGCGAGCCCCAGATGAACGTCGACGCCCCTCAGAAAATCTATCTTAGCGACTATACCCCCCCTGCCTATTTGGTTGAGGATGTTCATCTGACGTTTCAGCTGTCAAAGACGGCGACGCGAGTCATTTCCAAAATTCGGTTTGTCCCCAATCCCGCTGCAGTGTCGCGTGATTTTTTCTTGCATGGCCTGGAACTTAGCCTGATTTCTGCCGCGATTGACGGCAAAGCCATCACGCCGGATTTATCCGCTGACGGGCTGCGCTGTGACGTGCCCGACGCACCGTTCACATTTGAGGCGATCGTCGAAATCAACCCGGCCGCAAACACGGTCCTCGAAGGGCTGTATATGTCGGGCGGGATGTATTCGACGCAATGCGAAGCCGAAGGGTTCCGCCGGATTACCTATTACCCCGACCGCCCCGACGTCATGAGCGTTTTCACCGTCCGCATCGAAAGCGACGCGCCGGTTTTGTTGTCCAACGGCAATCCAGTGGCCGCCGGGGATGGATGGGCAGAATGGCATGACCCATGGCCCAAACCGGCCTATCTGTTTGCGCTGGTTGCCGGGGATTTGGTGAATTATCCCGGCCAATTCACCACACGATCCGGGCGCGACGTGGAATTGAACATTTGGGTGCGACCGGGGGATCAGGACAAATGCGCCTGGGGCATGGAAGCGTTAAAGAAATCAATGACCTGGGACGAAGAGGTCTATGGGCGCGAATATGATCTGGACCTGTTTAACATCGTCGCCGTGGATGACTTTAATGGCGGGGCGATGGAAAACAAGGGGCTCAATCTGTTCAATTCAGCCTTGGTTCTGGCCAGTCCGCAAACCGCAACGGACAAGGATTTTGAACGTATCGAAGCCGTTATCGCCCACGAATATTTCCACAATTGGACCGGGAACCGGATCACATGTCGCGACTGGTTTCAGCTTTGTCTCAAAGAAGGTTTGACAGTATTTCGCGATCAACAATTCACCGGTGACATGCGCAGTGCGCCTGTGAAACGGATTGAGGATGCGATCCTGTTGCGCAGTCGTCAGTTCCGCGAAGATAACGGACCGCTTGCCCATCCGGTGCGCCCCGAAAGCTTTGTTGAGATCAACAACTTTTATACGATCACCGTCTATGAAAAAGGCGCTGAACTGATCCGGATGCTTAAAACTCTGGTGGGGGATGCAAACTATGAAAAGGCGCTCAATCTGTATTTTGATCGCCATGACGGGGACGCCGCCACAATCGAAGATTGGCTCGCGGTGTTTGAGGATGCCACCGGCCGTGATCTGAGCCAATTCAAGCGCTGGTACGCGCAGGCTGGCACGCCACAAATTCACGTGACCGATAGCTTTAACAACGGCACATATCAGCTTCATTTCAAACAAGAAATTCCAGACACAAACGGACAAGCTAACAAGGCGCCACATGTGGTTCCAATTGCTGTTGGGTTGCTTGGCCCTGATGGGACTGAAACCCATAAAACCACGATTTGTGAACTAACCGAGCCGGAACAAAGTTTTGAATTTGACGGGCTGCAGGACCGTCCCATCCCGTCAATCCTGCGGGATTTTTCTGCCCCCGTCATTTTGAAACGCAACACCAGCCCAGAAGAACGCGCCTTTTTGTTGGCCCATGACACGGATCCGTTCAACAAATGGGACGCGGGACGTGCGCTGGCGGTGGACGTATTACGCGACATGGTCACCACCAATGCCAGCCCAAATTCTGCATTTATAGAAGGTTTGCGATCCGTTTTGCGCGACCCGCAATTGGATCCCGCCTATCAGGCATTGGTTTTGGCCCTTCCGAGCCAAGAAGACACCGCGCAGGATTTGCACGCAAACGGGTATGTGCCGGACCCGCAAGCGATCTATGACGCCCATGAAACGTTAAAGCTGCATATCGCTGAAAATCTACAGGATACGCTGGTTCGGGTTCAGGCCGATTGCACCATCACCGGCCCCTATTCGCCTGACGCTGCTGATGCTGGCAAACGCGCGCTTGGCAATCAGGTCCTGTCCTATCTAAGCAAAATCGATGCGGGCAAAGCGGCGACTGCGCAATTTGAAACCTCCGACAACATGACCCAACAACAGGCCGCGCTGACTTGTTTGTTGTCCATCGGCAAAGGGCAGGATGCCTTGGACGCGTTTCAGCAGCAATGGCAGCAGGAACGGTTGGTCATGGATAAATGGTTCAGCCTTCAGGTGATCTGTGCCGCCCCCGATCAAACCGCGGCAACGGCCCTGTCGCTGACCAAACACGCCGATTTCGATCTAAAGAACCCAAATCGGGTTCGGTCCGTATTTGGCGCGATGATCAGCAACCCGGCCGGGTTTCACCATAAATCCGGGGCTGGCTATGCATTGCTGGCCGACCAACTGATCCTGCTGGATGCGTTGAACCCACCGGTTGCAGCCCGGATATCCACCGGGTTTGAAACGTGGAAACGCTATGATGACGGGCGCAAAGCCTTGATCCAAGAGGCATTATCGCGTATTGCGGCCAAAGATAATTTAAGCCGTGATCTAGCGGAAATGGTCGGGCGAATGCTTGGGTAATTTGGCCCTGCCGGTAAAAAGTTTTTTAGGAAGAGTGAATTTCAGATGCCGATACTTATTGCCGTTTTAGGTGGGCTTGCCGCTGTTTATTTCTTTGTGAACCGGGCGAAAAACGCAGCGGATTTGTCCCATGATTTGCTAGGTGTGGCCAATGATGTGCGGCTCGCGGCGCGTCGGTTTGGGTTTCAGCGTCGCAGCAACACCCACCCCGCCGACAGTATCGAGGACCCCAAACTTGCCATTGCGACGATCGCAATTGCGTTTTTGGAACTTGATGATTTGCCAACCAAAGAACAACGCGGATTGTTGGACGTGCAATTGCGTTCAACCCTGCGGGTCAGCGCGCAGGATTCCAGCGAATTGCAGATTTTGGGGCGGTGGCTGATGAACGAATGCCAAGGCCCCCAGCCCGCAATCACCCGTCTGGCGCGCGTCTTGTTCAAACTGGATGGCGCGAATTCGTTTGAACCGCTTTTGACGATCCTAAAAGGCATCACAACTGAGGATTTATCCGGCGCCCAGCGCGAAGCGATCAACGACATTCGTCGTGGGTTCAAATTACACTAACCCCGCCCGCACATTCTGATCCTTAACGGATTGTCATTTTCCCATCATGGGGCTGTTACATGCCCGTGGTGTGAACAATCATGCAAGATCGGATCGACCCTTTAATCCATGAACGCGCCCCATGGCTGAGCTCTGACAGGCTGGGAACGCGGATTATGCGTGCGGCACTGAATGATGCCTTGTCATATCGCGAAACGGTGCAAATCGCCCAGTCGCTGGAACATATGCCATCGCAGGACATCATGGATCACATGGGGCGGCGTCTGGCCCAGGACGTTTGTGCGCAGGGGATGGCGCAGGTGCCGCGCAACGGGGCGGCGCTGATTGTGGCCAATCACCCGACCGGCATCGCGGATGGTATCATATTACAGCATCTGCTGACCAAGGTACGCAAAGACGCCTTTTTCTATGCCAACCGTGACATCCTGCGTATCCTTCCGCAAATGGCCGATTTCATCGCCCCGGTGGAATGGCGTCAGGAAAAGCGAAGCCACGGCAAAACCCGCGAAACCATGGCGTTTACCCGGCGCGCAGTTGCCGCAGGACGTATCGGGGTGATTTTCCCGTCAGGACGTCTGGCCAAACGCCGTGGGCTGCAATTGATCGAACGTCCATGGATGGCCTCGGCGGCGATGCTGGCGCGCAAATTTCACTTGCCGGTCATTCCCGTCAACATTCGCGCGCGCAATTCCGCATTGTTTTACCTGTTTGATCTGGTTCATCCGACGTTGCGCGATATCACGTTGTTTCATGAAACCCTGAACAAGGATCGCCAACCGTTTCACGTGACATTCGGCGCGCCCATTCTGCCGAACGCACTGCCTAAATCATCCGAAGACGGGATTGAAATGTTGCGCCAAGCCACCCTAGCCCTTGGTGGGACAGAGGCACCAGATGTGTCACTGGTGCGTGCGACCCGCAGACCGTTGCTGCGATTGTGATGCATTATCCGCGTGTTGAAACGGCGTCGACAATCGGCAGCGACGTGGGGTTCAATCCGTTTGGACGCAATTGCGGCCGCAGGCTGGCGGTTAGGCCGGACTGGCGTTCGCAATAGGGTTGCTGCCGTGTCCAAGCCGACATTTCCGCGATTTTGGATCGGTTTGTCATGGGCCCCCAATCCGCCGCAACACCACGCCAGCGTGTATCCCGCACCGCGATTGCATTGTCGCGCCGCACCGTGACGGCCATGATCCGCACCGCGCAGGACAGATTGTCGGTCGCATCCTTTAGATCCGCTCCCGTGCGGGCATAACAACCATACCGCCGCGCTGTGTCTGGATAGATTTGCAGCAATCCATACCACAAATCCCCTCCGCCCACGGCTTCGGGTCGCCATGTGCTTTCGTGTTTGGCCAGGGATGACATCATCCCAACCCAAAACGCCCGGCGCAATTCAGGTGAATTGTTAGTATAGCCGGGGCACCAAGCGTCTATGTCGCGCGGCACCAAGGTTTCCAACCCATTGCCGTGGCTGACAATCGATGACAGGGCCGCGCGGGTCCAAACCTCGCCTCCTGGGCGATGATCCCAACGGGCGGGCGGGTGATAATCATTGCGCGCCAGAGGGCGGATCGCCGGGGCCTCATTTGGGGCATGGGGTGGATAGCGCAACATGAATGTCGGGCGCGCAGCCGGGCGATACCCGGCCAAAGCCGCGCGCTGCGCCGCCACGCGCAGCACAATCGCGTCATCGCGCGAAAACGGGCGTGTTTCAGATGTTAAATCTGGGCTGTCGGGCGCTGTGTTGGCGATGACAGGAATGGCAGTTCCCATCATCACACATGCCGCAACAATCCCCCCAAGGATGGTACGCGATACAGACATGCGCGCCTCTATGACGGGTTTGGCCCCATTTTTCAATAAAATTGAGTCATTGTCTTTTCATTTGCCAAATTTGCAAATGGGCGACCTAAGGCTGCGCACAATAGGGTTGCGCGCGGATCCAGTTGCGCATGTCTTGGCGTTTGCTGGCTTGATGGAACGGGCCCCAATCGGCGGCGATGCCCTGAAATCCGGCGGATACAACACCGTCGCGCGGCACGGTATGGGCCCAGATGCGGATGGCGCAATTGATATTGGCATGTCCGTTTTTCAGCTCTGCCCCCAATCCGGCCGCGCAGCCATAGCCCCGTGCGGTTGCAGGCGCGATCTGAACCAATCCAAACCAGCGGCCATTGCCCCCAACGGCGTCCTGTCGCCATGTGCTTTCGTGTTTGGCGAGGCTGGATAACATCCCCGTCCAAAAGGCGCGTCGCATCTGTGTGGTTCCACCTGTATAGGCCGGGCACCATGTGTCGATATCCTGAGGCACGAGCGTCAACAATGCAGCGCCCTGATCGTCCAACGCCGCAAACGCCGTCTGCGTCCAAGCCGCCCCATTTGGCAAATGATCCCAGCGCATCGGCGTTGCAACCGGCCCAGATTGATCAGGTGTTTGCGCAATATCACCACGCCCCCCACCACATGCCATCAAAACAGACAGGGCCATCACACCTATCGCACCTTTGAACCCCATCATGTCACGCTCCTTATTTGGGGCAGACTGGCCCAAAACCCGGCAAACGCGCAATCAAACCGCTGAAAACATCGAAACTTTGGCGGCACTCCGCCCATGCCCTCTTGCACGCCTAACCCAGCCCTCATAAAACCACCGCTGAACATCGTGCCAAAGCTGTGCCGAACCAAAGGATGCTGCAATGCTTGACCTGACTTATGACGCTCCAAAACCCAAGGTGATCCAAGGGGCCAAATCCGATTGGGAATTGGTCATCGGGCTAGAGGTACATGCGCAGGTTGCCACGCAGGCAAAACTGTTTTCCGGCGCATCGACCCTGTTTGGGGCCGAACCCAATTCAAACGTGGCCTTTGTGGATGCGGGCATGCCCGGCATGTTGCCCGTCATCAACGAAGGTTGCGTCGAACAGGCTGTGCGCACGGGTCTGGGCCTCAAGGCTGAGATCAACAAATTTTCCGCCTTTGATCGCAAAAACTATTTCTACCCAGACCTGCCGCAGGGCTATCAGATTTCGCAGCTTTACCACCCGATTGTGGGCGAAGGCGAAGTGTTGGTGGAATTGGGCGATGGCACGGCCCGTCTGGTGCGGGTTGAACGGATCCATCTGGAACAGGATGCCGGGAAATCCATCCACGATATGGACCCCAACATGTCCTTTGTGGACCTGAACCGAACTGGTGTGGCGTTGATGGAAATCGTATCACGCCCCGACATTCGCGGCCCAGAAGAGGCCGCCGCCTATGTGGGCAAGCTGCGTCAAATCCTGCGCTATCTGGGCACCTGTGATGGCAATATGCAAAACGGCAACCTGCGCGCGGATGTGAACGTGTCCATCTGTCAGCCGGGCCAGTATGAAAAATACCAAGCAACGGGTGATTTCAGCCATCTGGGCACACGTTGCGAAATCAAGAACATGAATTCGATGCGGTTCATTCAGGCCGCAATCGACGTCGAAGCGCGTCGTCAGATCGCCATCGTCGAGGATGGCGGTGAGGTCACGCAGGAAACACGTCTGTATGATCCGGATAAAAACGAAACCCGGTCAATGCGGTCCAAAGAAGAAGCGCATGATTACCGCTACTTCCCCTGCCCCGATCTGTTGCCGCTGGAATTCGACCAGGCGTTTATCGACGACATCGCCGCGACTTTGCCCGAATTGCCTGACGCCAAAAAGGCGCGGTTCATCGCCGATTTCGGCCTGTCGGATTATGATGCTTCGGTCCTAACCGCCGAAGCCGAAAACGCCGCCTATTTCGAAGCCGTGGCTGAGGGTCGCGACGGGAAACTGGCCGCCAATTGGGTGATCAACGAATTGTTCGGTCGCCTGAAAAAAGAAGACCACGTCATCGGCGACAGCCCCGTTTCTCCGGACCAGTTGGGCGGCATCATTGCGCTGATTTCCAAGGGTGACATTTCCGGCAAAATCGCCAAAGACCTGTTTGAAATCGTCTATACCGAAGGCGGTGACCCAGCCCAGATCGTGGAAGATCGCGGCATGAAACAGGTCACAGATACCGGCGCCATCGAAGCGGCTGTTGATGCTGTCATCGCGGCAAACCCGGCGCAGGTTGAAAAGGCCAAACAGAACCCCAAACTGGTTGGTTTCTTTGTCGGTCAGGTCATGAAAGCGACCGGAGGCAAAGCCAATCCAAAGGCTGTGAATGAAATGGTCGCGGCCAAATTGGGATTGTAACTGAATTCCAACCTGATTGCCTAAAACGAACCAAATGGGGTCATGCAGCAATGTGTGGCCCCTTTTTTGTTGATTTAGCACGTCTCATTGGGAACAAGGAAAGGTGCTTAATGAGTTAATATTTAACAGAGGATTTTCATGAGCAAATTACTAAAAAAACGAATGGCTTGCGCAGTTTTGGCACTGGCCACAGCCAATTCGGCACAGGCAATTGTGTATGATGTGTCGATCGATTGGGAAAATTACCTGAATTGGACTGGCGTGGTTGATACAACGACAGACACTTTCACGCTGACCAGCTGGACAACAATCGAAGGGCGAACCTTCACCCCCCTTGCGGATCAGTTTCCCATAACCTTTACCGCACAGACCGCAACGGGGTCTTTTGATGTTGCGGATTCCTGGGATGGAACCATTGGGTCGGATTGGGCGTTTGTGTCGTCTATGACGCTTGCTGATGTCGATTGGATCGAGTCGTTTTATTCGTCTTTCTCAGACTTGTATCTGGCATGGGGGGGACGTGCGGGGCTATTTGCACCGTTTGATTATAGCGACAACGAAGGAAGACTTGGCTGGGTGCCAACCGGGGCTGGCTTGCTCACCTCACCTCACAATGTTGTCTCTGTTGTTACCGAAGCTGGCGCCCCTTCCTTGCCCGCTGTTCCAACGCCCACGAGTTTCCCGTTGATGGCGACGTTACTGGGCGGGACGGGATTGTTCCTGCGACGCCGTAAGAAAGCGCGTTAAAGGCAGATTTGAACGAATTGGCTCAAACGTCACACCAGTTGCAGCCCCCCGTTGCGGCTGGTTTTTTTCCGGGGATTATTCCCAAAAATCTGAGATGAAAAACATCATCCTCTTTCCAGCTAATTTGGTTTTAAGCCCCCAAAAGCGTGATACGACGTCATTAACCCGCTTTTTCTTGCAATTCCTCGTCAATTACGGATAGATTAACGCCATTGTTGTTGGCGTTAATTTTTTGTTCACTTAATGGGAAATTGCGCATGCCGTTTCGTCCACGTGACATAGCCGCTGGAACATTATTCCTTTGTGCGGCCTCTTTGCCAGCGCAGGCAACGCTATATGATGTGACGTTGTTTTGGCCGCATCACATGGAATGGCAAGGCGTCGTTGATACAACAACAGACACATTCACACTGACCAGCTGGACCAATATCCTAGATGCGTTGTCCGAACCCATTTTGGATCAAATGCCCATAGTGTTTACGGCACAGACCACCAGTGGTTTTTTCGATGTGCCTGACGATTGGAACGGCACAATCGGGAACAATTGGGGGTTTGTTTCCAATTCATCCTTTGGGGAAATCGACTGGGTTGTTGACCCAAACCTGCGCTACGAACATGCGCAACTGGGATGGGGATCGCGATCAAATGCCAGAGGCGGCTTTATCGACTTTTCCTACCGCGAACGCAGCTTGGGATGGGTCGCCTATGACACGTTTTCAGCCCTGACCGCCGATGGCGTTCGGGTGTCCGTCATAGAAGCCCCGCGCGCATTGCCCCCGGTGCCCGCGCCTGCCGGTCTGCCTTTGGTTGCGACGCTGATGATCGGCGCCGGATTGTTTATCCGCAAACGCCGCAAACACATAGCCTGATCGCAGGCATCTGTTGCTGGCACTTGTCGTAGACACCTGCGCGGTGCAATGGGCCATTCACCGCCCGACCATCCTATATATCGCGGCCAAATCCGCGCCAGATACAACACATAGACCCGTCATAAGAAACCGCGCAACACCTTGGATTTACGGGGCGTTCTTGATACTGTGACGTCCAAGCGCGCGTGGGAGCAGATGATGAATACGTTTGAATACAAAGTGGTGGCCGCCCCGAAAAAGGGGATTAAGGCAAAAGGTCTGAAAACCGGCGAAGCTCGGTTTGCCAATGCCTTGGAAATGGTCATGAACGACATGGGGCGCGATGGTTGGGAATACCAACGCACCGATACACTGCCCAGCGAAGAACGGTCCGGTTTGACCGGCAAAACCACTGTATTTCAAAACATGTTGGTGTTTCGCCGCACGATCCAAGCCCAAGAGACGCCAGCTGTGAGCGCACCTGAAATCGCGCATGGTGTCGCAGCAGACATCCCTGCGCAAAACACCCCCGAGGCCCCTGCTGTGACAAAACCTCGGATTGAGGCTGCCGTGTCTGCGCCGCTTGCCGCCCCTGCCGCGATCACGTTTGAAACGGATAACACCGCGATGGTCACCGGGGTATCCGAACAAAGTGCCGGTAAACCCGATGGGGAAAAACCGACGGTCGCAGCTGAATAACACGATCTGCCACTCACAATTTGCATGAAAACACCGCCCGGTTTTAGGGCTGCGTTGATAAATACACAGCTATGTTGTGATGGGCAGGTTTTGGTGCGCAAACGCAACCTTAGGTAGAGTCGCTTTGATCAATTTATACAGATCAACCCCGAAAAAATTTAACTTTAGACTTCACCTTGGTGACCAGAGGTTTAAAATCACTCGTCCGAGTCGGTAAGGAACGTAGAATGGCCAAATCAGATCCCTTTGGGTTCGACATGTCTGTGTCGACGTCCAAAAAGAAAAATCCGCGCGGACGGCGCGGCATGTCGGGGGCGTTTGAAACCTCGACCCGCGTTTGCGCCCATGAAGGCTGCGAAGATGCAGGCAAATACCGTGCGCCCAAATCGCCTGATATTCTGGATGAATATCTGTGGTTCTGCAAAGATCACGTGAAGGAATATAACCTCAAGTGGAACTTCTTTGAGACGTCCACAGAAAAGGACGTTCTGGAACAGCAGGACAAAGACCGGGTTTGGGAACGTGAAACCAAGCCGTTCAAACAGTCAGAGGAACAGCGCGCATGGGCGCGTCTGGGGATCGAAGACCCCCATCAGGTTCTGGGTGAAAACGCGACGCAAAACCCCGGTAAATCCATTACCGGCACGCGCCGCCTGCCCCCCACCGAACGCAAAGCGGTGGATATCCTTGAGGCTAAGGATCACTGGACCAAGGCCGAAATCCGCAAGCAATACAAAGCCCTGATCAAGGTGCTGCACCCGGATATGAACGGTGGTGATCGATCCCAAGAAGAGCAACTATCCGAAGTTGTCTGGGCTTGGGATCAGATCAAATCAAGCCGGTCCTTTAAGGCCTAAACGCCTGATAAAAAAACCTTAATGCGGGTCAACTCGCATTGAGGTCCCTCTTGCTTTGCGGCTGTTATGGGCCGATTGGCAGAATTATTCCCCTCACAATATGACACGCGCCTCTTAGGGTCGCCCAGGTTAATCAGTGAGGGAAGAAAATGAACAAACAAATCGCAGAAGCGCTTGGCACCTTTACGTTGGTGTTGTTTGGCTGTGGGGCCGCGGTGATTGCGGGCGGGGATATAGGCCTGACCGGGATCAGCTTTGCCTTTGGGTTGGCGTTGATCGCCATGGCCTATGGGATCGGCCCGGTGTCAGGATGCCACATCAACCCGGCCGTATCATTGGGCATGGTCGCCGCAGGGCGCATGACGATGCCAGAGGCGGTGAAATACATCATCGCGCAGATCATCGGCGCCATCGCGGCGGCCTTGGTTTTGTGGGTGATTGCATCCGGCAAAGCCGAGTACAGCATCGCGGAAAACGGGCTGGGCCAAAACGGCTGGGGTGCGGGATATTTGGGTGAATATAGCCTGATCGCCGCCCTGATATTCGAAGTGGTGGCCACGTTCCTATTCATGGTGGTGATTTTAGGTGCAACAGGCGCCAATGCACCGGCGTCATTGGCCGGTTTGGCGATCGGACTGTCATTGGTGGTGATCCATTTGGTGGGCATCAATGTGACGGGTGTGTCGGTGAACCCGGCCCGGTCCATTGGTCCGGCACTATTTGCGGGCACAACTGCGTTGGCGCAGCTTTGGCTGTTTATTGTGGCCCCTGTGATCGGGGCGGTAGCCGCAGGTGCGTTATTTAAAACGGGCCTGTTGGACGCAAAACCAACCGATTGATCTAAAACGCAAAACAGCGGGTGCTGAGACACCCGCTGTTTCAAAACCAACCTCGGCGATGCGGTTTAGTCGTAGGGCACAGCCACCACGTTATTGCCTTTGGCCACCAACGCGACCTTGCCGTCACATAACAGCAGCGCATCATTGCCAAACACCTCTTTGCGCCAACCTTTTAGGGCTGCTACATCGCGCCCACCGGCGGCGATCACATCCAGATCGGCAGAGGTTGCGATCAGTTTCTGCGCAACTTTTTCGCCTTCAGCTTTGGCTTTCAACAGCACGCGCAGCAAATCCGCCAATGCCGGGTTCACCTGCAATTTATCCGCGCCTTTGGTGTTTTTGGGCATATCGGCTGGATCAGCCTCTAATCCGGCGGTCACAGCCGCCAAAATACCGTCCGCAATTTCTCCTTTGCGGGCTTCGCGTAGTAACAGGCGTGAGCGGCCCAAATCCTGCATGGTCCGGGGCTTGGTCGACGCCAGCTCCACCAGCGCGTCATCTTTGAACACACGATTACGCGGCACGTTGCGCGACTGGGCGTAACCTTCGCGGAACCGCGCCAATTCGCGCAGAATGGTCATAAATTTCCCAGATTGGGTGCGGGTTTTCACCCGTTTCCACGCATCGCCCGGTTCGACCCGATAGGTGCCCGGCGCGTTCAGCACGGCCATCTCTTCGGCGACCCATTTTTTGCGACCGGATTTATCCAGCTCGGCAGACAGGAATTCATAGATACCACGCAGATGGGTCACATCCGCCAGCGCATATTTCTTTTGGGCATCCGTTAAGGGACGGCGCGACCAATCGGTAAACCGGCTGGATTTATCAACGCTGTCCTTAACGATTTTGCGCACCAGGGTTTCATAGCCCACCTGTTCGCCAAACCCGCAGACCATCGCCGCCACCTGGGTGTCAAACAACGGTTCCGGGATCAGCCCCGCATCCACAAAGAAGATTTCCAGATCCTGACGCGCCGCATGGAACACTTTGACCACGCCATGATCGCGAAACAATTCATAAAGCGGCTCGAGCGACAGATCGGCCACCAATGGATCCACCAGCACTGCATTTTCATCGCCTTCGCCCGGATAGGCCAGCTGGATCAAACACAATTTCGAATAATAGGTCCGTTCACGCAGAAATTCAGTATCCACGGTCACATAAGGGTGCTGCGCGGCGGCAGCGCAAAACGCGGCCAGTTCTTCGGTGGTGGTGATGGTCTTCATTCCGGCCCATTCTGATGCATATGCCTGTCGGCCATGTTGATAGGCATTTTGCACCCATAAGGAAAGAGACCGCGCCGAAATTGTCTGCGCGCTATGCGCCCAACACCGTCATTTCGCGGTTTCCAGACAGGTATTTGCGCAAAACCTCTGGATAAAGCTGATGTTCAAACGGCAAAATCCGCGCCGCCAGATCATCCGCATTCTCGCCCGGCAAAATCGCGACCCGTGCCTGCCCTAATATCGGGCCTCCATCCAGTTCAGCGGTCACTTCGTGCACGCTGCATCCCGCCACATCATCCCCCGCATCAAGCGCCCGCTGATGCGTGTTCAAACCTTTGTATTTGGGCAGCAATGAGGGATGAATGTTCAGCATCCGCCCCGCGTAATGACCGGTGAACCCATCGGTTAAAATGCGCATGAACCCGGCCAGACACACAACATCGGGTTGATGTTGGTCCAACACATCGATCAAAGCCGCCTCAAACGCTGCGCGATCTTTGCCAAAGGGTTTGTGATCAACAGACGCGGTGGCGATGCCCATATCGGCGGCCTTGGACAGACCACCGGCATTGGGATCATTTGACAGCACCAAACAGGGGCGCCCCGGGTGATCCCCTTGCATGGATTGCGCCAGCGCAACCATGTTGGATCCCCCACCTGAAATCAGGATCGCGACGCGTTTTTTTGATGCTGTCATGTCACTGCTCAGATCAAGTTGCCGGAATAGCTGACGCCTTCGCCGGCATTCACGGTCCCCAGACGCGCAACGGTTTCGCCCTGCTCTGTCAACAATTCAGTCAACGCATCGGCGCGATCAGCGGCCACAACCAAAACCATGCCCAGCCCCGAATTGAATGTCTTCAGCAATTCAGATTCAGCCAAGCCACCATGCTGGGCCAACCATTTGAACACAGGCGGCAAATCCCAAGCGTTTAGATCAACGTTGCAGCCCAAACCATCGGGCAGAACCCGCGGCAGGTTTTCTGTCAAACCACCGCCCGTGATATGGGCCAAGCCATGCACACCGCCCGCGCGGATCGCAGCCAAAGCTTGTTTCACATATAGGCGGGTTGGCGTCAGCAATGCCTCGCCCAGTTTGCCATCGGCAAACGGCGCGTCGTCATTCCAGCCAAGGCCTGCAACTTCGACGATTTTACGCACCAAGGAATAGCCGTTGGAATGCACGCCATCGCTGGCCAACCCCAACAGAACATCGCCTTCGCCGACATTGGCGGGCAGTTCCGTACCACGTTCCATTGCGCCAACGCTAAACCCGGCCAGATCAAAATCACCCGCTGGATACATGCCCGGCATTTCCGCCGTTTCACCACCGATCAGCGCGCAACCACTGTCGCGACAGCCCTTTGCGATCCCTTCGACAATCCGCGCCGCCTGATCTGTTTCCAGCTTGCCTGTGGCAAAATAGTCCAGGAAAAACAGCGGCTCGGCGCCTTGGCAAACCAGATCGTTCACACACATCGCCACCAGATCAACGCCAACGCCGTCTACAAATCCAGTATCGATCGCGATCCGCAATTTGGTGCCCACACCATCCGTGGCCGCGACCAAAATCGGATCGTCAAACCCGGCGGCTTTGAGGTCAAACAACCCGCCAAAGCCCCCAAGACCGGCCATCACGCCAGACCGGTTCGTTGACGCAGCGGCCGGTTTGATCCGATCCACCAGCGCATTGCCCGCATCAATGTCCACGCCTGCTTCGGCATATGTTAGGCCGTTCTTTTGGCCATTTTTCTGGGTTTTGTCCTGTGTCATCGCTTGTCCCCCGAGGTCACGTTTGCGTCGCGATAGCCCAATCCGGCGCGCGGTGCAACGAATGTGGGCCACTACAATCAAATTCAGGCAAATTCAGACAATTTCGGGCGAAATCTGCCGCGGTTCAGGGGCGATATTCACATATTATTAAGATGCGTTCGACATGTGTATGGCACCGGGCGCGTAACCGGCCACTGAAAAATGGGGGTATGAATGTTCAGAGAATCCACAATTCACTCTGATTTTCTGCGATCTAAGTTTGTTGTTCCAGTATTTCTTTGGGCTGTTTGTACTGCCACAATTATAGCATCCAACGCATGGGCGATGCCTGCGGATGTGCGCTATGAACCTGACGATCCCAATCATGATATGTTCCAACAACAACCTTTGGTCCAATTGCAGCCCAAAATGCCGATCCCGTCTGTGGTGACCCGGGCCGATTTGCTGGCGATGGCCGATCTGGATGGCGATCCAACCAACCTCACCGAAGAAGAGGCGCAGATGCTTGAAGTTTTGCTTCAGGTGCTGGGCGGTCCGCCTTTGGGTGAAATAATCAGCGATTTCCCCGACTTATAATTCCGCATCCTGTGGTCTTGACCTTGCCAGCCTGTCTGCTAGTCACAGCCATGGCGGGCCTGTAGCTCAATTGGTTAGAGCAGAGCGCTCATAACGCTTTGGTTGGGGGTTCAAGTCCCTCCGGGCCTACCAGATATGGCAAGGATTATTCCCGCTTTTGCCAACATTTAGATGAGATTTTGTCAATTCTTCAAAGGCAAATAGCGAACCATGATACGGTCCCCCCATTCGTTGCTTCCCTCCAAGATGCTTGCCCCGTATCAAGGTGATGAAACCGGTATTGTCAGCATGTTGCTCACGGATGGGGATTGCGCGTTTTCTGCGTTGGGAACAATTCCGCCCGCAGGTCAAACCGCCCCCCAAGATTTGCTGTTCGAAATTGGATCGATCAGCAAAGTTTTCACCGCGCTTTTGCTTGCTGTGTTGATCGAAGAAGGCAAAATTGACCCCAATCGCGCCATCCAAGACGTAGATCCCGGTCTGTCAAATGTCCCAGACTGGATCACATTTCAAACCTTGGCGACCCATACCAGCGGATTGCCCAGGATCCATGTGCCGATTTGGAAAGTGCTGTTCAAACCTTTGCCCGATGATCCTTATGCAACTTTTACGAGGAAAGACCTCTTTGACTGGTTTGATGACCGGGCAATCACGTCCCAACCTCGTCATGTACGGCATGCCTATTCCAATTTGGGCATGGGCCTTTTGGGAGAGGCGATAAGCCTAAGTGTGGGGAAACCATTTTTGGACCTTTTATCCGAAAAAGTGATTGATCCTATGGGGTTGCGCGACACCAGCAGCCTTCTGACATCAGATCAACAGGCGCGGTTCATGCAGCCCCATGATGCCAAAGGCAAACCCGTGGTTCCTTGGACATTCCAAGCCTATGCTGGCGCAGGATGTTTGCGTTCCACCGCGCGAGACCTAGGGAAATTCGCGCATTTTGTTCTGCGCGCTTTGGAAAACCCAGTCACATCTCTGGATCGTGCCATCAAAAACAGCGTCATGCCATTATTTGGATTAGGACGACGCGGGGCGACCAAACCCATCGCGCAAAGTCTGGGATGGTTTTCGATAGAATTGCAAAATGACGCTCCGTTGATGCTGTTTCACAATGGGGGCACGGCTGGATCGACATCAACCCTGTATATCTGCCCAAAAACCAATTCCGCGGCGGCCATTTTGACCAATCGTGGTGTGGCCGCTAACATTTGGGCTGGCATGAAACTGAACAGATCAAACCCGCACCAAACCATCAGCGATATGTTCAAAAGCATGGCAACTTCAAACACCTAGCAATTCTCACGATGTTTGGCCCTATTTAGGGTTCTCATCGCGTTAACCGCTTCCATCACTCGAACATTTGCGCCTCCAAAACGGCGTTTCACACTGCAAACTTTGGCCACCTTTGCATCACGGTTCGGGCTTTTCCCCAGATAAACACGTGTTTCCCCGACCAGCGCCCAGACCAAACAAGCCAAAGTGAACGCCGCCTTAACCAGATCGGGGTAAACTGATGGTGTTTAACAAATCGGAGTGAAGGAGATGCACAAAGTTAAGATCTTTTTGTTTGCGCTGCGCCAAATGTCTGAAATGGGTATTTGGATGGCTGGGGCTGAATTTGCCGGAGGTGAAATACGTCGCCAACGCGCCATGGCCCACAAAGCCCTCTATTCCAAGGCAATGGATGCCGTGATTGATCGCCCTACCTTGGACGAATAGTCCGCTTTGACGGCTGTCATTGTGAAAAGTACGAAATATCAGCTCACAACCTGGCATTCCGTCAACTTTGGGCAAACTAGATTTGTGATTGGCGTCTGGATCTGGGTTGGTTGACCAACCACTTGCCGCTCTCAAACAGTTAATTTCTAAACAGTTTTAGAAACACGGATGTGCGCTGATCTCTCAACGTTCAACAGACGTTTACATTTGCCTTGATAGCGTGGCCTCGTCAGCGATGTTCAATCCAGTTTTTTGAATGTCCACAATCATCAAAGGACCTTCAATATGAATTTCAGCTTAAAAAAACTCTTTGTATCTCTGATCGCGGCGCTCACGCTAGGGATGGCCAATATTGCAGTCGCCGCTGAATACAATTTTGTACGTATTCAGGGCCTTGCAGAGCAAGCCGTAGGCGCGCGCTTGCTAGAAGAAGTATATAATCGTGCGGGTCTGGAAATTACAATTACAGAAATGCCCGGACGTCGCGCCCTAGAAGAAGCGGCGTCGGGCAGAATGGATGGGGAAACTTTGCGAATTTTTGCGTTGGGGGAAAACCATCCCACCTTGATCCGGGTTCCCACACCATTGTCTGATCTGCAAACCGTTGCGTTTCGCCAAGCGGGCACAGATATGCAAGTGACAAGTGCGCAAGAGTTGGAGAACTATTCAAATGCGATTGTGATGGGGGTTCTTCACACACGAAACATCACCCAAGACGTTGATAATGTTCACGAAGTCCGAAATTCAGACGCGTTGTTCCGTCTTGTTCAGTCAGGCCGCGTAGATTTTGCATTGTCTAGCAATCTAGATGGTCGGGCCAATCTGGCACAGCACGGCATTACCGGCGTCGAAATGGTTTCCCCCGCGCTGGCGACGCTGCAACTTTATCATTATGTGCATGAATCCAAAGCTGATATCATCCCGATGATTGATGAAATCATCATAGAAATGCGTGATTCCGGTGAACTCGCACAACTTAGGGAACAGTTTGAGGCTGAATTTATTGCGGCCGCCGCTGCCCAATAATTTAGAGATGGCAATTTGGGATGGTCATATTTGCCATTCCAAGTTGCCTTGCCTTTAATCATCGTGGGAAAATCAAATCGACCCGCAGCCCACCCATTAGATCGCTATCAGCAAGTCGGATTGCGCCGCCATGTACGCGGGTAATATCAGCCACAATCGCCAATCCCAGCCCAACGCCGCTGCCGCGATTTTGATTGCGGGACGGATCAAGTCGGGTGAAAGGCTTCAACGCCTCGTCGCGTTGTTGTGGGGGGATGCCGGGGCCGTTATCTTCGACAGAAATTTTTAGCGCCCGGTTGGATACGGAAATCGAAACAATCGCCCTGCCCCCATAGCGCAATGCGTTGCCGATCAAATTTTCAAGCGCTCGGCAAATCGCCATGGGCCGCAACGGCATCGTCCCCGGAGCAGGCAAAACGCCGGATATCGGCCCCAATTC
Organism: Aestuariibius sp. HNIBRBA575; assembly: GCF_040932005.1. Taxonomy (NCBI): domain Bacteria; kingdom Pseudomonadati; phylum Pseudomonadota; class Alphaproteobacteria; order Rhodobacterales; family Paracoccaceae; genus Aestuariibius; species Aestuariibius sp. HNIBRBA575. The sequence continues at coordinate 2,043,100 of NZ_CP162414.1, forward strand.
GACGTCATCCCCAGTTCGCGCCGCGTCTGCCACAACCTGTTTTATCAACGCAACCGGATCGGTTTCCTCTAGCGCGTCCAAAGCTTCGTCGCGGGCGAAATCCAAAAACGCATCGACCAATCGCTGCATGTCATCAACGTCGCGCAACAACGGGGCTGCGTCCTGTTCATCCATCAGGCTCAGCTCTAACCTAAGGCGTGTCAGCGGCGTGCGCAGGTCATGACTCACCCCAGACAGCATCAAGGTGCGCGCCGCCACCTGACGTTCGATCCGGTTGCGCATGTCTAAAAATGCATTGCCTGCTGCACGCACTTCGGTGGCGCCAGACGGTGCATATGGCACAATCCGCCCTTTGCCATATTCAGCCGCCGCGGCAGCCATCCGTTTGATCGGTCGCAGCTGATTGCGCAGATAAACATAGGCAATCAGCGTCATCAGAACACCCAAAACAACCATCAAAACAATAAGTTGGTGCGGATTACTGGCCGAAACACGTTGACGATCAAAACTGATCTGCATAATCCCATGTGGCGTTTCAAGCCACAGTTTCACCCGGCGCGTGTCGCTCAGATCAACGGGGCCCATCCCCAAAAGCTGAGGACGCAACGTTCTGATCACTTCCCGCCCGGACAGATCGTAAAACGCGCGAATGTCCTGCGCAGGCACATCGCCAGCCGGTAAGACAACATTCATTTCCAAGGGCGATGCACGTTCCAGAACAACTTGTTGCGCCGCCTCAAAGCTGTCTGCTTGGGCCACACCTTCGGCCAGATAAGACAGCTCGATAAGGATTGATTGGCTCATTTGGCGGGTCACACCTTCGAAATGGCGCTGAATAAAGGTGACAGACACCACCAATTGCAGAGTGACCACCGGCAAAATCAGGATCAACGCGGCGCGCCCATACAGGCTTCGGGGCATATAATGTTTGAGCCAGGTAAAGAACATGTGCCAAACGTAATGCGCGGTGCCCCAAGTGAAAAGCGAAACCAATATGCAAACAGAATTTGATCCCACCCCCGGTATCGCCGAACAGTTGGATCCCGGTCTGACCCGCATTCTGGCCCCCAACCCATCGCCGATGACGTTTATGGGGACCAACACCTATCTGTTGGGCGATGCGCGTCTGACGATCGTCGACCCGGGTCCAGAGAGTTCAGAGCATCTCTCTGCGATTTTGGCCGCCATCAAGGGCCGCCCCGTGGACCAAATCATCGTCACGCATTCCCATTTGGATCATTCCCCGCTCGCGCGACCATTAGCAGGTGAAACCGGCGCAAAAATTCTAGCCTTTGGCGATTCTAACGCAGGTCAGAGCCCCGTAATGCAGCAACTTGCCGCGCAAGGATTGGCAGGTGGGGGCGAAGGCGTTGATGTGAACTTTGAATTTGATCAAAGGGTTAACGACGGAGAGATCATTGATGCCGAATGCCCTATTCGCGTCATTCACACGCCCGGCCATATGGGCAACCATATTGCGCTTGGCTGGCAGGATGTTGTTCTGACTGGGGATCATGTGATGGGCTGGGCGTCGTCGTTGGTATCGCCGCCTGACGGGGATTTGACCGATTTCATGCAATCCTGTGTTAAATTGCAGTCAATCCCAGCGCGCCGCTACCATGCCGGACATGGGGCCCCGATGGACGACCCACATGGTCGGCTGGCGGAATTGATCCAACATCGCAAATCTAGAGAACAGCAAATTTTGCAAGCCCTTTCAACGGGCTGCACGACCGCATCCGAAGTCACACAAACCGTTTATACAGATGTGAACCCCCGTTTGTTTCCAGCAGCAGAGCGAAACGTTTTTGCGCATCTCGTTGATTTAGTGGGGCGTGATGTAATCACCGCGCAGCCGCAAATATCAATCAATGCGCGCTTTGAACTGAGGCGGTAAAAATAATCTGTCATCCAGATGACATTTTCGCATTTCCCCTCTTGCCGCCACTGAATCACGTCGCTATATCACCCCACATGTTCCGGCGTAGCTCAGCGGTAGAGCAGTTGACTGTTAATCAATTGGTCGTAGGTTCGATCCCTACCGCCGGAGCCAATCATCCTGCAAGGCACTGATTGGAAACAAAAAACCGCCTCGAGAAATCGGGCGGTTTTTTTGTATTCAGACCAAAGTGGTGATCCATCTGCTGCGGTCCATTCTCCCTACTCACATCGCCACTCTCCCGGCCTTCATTAACCGCGGTGCTCCATTGCCCCGAGCACACTGCCTTGGATTTGACACAATTGCGTCTTTTTCCGGCCATCCTCTTTGAGCAGCCTGAATTTATGGCCCACCAAGAGGCCCACAGGGATTAACGGGCATTGGCCCCTGGCATAAAGGTAGACGCAGTGATGAATACAGTTTTCAAAAGCATTCGTAGCGCACAGAAACCCACCCCGACACCACGGACGGCGTCCGGGGACAAAAAACCTGCCCCCGCGCCAAAACCCATTGTATTCAAAGACTACGCAAGCATCTGATCACATGTTGAACGCCCCCGATGCGGAGGGGCCGTTCCATTTGACCCATAGGATTCCCGCCCTTATGCGTTCTCCCTCGCACGGGGCGGCTAGCTGACCAGCGAATTCCCTGTTCATTCTCCTTGCAGGGACGCTGGTCTTTTTCCGTTCAGCGGTTAATTTAACGTCAACACTTGGCTTTAACATTGCAGGCCCCTGCCCGATGACCGCGATTTCCAGCATTCGAAACCTTGGCCCAGCCTATGAAAAGGCGCTCAAAGAGGTCGGCATTCATACGGCTGAGGACCTATATGATGTGGGGGCGGATGCGGCCTATGCGCAACTGCTGGCCAACGGATCACGCCCACATTTTATCGGGTATTATGTGTTGGTCATGGCATTGCAGGGGCGCCCGTGGAACGATTGCAAAGGCAAAGAAAAGGACGCCCTACGGGTCAAATTTGACGCCATGAAGACCAAACATTTTGACAAAGACCTGTCCGAAATTGAAACCATCCTAGATCAAATCGGCGTTTTGCCCGCTGTAAAGTAAGGAAAACCTGCCACGCAGCATAAAGTAAAAGGTATTTACATCAGTCCGCCCGCCCGGTATGTTAATACCATGAACATTAAACCTGATATCATCGACCAAGATCCCCAAATTCAAGATTTGGATTATGAATTGGCCCGCCTGCGCAAAGTTGCTTGGCGCATGGACGCGCTGTTTTACATCCCGCGCACAAACATTTCCGTGGGGCTGGACAATATTCTAGGTCTGATCCCGGTCATCGGGGATGTCGCCACGCTGGGCCCGTCGGTCTGGATGGTTTGGCGCGCGCATAAATTGGGGGCCACACCCGGCGCGCTGGCCTTTATGATCAGCAATCTGTTGATGGATGTGATCATTGGGTCGATCCCCATCGTCGGCGACGTCTTTGACGTGATCTATAACGCCAACATCCGCAATTATCGCCTGCTGGAAAAGAACCTGAACAAAAAAGCCGCCCGCGCCAGAATGGTGCGAACGGCCATACCAGGACCCAGACGGTTCCCGAATTTGTTGGCAGAATAGGGCGCGCCCTACCCTGCCGATATCGGCTTAGCCAACCAGTTCAAGACCGGAGAAGAAGTAAGCGATTTCCTGAGCAGCCGTTTCTGGTGCATCGGAACCGTGAACAGAGTTCTCACCAACGGACAGCGCGAATTCTGCGCGGATTGTACCGGCAGCTGCGTCTGCTGGGTTGGTTGCGCCCATAACTTCGCGGTTTTTCGCGATGGCACCTTCGCCTTCCAGAACTTGGATCACGACAGGCTCGGACACCATGAATTCACACAATTCGCCGTAAAATGGGCGTTCGGCGTGAACTTCGTAGAATTTGCCCGCTTGGGCCATTGTCAACTGAACGCGTTTTTGCGCGATGATGCGCAGACCGGCATCTTCGAACTTGGCGTTGATTTTGCCAGTTAGGTTGCGTTTGGTTGCATCGGGTTTGATGATCGAAAGTGTGCGTTCAGTCGCCATGATAGACCTCTTGGGAAAGTGTGAATTTGGCCGCGAACTAACATGGTCGAACTGCTTTGAAAAGCGTTTTGCGCCTTGTGCATCGCTCTGTTAAGCCCAGCCCATGTTAAAGATTTCAGACATCTCTTATTCCGTCCAAGGCCGTCCTCTGATTGAGAACGCATCGGCGATGATCCCAACAGGCCACAAAGTGGGCTTGGTGGGCCGTAATGGAACCGGCAAAACCACGCTGTTCCGCTTAATTTACAAGGAATTGGTGCTGGAAACTGGATCCATCTCAGTTCCGCGCGGCGCACGCATTGGCGGCGTTTCCCAAGAGGTGCCGGGATCGGATGTGTCACTGCTGGATACGGTTCTGGCAGCGGACAAAGAACGCGCCGCGTTGCTGGCCGAATCCGAATCTGCGACCGATCCGATCCGCATTGCCGATATTCAGACCCGTCTGACCGATATTGATGCCTGGTCCGCAGAGGCGCGCGCGGCTTCGATCCTCAAGGGTTTGGGCTTTGACAATGACAAACAACAACAGCCCTGTTCGGCGTTTTCGGGCGGCTGGCGGATGCGGGTTGCGCTGGCAGCCGTGCTGTTTTCCGAGCCTGATTTGCTGTTGCTCGATGAACCGACCAACTATCTGGATCTCGAAGGCGCGGTGTGGCTGGAAAGCTATCTGGCGAAATATCCGCATACGGTTTTAATCGTGTCCCATGATCGCGGATTGCTGAACCGGGCCGTTGGCGGGATTTTGCACCTCGAAGATCGCAAACTGACCTATTACGGCACGCCATACGACAAATTCGCCGAAATCCGGCAGGCGCGTTTGGCTGCGGCTGAATCTGAAAACGCCAAATCCAAGGCCCGGATCGCCCATTTGCAAAGCTTTGTGGATCGGTTCCGTGCCAAAGCGTCCAAGGCGGTGCAGGCCCAGTCCCGGTTGAAAATGATCGAAAAGATCAGCCTGATCGCCACCCCCCAAGAGGCGGCTTTGCGGGCCTTCAGTTTCCCCGAACCAGAGGAATTGTCGCCCCCCATTATCAATATGGAAGGCGCGGCTGTCGGCTATGACGACAAAATCATTCTCGACCGGCTGAACCTGCGGATTGATCAGGATGACCGCATCGCGCTGCTGGGCCAAAACGGTCAGGGTAAATCGACTTTGTCCAAATTGCTGTCGGATCGACTTCCGGCGATGAAAGGCAAAGTTGTGCGGTCCAACAAGCTGCGCATTGGCTATTTTGCCCAGCACCAGCTGGATGAATTATATCCGGACGAAACCCCGCTGGACCATGTGCGTCGCCTGCGCCCCACCGAAACACCTGCACGATTGCGCGCGCGGTTGTCTGGGTTTGGGTTGATGGCGGATCAGGCCGAAACGCTGGTGGGCAAATTGTCTGGTGGGCAAAAGGCGCGTCTGTCGCTGATGCTGGCCACGATTGATGCGCCGCATTTGCTGATCCTCGATGAGCCGACAAACCACCTAGATATCGAAAGCCGCGAAGCGCTGGTCGAGGCATTAACGGCCTATTCCGGTGCGGTGATTTTGGTCAGCCACGACATGCACCTGCTCAGCATGGTTGCGGATCGTCTGTGGTTGGTCAAAGACGGTCGTGTCGCCCCCTACGAAGAAGATTTGCAAGCCTATCGCAAACAATTGTTGTTGGGCGACAAACCCGCCAAACCAGCCGCCCCGGTCAAACCCAAGGTTCAAAAAGCGTCTCGTGACACATTGCTCGCATTGAAATCTGAGGTGCGCAAAGCCGAAGAACGTGTGAACAAGATCAATGGGATGCGCGACAAGCTGGCCACCAAACTGGCGGATCCTGATCTGTATGACAGCAGCCGCATTGGCGAGCTGGAAACATGGAACCGCAAATACGCCGAGGTGATGCAAGGGCTGGAACGCGCCGAAGCCATGTGGATGGCCGCGCTGGAAAAACTAGAAGCCGCCAAAGGCTGATACGTCAAAACACAGCGGTTCAACGCGACAAGATCGCGCTGGACCAATGCCCCCGCCTATGATTGGCTGGTCAAATACATCGATCAAAAGAGAATGAAATGTACGACTTAGCGGCCCTGATTGCGGCATTCACCACCCTGTTGGTGATTATCGACCCGATCGGATTGGCGCCTCTTTTTGTGGCCATGACCCAAGGTATGGATGCCAAGAAACGGCGTGCAATTGCCGTGCGATCCTGCCTGGTTGGGGCGGGTTTGCTGGTGATGTTTGGGCTGCTTGGCGAATCCGTTTTGGGCTTTGTCGGGATATCAATGCCCGCATTTCGCATTGCCGGTGGTGTACTGCTGTTTTTGACCGCGCTTGATATGCTGTTTGAACGCCGCCAGACCCGGCGCAGCGACACGGCCGACGAAGGCGCGCAGGAACATCACGATGACCCATCGGTTTTTCCCTTGGCCATCCCTCTGATTGCGGGGCCTGGATCGATTGCGACAATCATTTTGCTAACCGGTCAGGCCGAAGGCGTGACGGATTACGTCACCGTTTTGGGCGTCATGTTGTCCGTGATTTTTATCGTTTATTTGTTTTTTATGGCGGCCGGCGTCATGGAACGCCTTTTGGGCAAAGTGGGGATCAATGTGATCACCCGCTTGCTGGGGATGTTGCTTGCGGCTTTGTCCGTGCAGTTCATCCTGGATGGGTTACAATCGTTTGGGTTTCTTGGGGCGTAAGGGGTATTCATGGACGGGGATCTGATCGCAAGGCTAGCATATATGGTGTTGTTGGGCACCGCGGTGGTCGGCTGGTTCATAGCGCAAAACCGCACCAGTTTGGGCAAAGTCGCCCAGCAAGCGATCATCTGGGTCCTGATTTTTGTCGGCATGATTGCCGGTTATGGTCTGTGGCAGGATATGCGTGGGGACATTCTGGGACGCCAAACCGTGCTGGATGGCAATGCCATCGAAGTGCCGCGTGCCATTGACGGGCATTTTTATCTAAGCCTGACGCTGAATGCCGTTCCTGTGAATTTTGTCGTGGATACAGGGGCCACCGACATGGTGCTGAGCCTACCGGACGCAACCGCCATCGGGATTTCTACGCGTGATCTGGCCTTTACCGGGCGCGCCAGCACGGCAAACGGCATCGTGAAAACCGCGCCGGTTATTCTTGATGAAGTGCGGCTTGGTCCGATTGTCGACCGGAATGTACGCGCTGTCGTCAACCAAGGCGAATTAGAAGGATCCCTGCTGGGGATGGGGTATCTGGAACGGTTTGCGCGGATCGAAATTGTCGGCAACAAACTGGTTCTGACGCGCTAGAATCTGCTACGCGGTTTCAGCTTTCTTTTCCCAGCGACCGGATTCCTGGCTCCAATATTGGGCTGTGCAACCCGCATCTGCTAGCGTTTTCCACTGGACCCGCGCATGGGCCACGGCCGCGCCGTCGTGACCGTCAAACAGGATACAGACCCGTTCCAATGCGGTCACGTCTTGTGGGGTGACATCCGCGCCATAGACCGACATCACGCAGGTCGGATTATTGCCCGCTGCCTGACCAAAGGTCAGCAAAACCGGCTGGTCCGCATCATAGTCGCCCCCGGCCAAACCATGCGGATCAAATCCGTTTTCATCCCCAAGCCATAGCTGTTTATCCAGCCGTTCCATATCGTCGGCATGTTGGCCGCGCACCTCGATCCGCCATCCGGCCTGACGCGCCTTGCCCAATAACATGGGCAAGGTTTGTTCGATGCTGGATTGCGTCACATGATAGAAATATGCAGCGCCCATAATGGTTTATGCCTCGTATGTGTCCGCGATAAACCGGTTAAGCGTCATCACGCCCCAGCCAGTCGCGCCTTTGGGGGCAAAGGTTGACGGTGCAGACAAAGAGGCCACACCGGCAATATCCAGATGGGTCCATGGCATGTCATCCTGGATGAACCGTTTCAGGAATTGCGCGGCAGTGATTGACCCGGCTGGGCGCCCACCGATGTTTTTCATATCCGCAATGCGCGATTTCAACAGATCGTCATAGCCCTGCCCCATCGGCATGCGCCACGCGCCTTCGCCTTCGGCCTTTGCTGCCTTTAGGATATTGCCAGCCAGCTGGTCATCATTGCTGAACAGACCCGCATTTTCATGGCCCAAACCAATGATAATTGCCCCGGTGAGCGTCGCCAGATTGATCACACCGCTGGGTTTGAAACGGTCCTGCGCATACCATAGCACATCCGCCAGAACCAAACGCCCCTCAGCGTCCGTGTTGATCACCTCAATTGTGTCGCCCTTCATGGATTTCACCACATCGCCGGGGCGCACAGCATTGCCCGATGGCATGTTTTCCACCAACCCGACCAGACCGACAACATTGGCTTTGGCTTTGCGCAGCGCCAAGGTACGCATCAGCCCCGCAACAACGCCCGCGCCGCCCATATCCATGGTCATTTCTTCCATGCCCGCGGCCGGTTTCAGGCTGATCCCGCCCGTGTCAAACACCACACCTTTGCCAACAAAAGCAAACGGTGCTTCGTCGCCGCCGCCATTCCATTGCATGACCACCACTTTGGATGGGCTATCGGACCCCTGCCCGACGCATAGCAGCGACCCCATGCCCAGTTTTTCCAGCTCAGCCTCTTCGAGGATTTCAACCTCAAGCCCGAGTTCCTGCATCGCGGCCAAACGCGCGGCAAAATCATCCGTGGTCAAAACATTGGCCGGTTCATTGGTCAAATCGCGGGTGAAAAAAACACCTTCGGCGATGGCGGCCATCGGCGCGGCGGCTTTGGCCACGTCTTCGGCGTTGCGGCACATGATGGTCACAGGGGCATTGGCCACGTGATCGGCGGTTTTATGATCCGTGAATTCGTAATCCCGCAAAGCCAACCCGAGTGAGATATCTTCGACCTTGGTGGTTGCCCCAGTGAGCAGCAAAAGCGGCGCTTTGGACCGGGTTTTGGCCAGATTGGCCCCGGCTTTGCGGGCTTGATCGACGCTGGGGCGGCGGGGCAATTTGATCACCAAAACCGCCTCGGCCGCCATTGCAGCCGGATAGGCGATTGTCATCACGTCCCCCAATGCGGCCTTTTCAAACGCATCGCTGGCCACCAGACGTGCCACAGCTTTGCGCGTCAAACCATTCACACGACGTGCTTCGATGCCCAGTTTTCCGTCTTCGCTGGCGATGATTGCCACCTGCCCAACCGTCTCGGCGAGGTTTTCCAATTCTACATCTTTAAAGTGAATTTCGACTGGGGTGGTCATGGCGGCTCCTTTTGAACAACATCGGCCTTGAAATAGGCAATCCTTGGGCCCAAATCCCCATCTCAGCGGGGCGAAATTGAACCGATAGGCAATGACTAGCTTGGCAGCGCCGCCTTGACCAGTCTGCACTTGGGTCTGGGGGGTAAATCGGATAGCGTCGCGCAAACGTAAGCAAGCAAGTCAAACAGGAGAGAAACGTGGGACGATTCGACAGATATATCCTGTCGCAACTCATGATGTTGTTTGGCTTTTTCTCGCTGATTTTGGTGATGATTTACTGGGTCAATCAGGCAGTTGCCCTCTTTGATCAGCTGATTTCCGACGGGCAATCCGCCTTGGTTTTTCTGGAATTCACCGCATTGTCATTGCCCAACATCGTGCGGCTGGTGATGCCGATTTCGGCGTTTGTTGCCTCAGTTTATGTCACCAACCGGCTGGCGGCGGATTCCGAATTGGTTGTGGTGCAATCCACCGGGTATTCGCCTTATCGCCTGGCCCGGCCTTTTCTAGCATTTGGCGTGATCGTCGCGGCGCTGACGACAATTTTGGCGCATCTGCTGGTGCCACTCAGCACCCATCAATTCGAAGAGCGATCCGCCGAAATTGCGCAAGATGTCACTGCCAGAATGCTCACCGAAGGGCAATTTCTAAACCCGTCAGACGGCGTGACCTTTTACATCCGCGAAGTCACCCCCGAAGGCGAATTACTGGACGTTTTGCTGTCAGACACGTCGAACCCGGATCAACACCTGATCTATTCCTCAGCGCGGGCCTATTTGGTGCGCAGCGATCGCGGCCCGCAATTGGTGATGCGCGACGGCATGGCCCAGACATTAAGAGGCGACGGTTTGAACCTTGCTGTGACGACATTTGATGACTTTGCCTATGACGTCAGCGCCGCAATCGAAGTGGACGACAACCGCAATCGGTCTTTGCGTGAATTGATGACGTTGGATTTGCTGAACCCAACACCCGACATCATGTCAGAAACCAGTCGCAGTGCCGGGGCGCTGATCGCAGAGGGCCACAACCGCATCACCCAAGCCCTGCTGGCCATTGTCGCCTCTTTGTTGGGATATGCGGCATTGATCACCGGGGGGTTTTCGCGGTTTGGCGTGTGGAAACAAATCCTTGGCGCTGTGATTTTAGTGATTTTTATCAATGCGTTGGAAACTGCTGGCACCGGGATCGTGCGCAGCAATCCTGATGCATGGCCGGTGGCCTATCTGGCGACAGGGATTGGCCTGTTGCTGATCCTTGCCATGTTATGGCTGGCCGCCCGACCCAAACGGCTGCGCCGCTCTGCCGCCCCTATTCCCGCGGATGTTTCGGGGGTCAGCTCATGATCCTACATCGTTATTTCGCCCGCCGTTTCACACTGACCTTTTTGGCTGTTTTGCTGATCTTTGGGCTGATGCTGGGATTTTTGGATCTGGTCGAACAAATCCGGACCTTTTCCAATTCCGAAGCGCAATTTAGCGGTCTGTTGACCCTCACATTGCTGAATTTGCCGGGATCATTGTATCAAATTCTGCCTTTGCTGATGATCATCACGTCGATTTCCTTGTTTTTGGCATTGGCGCGGTCCTCTGAATTGGTGGTCACGCGCGCCGTGGGTCGGTCGGCAATGCGTGCCCTGGTTGCCCCGGTGGTGGTGACATTATTGGTTGGCACATTGGCGGTGGCGGCCATGAACCCTATCGTCGCAGCGACCAGTTCAGAATATGACAGCCGTCGCAATGAAATGCGCGGACGCGGCACAAATGTTTTGCAATTCACAGGGGATGCCGTGTGGCTGCGCCAAGGGGATGAGTTGGGTCAAACCGTCATTCGGGCCGCCGGTGCAAACCTAGAAGGCACCCTGCTGCGGGGGGTGACATTTTTGGAATTTAGCGAAAATGGCGGGCCGTCGCGACGTATTCATGCCAGTTCTGCCCGGCTGCAACCGGGGGAATGGGTTCTGCTGAATGCCAAAGTCTGGACCTTGGCCAATACCCCCAACCCAGAGGCCACCGCCACATCCGTATCCCGTCTAAGCGTGCCGTCCAGCCTGACAGCGGATGAGATTCGCGATAGTTTTGGCACGCCCTCGTCGATCCCGATCTGGGATTTGCCAACCTTCATTGAACGGTTAAAAACCGCCGGTTTTTCCGCGCGCCGCCATCAGGTCTGGCTGCAAATGGAACTGGCATTGCCCTTGTTTTTGGTGGGAATGGTGCTGATTGGGGCGGCTTTCACGATGCAGCATCAACGCGGCAGTCGTACCAGTTTGATGGTGTTGTTTGCTTTGATGCTCAGCTTTGGCTTTTACTTTATCCGCAATTTCGCGCAGATATTGGGCGAAAACGGCAATATTCCGGTTTTGCTGGCTGCATGGGCGCCCCCTTTGGCGGCTTTGGGGTTGGCGATGGGCCTGATTTTGCACCTTGAGGATGGGTGATGAATTTACTGCGCACGATGTTTCTGTGTTTGGCGCTATTGGGGGTCAGCAACATGGCCAGCGCCCAAGGTGTGGCCAATTTGATTGCCGACCGGGTGAGCGTTCAAAACAACGGCGTGCTGATCGCCGAAGGCAATGTCGAGGTGTTTTTTGACGGCACCAAATTGACTGCCCAGCGTTTGGTCTATGACCAATCCACCGACAGATTAACGATCGAAGGCCCCATTTTCATCATCGGGGCCGATGGCACCATTCTGACCGCAGGTCAGGCCGATTTGGACCCACAATTGCAAAACGGATTGCTGCGAGGCGCGCGGTTGGTTCTGGATCAGCAGCTGCAATTGGGGGCCAACCAAATCAATAGGGTCGATGGCCGATATTCGCAGCTTTTTCAGGTGGTTGCTACGTCTTGCCGTGTCTGTGGTGACGAAGCGCCGCTATGGGAGATCCGCGCGCGGCGGGTGATCCATGACGAACAAGAACAGCAATTGTATTTTGATGGCGCGCAACTGCGTGTGGGCAATGTTCCGGTTCTTTATCTGCCGCGTCTGCGCCTGCCCGATCCGACATTGGAACGGGCAACGGGGTTTCTGACCCCTCGGTTTCGCAGCACCGATCAACTGGGAACCGGGATCAAAACGCCCTACTTTATCAGGCTCGGCGATCACCGCGACCTGACATTCACCCCCTATTTGTCCCGCGAAACCCGTACGTTGGACCTGCGTTACCGACAGGCGTTTCACAATGGTCGCCTCGAATTAAACGCCGGGATCAGCCATGACACGATTGTCCCCGATGACACACGTGGCTATGCGCAATTGCAGGGACAGTTTGATTTGGCGCGTGACTTTGAACTCAGCTTTGATTTGATCACAGTGTCGGATGATGGATATTTGTTGGATTACGGCCATTCATCTAACGATCTGTTGGACAGCCAAATCGCGATCACACGCACGACCCAAGACCAGTATATCGAAGCCTCGCTCAATCATTATCAGTCGCTGCGCGATATTGACGACAATGCCACGCTGACCAGCTGGGTTGGGGCGTTTGACTATCAACAACGGCTTCATCCCAACCGCTTGGGGGGTGTTTTGACGTTGTCGGGTGGCGGGGACACTCTTTTTCGAACATCGCAGGCCGATATGATCGGTCGAGACGTGTCTTGGCTGGGTGTCGATGCGCAATGGCAGCGCAACTGGATTGGCCCCGCCGGGCTGGTCTTGGATTTTGAAACCGGGTTTCAGGTGGATCTTTATGATGTTGCCCAAGACAGCAACTATGAGGACACGTTGATGCGCACTGCCCCGCGGGCTGGGATCACATTGCGTTGGCCATTGGCAAAAACCAACAGCAACGGTGTGGCGCATCTGATCGAACCCATGGCCCAGATCGCTTGGTCAGACGCCCATGGGGACACGCCCCCAAACGAAGACAGCATCCTCAATGAATTTGACGAATCCAATCTGCTGTCGCTGACCCGTTTTGCAGGTCAGGACCGGGTTGAAACCGGGCTGCGCAGCGCGTTCGGTGCGCGCTGGACCCGGCAATCCCCCCAAGGCTGGCGCAGCACGCTTACATTTGGGCGGGTGTTTCGATCACAAAACCAAGACGACCTAAGCCTGTCCTCTGGGTTTTCCGGGACCGCCTCTGATTGGCTGGTCGCCGGTCAGCTGGATTTCGCCAATGGGCTGAGCGTTGATTTACGCACATTGTTGAACGAAAATGACGTGACCAGCAAATCCCAAATTCAAGTCAACTGGCTGCGGGACAATCTGAATATGACCGCTGGATATCTATATTTGCCAATAGATACTGGGGAATCCCGCGATGCGGCCATTTCTGAATGGACCTTTGATGCGGATTATCAAATCAACGACGTCTGGTCCGTAAATGGCGAAGCCAGCTATGACATTATCGCAGACTCGGCCGCAAAAACCGGATTTGGCATTGGCTGGCGCAACGAATGCGTCGAAGTCGACCTTTCGGTCTCGCGCCGGTTTACGTCTTCGACTAATGTAGACCCAACAACCGATATCGGTCTGTCCGTCGGAATTGCCGGGTTCTCAGCGGGACGATCGGGCGCTTTTGCTGCCCAATCCTGCGGTGAATAACGCAATGATGATGGCCAGAAACCAACCGCGACCCAAGGGGTGACCATGCGCAGCAGACCTTTCCTTGCTCTTCTACTTTCAGCGGGGCTTGCCGTTGGACTGACGGCAACACATTCAAACATGGCGATGGCGCAGAACCTATTTGCCCCCGTTGTGACCGTGGATGAAACCGCCATTACGCAGTTTGAGATCAATCAGCGTGCCCTGCTGTTGCAGGTGTTCCGCACGCCGGGCAATCACCTGCAATTGGCGCGGGAACAATTGATCGAGGATCGCCTGAAAATGGGTGAAATGCGCCGCGCTGGACTTTCACTTCCAGAAGAGGCAATGCGCCGCGCAATGGAAGATTTTGCCGGTCGTGCAAACCTGACATTGGATCAATTCCTGACCCTTCTTGAACAGAACGGCGTCGAAGAAGAAACCTTTCGGGATTTTGTCGTCGTTGGATTCACATGGCGTGATTTTATCCGATCCCGGTATCGCGGCCGTGTGCAGATCACAGAGGCCGAAATTGACGCCGCTCTTGGGGCGGCCGGTGGATCAGGCAGCCAAATAGAAGTGCTGTTATCTGAAATCATCATCGCCGCGCCGCCTCCGCGTGCAAATGCGGCCATGGCAACGGCACAGCGTATTTCGCAATATACCAGCACCTCTTCGTTTGAGGCCGCAGCCCTTCAACATTCAGCCCTGCCATCCCGTGGTCAGGGCGGGCGTCTGCCTTGGCTGCCATTGTCAAATTACCCCGCTGCGGTCCGGGCTATCCTGCTGGATCTGGCCCCGGGCGAAGTGACCGCCCCATTGCCCATCACCAACGGTGTCGCCTTGTTCCAGATGCGCGCCGTGCGCGAAGCACCCCAGCCCATCCCGGAATCCGCCGCGATCGAATATGCGGCCTTCTACATTCCCGGCGGTCTGAGTGACGCAGGTCTGGCCGAAGCCGCCAAAATCAATGACCGTGTCGACAGCTGTGATGATCTGTATGGGGTGGCCCGCGGATTGCCAGCCGAACAATTGGACCGGGTGACATTGCCCCCCGCAGAAATTGATCAGGACATCGCATTGGAATTGGCGCGTCTTGATACGGGCGAAACATCCTTTGCGTTGACCCGCAATGACGGCCAGACATTGGTCTTTTTGATGATGTGTGGCCGCACCCCGCAACTGGATGCCGAAATCGACCGCGAAGCCGTGCGAACCCGCCTTTTGTCGACCCGTTTGGCCGGTTATGCCGATGCGTTGCTGGCAGATCTGCGCGCAGATGCAACCATTCGCGACGTCAACTAACCCCACATGAGGGCGCCATGCAGAACGACATGAACCCAATAGCGATTTCTTGCGGGGAACCTGCTGGTATTGGACCCGAAATTGCGGTCTCTGCCTGGTCGCAATTGCGCGGGGATATCCCCATGCTTTGGATCGGTGATCCCAAACATCTGCCGGATGGCACCCCGTTTGAAATCATCACCGACACGTCCCAAGCCAGCGCTCTCTGCCCTAATGCCCTACCCGTTCTGGCCCGCGATTTTGGTCCTGATTTGACGCCGGGGGTGGCGCAACCGGCCCATGCTGCGGGAGTGATCGATGCGATTTCCACCGGTGTTAAATTGGCGCAATCAGGGCAATGCAGCGCATTATGCACAGCGCCGATCAACAAAAAGGCGCTGATTGACGGCGCAGATTTTGCCTATCCGGGGCACACAGAATTTCTGGCCGCATTGGCCGGGGTGGACCGGGTTGTGATGATGCTGGCCTGCGATGAATTGCGCACCGTGCCCACAACCATCCACATCCCATTGGCCGAGGTGCCGGACCAATTGAACGCGGCCTTGCTGACCGACACGATCCTGATCACCCATGCGGGATTGCGTCGGGATTTTGGCATTGAACGGCCCCGTTTGGCCGTCGCAGGATTGAACCCACATGCAGGCGAAGGCGGCAAAATGGGCACCGAAGATGACGCGATGATCGCACCCACATTGGATGCGTTGCGCGCCGAAGGGTTCAACATTGCCGGCCCCCTGCCCGCTGACACGATGTTTCATGCATCCGCGCGTGCGCGTTATGACGTGGCGATCTGTATGTATCACGATCAGGCGCTGATCCCGGTAAAAACCTTGGGCTTTGACCAAGGCGTCAATGTCACATTGGGCCTGCCGTTTATTCGCACATCCCCCGATCATGGCACCGCCTTTGACATCGCGGGCAAAGGCATCGCAGATGCAAGTTCGATGATCTCTGCGCTGCGCATGGCCGCAGATATGGCGCGCAAAACCCGCTGACGCGTTTCGCGACTTGCCAATCTGCCCGCCACAATCGCATAAGGGCACATGGCCCAAATCGACAACCTGCCCCCGCTGCGTGACGTCATCCAGACCCACGGTATCGCCGCCAAGAAAAATCTTGGTCAAAATTTCCTGTTGGATCTGAACCTGACATCCAGCATCGCCCGCCAAGCGGGGGATCTGACGGCCTGTGATATATTAGAGGTCGGGCCCGGACCGGGCGGATTGACCCGTGGATTGCTGGCCGAAGGCGCGCGGCGTGTTCTGGCCATCGAAAAAGACAGCCGTTGCCTGCCAGCCTTGGCTGAAATCGCAGCACAATATCCCGACCGGTTGGATGTGATCAACGGGGATGCGTTGGACATCAATCCGTTGGATCATCTCACACCCCCGATCCGGATTTGCGCCAACCTGCCCTATAATATCGGAACCGAGCTGTTGGTGCGCTGGCTGACCCCGCCCACATGGCCACCAGTTTGGGACAGCCTGACCTTGATGTTTCAACGCGAAGTGGCCCTGCGGATCACCGCCACACCGGGGTCCAAAGCCTTTGGCCGATTGGCAATTCTGGCCCAATGGCGCACGGATTGTCAGGTGGTCATGGACCTGCCCCCCGAGGCATTCACCCCCCCGCCCAAGGTCAATTCAGCCGTCGTACATTTCAAAGCACTGCCCGCGCCGCGTTTCCCCGCCGAGGCAAAAACCCTGTCCCATGTGGTGGCGACGGCGTTTAACCAGCGCCGCAAAATGTTGCGCGCCTCATTAAAAGGCGTCGCCCCAGATATCGAAGATCGCCTGATCGCGTCCGGTATCAAACCCACAGATCGGGCCGAACAAATTGATCTGGAACGTTGGTGCGCCTTAGCCCGGGCAGTCAAAGCCTAGACCTAGGCCCGCCCAGACAGCAACCTAACCAACATAAAAAAACGACGCCCAAACTGGACGCCGTTTTTTGGAATTCATCGCAATTTTAGTGCTTATTCAGCCGCTTCTGCGGGACCACCATCTGCGGGTGGCTGTGGTGCATCAGCTGCCGTTTCAGCAGGTTTCGCGCGCGGTTTGCGTGGGCGGCGCGGTTTTGGCTTGGGGGCGGGCGCGGCTTCTGCGGCGGGTTTCGGCGCGGCCTCAGGCGTTTCGACCAACCCAGATTCTTGTTTTGGGGCGTCTACGATATCGGGCTGCGATTGTTGCGACGGATCTGCGGCTGCGGCCTCTTGGGCTTTCAGGCGATCGGCGCGTTCGCGATCACGTTCGGCTTGGCGTTCACGGTTTTGCCGTTCCTGCTCTTCGCGTTTGGCTTCGACTTCGCGGTTCGCCTCGGCTAACATACGTGTGTAATGTTCGGCGTGCTGCGCAAAGTTTTCCGCATCAACCCGGTCCCCAGACAGGTGTGAATCCCGGTGAAGCTGGTTGTATTTATCAATAATCTGCTGCGGGGTGCCGCGCACTTTGCCATCAGGGCCAGAGCTGTCAAAAACCCGGTTGATGATATTACCGCCCGAAGGACGATTACGGTTCTTATTCCCACGCGAACGCGATTTGGATTGTCTCATGAACGTGTTCCGTTCCGCCTGATTAGCGTTGCGTTCAGCCGATCTTCGCCAGTGCGAGATTGTTTTGGCCGATACGATGTTTGGCAACTGATCGGGGGGAGAACATAAACTCTCTGCCCAGCCGATACCCGTGAGTAACCAATCCGAGGGGCGTAGGGCAAGAGGGCGAAAGCAATTTTATCTGTTTTCACGCCAATTTGGATGAAAATATGCGCTTTTTCGCCATTTCACACCGGTTTGATGCCCTCAACAACACGGTCGCGCCCATCGATATCGGTTGTGACGCGGATTTCGCCGAATCCAGCCGTTTCCATCAGGGCGCTGACTTGGGCTGCTTGGGTTGGGCCAATTTCGACCATGAACCGCCCAGCCGGGGTCAAATAATCCATGACATCCGCACAGATCGCACGATAGGCCAACAACCCATCCTGTTCATCGGTCAATGCCATCCGCGGCTCAAACAGACGCACTTCGGGTGATAAATCCGCCATTTCATCCAGCGCGATATAGGGCGGATTGCTGACGATCAGATCAAAGCGGCCGGTGACGGGCGAAAACCAGCTGCCAGACGCGAATTCCGCCGTGATATTCAGCTGCGCTGCGTTTTGTCTGGCGACATCCAGCGCGGCCTCTGACACATCCACGCCAATGCCGGTTGATCCGGGCCTTTCAGCGAGCAATGTCAACAATATACAGCCCGATCCGGTCCCCAGATCCAGCACCCGCTGATAGGGGTGGACCAATGCGCGGGCGATCAATTCTTCGGTTTCTGGACGTGGGTCAAGCACATCCGAACTGACCTGAAACGCGCGGCCATAAAACAAGCGCCGCCCAATCAAGTGAGACACAGGAACGCGGCGACACCGCTGTTCGATCAGGGCATTAAACCGGGCCAAAACATCGGCGGCGACATCATCATGCAACGCCAATGTCAGCCGCGACGGATCAATCGCCAGCGCATGGGCCAACAATTGACGCGCATCACGCGCCGGGTCATCCACCCCGGCACTGCGCAATTGCGCAATCGCCGGGATCAAAACCTGAGTGCCGGTACGCAGGGGCGCGACATTCACGCGATTTACCCTTCCATTTCGGCCAATTGGCGGGCTTGGTGTTCGGAAATCAATGCATCGATAATTTCATCCAGATCGCCCTGCATGATGGCATCCAGTTTATACAGGGTCAGGTTGATCCGATGATCTGACATGCGCCCTTGGGGAAAATTATAAGTGCGAATGCGTTCGGATCGATCCCCCGACCCCACCTGCGCCTTGCGGTCGGCGGACCGTTCGCCATCAATCCGTTGACGTTCCAGATCATAAAGCCGGGTTTTCAGAACCTGCATGGCAATTTCACGGTTGCGATGCTGGGATTTTTCGGCGCTGACCACAATAATCCCGGTCGGGATATGGGTGATGCGCACCGCGGAATCGGTGGTGTTTACGTGCTGGCCCCCGGCGCCAGAGGCGCGCATCGTATCAATCCGAATATCGGTGGATGCAATCTGAACGTCGACATCTTCGGCCTCGGGCAACACCGCCACGGTCGCCGCAGATGTGTGCACGCGCCCGCCGCTTTCGGTTTCGGGCACGCGTTGCACCCGGTGCACGCCGCTCTCAAACTTGAGCCGGGCAAAAACGCCGTCGCCAGCCACCCGCGCAGTCACCTCTTTGATGCCGCCCAATTCCGTAACTTGCTCATCGATGATCTCAAACTTCCAGCCCATTGTGTCAGCATAGCGCTGATACATCCGCAGCAGATCGGCGGCAAACAAACCGGCCTCATCCCCGCCTGTGCCGGGGCGGATTTCGATCATGGCGGGCTTGGCGTCGGCGGCATCTTTGGGCAGCAGAGACAGACGCAACGCCTGTTCAACCACGGGCAATTGTTCGCGCAATTGCGGCAATTCCTCTTGGGCCAGTTCCGCCATGTCGGGATCAGCCAGCATTTCTTCGGCATCGGCCAGATCCACATTCAGCTGCCGCCACGCGGTGATTTGATCCACCACCGGGCGCAAATCGGAATATTCCTTGGCCAATTTGGCAATATCGCCGCCCCCTTCGGCCATTTGGGCCTCTAGGAATTGAAATCGGCTGATGATCTGATCGAGCGTATCTGAAGGTATCATAGGGTCATGTCCCCTATTGGGACCACAGGGTCAAGCCTACTGGCCCGCTAGCATGTGATCCGCGGCGGTCAATTGATCCAGCCAAAGCGCGACACGTTTGGCATTCACCCCAAAATCTTTGCGCCCAAAACGCAGCCGGGCTGTGATGGCCAAGGCCACGCCGTCATCTGTCTGACGGGTTTCAAACGTGGTGTAATCAGGAAAACCCCAGCCCCGGCTACGGGTTTGAAACGTGTAGCGATTGCCATCTTGGGCGATCAGTTTTGTGCGGGGGGTCGCGGTTGCGATCTGCGCCAAATCCTGCGCCACATGGTCGGCGGATCCTGCGAAAAATCCGCTCTGCTGACCAGATTGATCGGCAACGCCGCCCATGCCCGGATCTGGCGCCGTGAATGGATCAACATGCCAGCGGTCCACATCAACCGGGGCCAAACGCACCCGCGCCATCACAGCCAGAATAAGGATGATCGGGATCAACAGGGCAATTTTCATCTCCGGCTCCGGGCATATCACTTGGTTTTGTCGCACATGCCCGCGACTTAATCTGAAACCTGTCAGAAACAACCCTTAGCGTTGGGTCAGGTTGGTTTTGCGGTGGTTCCACAATGACAAACAGATCAGTTCCATAGCGACATGCGCCCCTGCGATCGCTGTGGCGCCGGTTGTGTCATAGGGCGGAGAAACCTCAACGATATCACCGCCCAACACATTGATCCCGGCCATATCCCGCAGGATCACTGCCGCCTGCCAAGACGACAGCCCCCCCCAAACCGGCGTGCCCGTACCCGGCGCAAAGGCAGGGTCCAACCCATCGATATCAAACGAAATATAGGTGGGATTATCGCCAACGATGGCTTTGATCTGCTTGGCCACTCTGGCCGCACCTTTTTCGTGCACGTCACGCGCGGAGATTTCATTCATGCCCAGCGTGTCATCACACACTGTGCGCACCCCGACCTGCACCGACCGCGCCGGATCGACTAGCCCCAGTTTGATCGCCTTGTACATGAATGTGCCGTGATCGATCCGGTCCATATCGTCGTCTTGCCAGATATCGGAATGGGCATCGAATTGAACAATCGACACTGGGCCAAACCGATCCACATAGGCCTTTAGGATTGGCAGCGTGATGAAATGATCCCCGCCCAGCGTAATGGACCGCGCGCCCGCCGCCAAAATACCGCTGATATGGGCCTGAACCAGATCGGGCACCTTGGGGACATCCGCGTAATCAAAGGCCAAGTCACCATAATCGATGATGGAAAATTCACTGAGCGGATCAAACCCGTCCCACCCCCATGGCGGATCATAGGGCTGAAGGCTTGATGCCTCTCGGATGGCGCGGGGCCCAAACCGCGCACCGGGCCGATTGGTCACGGCCTGATCAAACGGCACACCCGTGATCGCCAGATCAACCCCGGTCAGATCCTTGGTGTATTTCCGTCGCAAAAACGACGTCGCCCCCCCAAAGGTGTTTTCATAGGCCAATCCACGGGTTTCTTGGCGGGTGAATGTCACATCAACCTGCGATTTTGCGTCTTCCAGCGCCATAGAGCGTCCTTGCAATGACAAAACAGGGGCGATTTACCCCCGCTGGAAACCACTATGTCAACTTTTGATCAAATTTCAAGAAGCCAAGTTAATTCGCGGTCAATATGGCTGCTATTTCGCGAAAATCACTTGATCGCGGGCATAGATTTTTCGATCAAATTTGCGAAAAAGCTGGCACCATAGGGGGCTGTTTCATCACAGAAATCATAGGCCGGATTGTGCAGCCCGGCCGTGTCGCCATTGCCCACAAACAAATAGGCACCGGGGCGTTTTTCCAGAAAATAGGCAAAATCCTCGGCGCCCATCTCTTTGCCGGCATCCCGTTCCACCGGTGCGATCCCTTCGGCCACATCACAGGCAAATTCAGCGCGCGACGGATTGTTGATCGTCGCGGGATAGCCCTTTTCGTAGTTCAGTTTGACCTGCACCCCATAGGCGGCGGCCTGACCATCGACAATTTCCTGCAACCGTTTGATCACCATGTTCTGAACTGCCGGATCAAAACTGCGCACTGTGCCATTAATAAAGGCCGTATCGGGGATGATATTATCGGCGGATCCAGTGTGAATTTGCGTCACAGACACAACCAGATCGTCGCGCACATATAGGTTACGGCTGACAATCGTCTGGATCGCCTGCACCATCCCCACCGCTGCCATGATCGGATCAGCGGTATCATGTGGCATCGCGCCATGTCCGCCAACACCTTGAATATCAATGTAAAACGTATCCACCGCGGCCATTAGCGGGCCGGGGCTGGTGCTGAATTGTCCAACGGGTAGCCCCGGCACATTGTGAAGCGCATAGATTTCATCAATGCCAAACCGGTCCAGCACACCTTCGTCAACCATCACACCAGCGCCGCCGCCATTTTCCTCAGCCGGTTGAAAAATCAGCGCCACACGACCCGAAAAATTGCGTGTTTCCGCCAGATATTTCGCCGCGCCCAGCAACATGGTTGTGTGCCCATCATGACCACAGGCATGCATTTTCCCGCTGATTGTCGACGCGTATTCCGCCCCGGTGATTTCATCCATCGGCAAGGCATCCATATCCGCACGCAGCCCAATCGTGCGCCCCGTGCCGTCCCCCTGCCCGTTCAGGATCGCCACCACCCCGGATTGCGCAATGCCTTCGTGGATTTCATCAACGCCAAATGCGCGCAGCTGCTCAACCACAAACGCTGCCGTGTTGTGGCAATCAAACGACAATTCCGGGTTGGCATGGATATGCTGACGCCATTCTTTCATTTCATCGGCAAAAGCGGCGATTCTGTTTAAAACGGGCATTGTTGGGCCTTTCGAGCTGCGTTACCCAATTGGTAGACCCGCAGAGAAAGGCCCGCAATGTCTGACGATCTGATTAATGACCCCAAAGGTGGAATGCCGCGTTTGGTTGAAATAATGCGCCGCCTGCGTGACCCAAAAACAGGCTGTCCGTGGGATATTGAACAGAATTTCAGCACCATCGCCCCCTACACAATCGAAGAGGCCTACGAAGTGGCGGATGCGATCGAACGCGAAGCCTGGGACGAGCTAAAGGGCGAATTGGGCGATTTGCTGTTTCAATCGGTGTTTCACGCGCAAATGGCCGATGAGGCGGGCCTGTTTAACATCGACGATGTGGCCAACACGATGTCGGATAAAATGGTGGCGCGCCATCCGCATGTGTTTGGCGATGAATCCCGTGAAAAATCGGCCCAGCAACAAAGTGCGGATTGGGAACAGATCAAAGCCGCCGAACGTGCGGCAAAATCCCAGACACGGGTTCTGGATGGGGTGGCTCCGGGATTGCCTGCATTGTTGCGCGCGCTGAAATTGCAAAACCGCGCCGCGCGGGTTGGGTTTGATTGGCCTGATACGTCGCATGTGCTGGACAAATTGATCGAGGAATCGCGTGAATTGATCGAAGCGCGGGACCAGATGACGCAGGATGCGGTCGAGGATGAAATGGGGGATCTTTTGTTTGTGCTGGCCAATCTGGCCCGGCATATGGGGGTGGATCCAGAACAGGCCCTGCGCCGCACCAATCAGAAATTCATTCGCCGTTTCAACGCGGTAGAGGATGCCCTGACCGCCAAAGGATCCTCACCTGCGCAATCAGATCTGGCTGAAATGGATACGCTCTGGAATGCAGTAAAAGCCGCAGAAAAAATTTCTGATTAAAAAAATCGGGTATTGACCCGACCAAATCACTCGGGTTTAAGGGCGCCAACAGAAATTGGAGCCTAACATGACCCTTCGCACTGCCCTTTTTGCAACTCTTGCCGCAACAACTGCCCTGCCCGCGCTGGCCGATGTCAACATCTATACAACCCGTCAGCCCGAACTGATCCAGCCTGTTATGGATGCGTTCACCGCCGAAACCGGCATCGCTGTGAACCTTGCTTTTGTGGATGGTGGCATTGTGGAACGCCTGCTGGCCGAAGGCAGCCGGTCTCCCGCCGATCTGGTCATGACCGTGGACATCGCCAACCTGAAATCGATTGCGGATGCCGATGTTCTGGCGCCCGTTTCCAGCGAAACACTGGACACAGCCGTGCCTGCAAATCTGCGTGACCCAGAGGGTCTGTGGTTCGGTCTGACCACACGCGCACGCATCATTTATGCCAGCCGCGATCGTGTGGCCGACGGCGAAGTCACCACCTACGAAGATCTGGCCGATGACAAATGGGAAGGCCGCATTTGTACGCGCTCTGGCGTGCACAATTACAATCTGGCGCTGATGTCAGCGATCATCGCTCATCACGGCGAAGAAGGTGCCGCAACTTGGGCCTCTGAAGTGCGTGACAATCTGGCCCGCACCCCCCAAGGCAACGACCGCGCTCAGGTCAAAGCCATCTGGGCCGGCGAATGCGACATCAGCTTGGGCAACACCTATTACATGGGCAAAATGGTCAACAACGAAGAACAGATCGAATGGGCCGGTTCCGTGCGCATCGTGTTCCCGACCTTTGAAAATGGCGGCACACATGTGAACGTGTCCGGCATCGGCCTGACCCAATCCGCCCCCAACCGCGAAGAAGCTGTTCAGCTGATGGAATTCCTTGTTTCCCCGACTGCGCAATCAATCTACGCCGAGGAAAACTATGAATATCCCGTGCTCGACGGCGCAGACGTTTCTGAACTGGTCGGCAGCTGGGGCAGCTTTACCGCCGATGAGACACCTTTGACCGATTTGGCCGGTCATCGTGCGGATGCATTGCGCATTATGGAAGAAGTAAACTTTGACGGCTAAGCTACCTTTGTAAGCGGCTTGCCGCAGGTTAATGATCAATTTGGCCCTGCAAACTTATTTTGTTTGCAGGGCTTTTTTGCGCGGCAGCCGGTCGCATTGTCGCCCGCTTGCATTAATATAAATCTATGATGCAGCTTTAAGGAGCCCATCATGGAATCGCAAAACCCAAAACTTGATCCCCAAGAACGCAACATGTGGCTGGCCATTCTAGGGCTGGTTGCTGTGCTGATGATCGCCTTTCTCATTTGGGGACTACCCGCTCTGGGGATTGCAGCACTGATCGCGGTCCCGGTTGTGTTTGTTCTGTTGATCGCGGTGTCCCTGCCAAACAGCTAGTTTCTGAACGAACGTTCAATTCCCACTTGATATGACGTCCATTCACTGGCACCAAAGAGCCAACTGGGAGGAATGTTATGGATATCACCAAAGTAAAAGCCGTCGTCACAGGGGGCGCATCCGGTCTGGGCAAAGCCACAACCAAGGCCCTGCGCGATGCCGGCGCCAGCGTCACGATTTTCGATCTGGACCCCAAAGGCGCGGATTATGCTGCTGAAATTGGGGCCGAATTTGCGCAAACCAACGTCACTGACGAAGGG
Organism: Aestuariibius sp. HNIBRBA575; assembly: GCF_040932005.1. Taxonomy (NCBI): domain Bacteria; kingdom Pseudomonadati; phylum Pseudomonadota; class Alphaproteobacteria; order Rhodobacterales; family Paracoccaceae; genus Aestuariibius; species Aestuariibius sp. HNIBRBA575. The sequence goes on from NZ_CP162414.1 coordinate 2,068,194, forward strand.
TCCGTTGAAACGGCAATCGCCTATGCTGTCGACAAAATGGGTGGGCTGAACACGGCGATCAATTGCGCGGGAATCGCCACCGCCGAAGGCACAGTGGGGCGCAATGGCCCCCATGCGCTGGACAGTTTCCAGCGCACGATCGACATCAATTTGGTCGGCAGCTTTAACGTTGGGCGTTTGGCTGCGGCGCAAATGGCCGAGGGCGGCGTGATCATCAACACCGCGTCAATCGCGGCCTTTGACGGCCAGCGCGGCCAATCCGCCTATGCCGCCTCAAAGGCGGGGATCACAGGTTTGTCCCTGCCCATGGCCCGTGATTTGGCCCGCAATGGCATCCGCGTTATGGCCATCGCGCCGGGGGTTTTCATGACCCCCATGCTCGAAGGATTGGGGGACGAAGTGCACGAAGCCCTGGCCAAAGATGTAACATTCCCCAAACGTTTGGGCGACCCGGCTGAATATGCCGCTTTGGCGAAATTTATCATCGAATGTGATTATATGAACGGCACCACCATCCGGCTGGATGGCGCGCTGCGCATGCCTTAAATGACAAAACCCACCGTTGATTTTGGATCAACGGTGGGTTTTTTGGATGTTTTGCCCCACAAAAAGCAGACAAATTTAACTGTTTTCAGCCTTTTCTTCTAAGATCAGCCATTCTTCTTCGGCTTCGGCCAGTTTGGTGTTGCGCTCGACCAATGCATCCGTGGCTTTTTGGAACTTGACCGGTTCACGTGAAAACAGGTCCGGGTCCGACATCAGCGTTTCCAGCTTTGCGATTTCAGCCTCTAGACGTTGCATCACACCGGGCAGCTCTTCGAGCCGGTGTTTTTCTGTGAAACTCAGCCCGGTTTGTTTTTCAGCTTTGGTTTTTTCGGACTTGGTCTTGGATTTCGTGGATTTTTCAACCGCCGCATTGTCGATCTTGCGCTGGGATTGATAATCCGTCCAGCCGCCCGCATAGGGCGTGGCCTGACCGTTGCCTTCCATCGCGATGGTGGTGCTGGCCAAACGGTCGATGAAATCCCGGTCGTGACTGACCAGCAGCACCGTGCCGGGATAGTCGCCGATCAGATCCTGCAACAAATCCAGCGTTTCGATATCCAGATCATTGGTCGGTTCGTCCAGCACCAATAGATTGCTTTCGCGCGCCATCAATTTGGCCAGCAACAGGCGCGCCTTTTCCCCACCAGACAGGCTGCGCACGGGTGCGCGGGCCTGAGCTTCGTCAAACAGGAATTCCTTTAGGTAGCCAACCACGTGTTTGGGATTGCCGCGCACCATGATCTGGTCCGCCTTGCCGCTGACGCCCATGGCCGGATCGCTGGTCAGGTTGTCCCAAAGCGACATATCGCCATCCAGCTGGGCCCGACTTTGGTCAAACACCGCCACATTCAGGTTGGTGCCGTGTTTGACAGTACCGCTATCTGGTTCAACGTTGCCCAGCAACATGTTGATAAGCGTGGTTTTTCCCACACCATTGGGGCCAACAAAGGCGATGCAATCCCCCCGTTGAACGGTCAAATCCAGCCCGCTGACAATGCGTTTTTCATCAAAGGATTTGATCAGCCCCTTTGCCTCGATCACCTTTTTGCCGGATGCCTGCCCGCCCTCAAACGCCATGGCCGCGGTGCCTTGGCGACGGATCATGGCGCCGCGTTCAGCGCGCAATTCCTGCAAGGCCCGCACCCGGCCCTGATTACGTTTGCGGCGCGCAGAAATACCCTCAACAGCCCAGCGCCCTTCGGATTTGATTCGGCGGTCCATTTTGTGACGTGCCATATCTTCGTCTTCCCAGACCTTGTCACGCCAGGATTCAAACGCATCGAATCCGCGTTCCTGACGGCGCACATTGCCCCGGTCGATCCACAACGTCGCACGGGTCAGATTGCGCAAAAACGCCCGATCGTGCGAAATCAGAACAAAGCCCGCCTTGGTCGATGACAGCTCAGCCTCTAACCAAGCGATGGCTTCGATGTCCAAATGGTTGGTCGGTTCGTCCAGCAACATCAGCGACGGCCCTTCGGCCATCAATTTGGCCAAAGCCGCCCGACGGCGTTCCCCGCCTGAGGCGACGTTCACATCGCGCGACGGGTCAAATTTTAGCCCCTCGGCCACCATTTCAACTTTGTAGGCTTCGGATGGGTCCAGACCACTGGCAGCGTAGTCGCCCAAGGTGGCGAACCCTTCCATGGTGGGGTCCTGTTCCATGTAGCCGACACTGACGCCGGGGGATACAACCACGCCGCCGGAATCATGTTCGACCAATCCAGCCATGACCTTCATCAAGGTGGATTTGCCCGACCCGTTACGCCCCACCAGCGCCACACGGTCGCCGGGCTGCACCACGAGGGACAGGTCATCAAAAATCGGATCGCCGCCAAATGTCAGCGAAATGTCGGTCAGTTGTAATAAGGGTGCTCTAGCCATGCCCCCGGCTAATCGGCCCAGCGCCAAAGTTCAACCGGCAACCGCACGCAGGGCCCGCGCACGTGCCGGGGGGATGGCAGAAATTTCAAGCCCGGTGAACACATGCATCGTGTTCATGTGATCATCTACCACCGCATGATCGCTGACCCAGCCGCCCATAATCAGATAGGTTTTTAACATCGGTGGCATCCGAAGCATGGCCATTTTCCGATCACGCGTTTGCAGACGTTGTTTGGCGAATTGGAAAACTTTGGGCGCTTTGACCCGCGGCAGCCAGCGTTTTGGCGCGAGATGACGTTCGGCCAGCATATCAAACGCATCCAGATAGGTGGCGCTGTCAGTGCCTTGAAACGACGAACAGCCAAACAGCATCTCAACATTGTGATCATCCACATAACGCGTCATCGCCGCCCAAGCGACCCGCAGCACATTTGGGTCGCTGACATCCGGGTGGATGCAAAATCGACCCATTTCCACCATGGCACCATCATAGCGGTTCAAGGCGTCCAATTCGTAATACTGGGCGGAATAGCTGCTGTTGATTTCACCCCCGCCTTTTAGGGGTAACATCCTGTAACAACAGACCAATTTACCGTCATGACTGTCATGGATCAGCACATGTTCACAACGATCATCAAAGTCATCCGCATCCCGGCCATTTGGGCGCAAAACGCCGCCGGTTTCCTTGATGAAACACAGATGGCGCAATTCTTGTGCGGCGGCGATATCTGTCGCTGCCCGGCTAAAGCGCGCGGTGTAACGCCCTGGGCGCTGGCCCAATTTCATGACGCGCCTCCTTGGTCATTGCTGGTTTCTAAACTAGATAGAGCATAACAATGGCAAAGGATAAACACGTCATGGACAAAGTCGTCAAATCAGATCGGGAATGGAAAGAGCAACTGAGCGATCTGGCGTATAAAGTCACGCGTAAACACGCCACAGAACGGGCCCGCACACATGACAATTTCCCTAAGGATCCGGGCGTGTTTCGCTGTGTGTGCTGCGATGCTGCGCTGTTTGATCAGGATACCAAGTTTGAAAGCGGCACGGGATGGCCTTCGTTTTTTCGCCCGATCGATCCTGAGGTGATTGGCGAACAAGAGGATCGCAAATTGTTTATGCGGCGCACCGAAGTGCATTGCGCGCGCTGTGATGCGCATTTGGGGCACGTTTTCCCCGATGGGCCGGCCCCAACCGGGCTACGATATTGCCTGAATGGTGTCGCGCTGACCTTTGACCCGCAATAGGGGCAAACACGCCCCTTAGGCGGTGACGGCGATCGCGGCCTGTTCGCGGATGCGTTCGACCATGGCACGCAAACCGTTTGATCGCTGCGCAGACAGATGGTCGTTCAATCCCAGACGTCCCAGCTCAGCGGGCGCATCCACGGCGCCAACTTCGGTCACGCTCAGCCCATCATAAAGGCAATGCAAAACCGCAATCAATCCGCGCACAATCATCGCATCACTTTCGCCGCGAAAATGGAACACCGCATTAGGGCCTGTGCCGTCGATCTGGGGCAGCAACCACACTTGGCTCGCGCATCCGTCAACCTTGGTGGCGGGCACGCGAAACGCATCTTCGAGGGGATCCATCGCTTTGCCCAGATCAATTACATGGCGATAGCGATCTTCCCAATCGTCCAGAAATTCAAAGGTCTCAGCAAGGTCTTCAAAGGCGGCCTGTGCCATTATCGCACTCCTTAGATTGGTCACACCCGATCTAGGCGGCCCGCCCCCAAAGGTCCAGACCCCGGTGGAAATTGTCAGCCTCCCTGCCCGTTTGGGGTGCTTTTCAACGGGGCAACTTTGAGCTAGGCATTGGGGCAAGTATAGAAAGGCCTATCCATGCGTATCGCTTTGCTGTTGACCTGCGCCACATTGACCCTGTCGGGCTGTGCCCGCATTTCAGACTCTCGCATCAACCCGCTGAACTGGTTTGGTGGATCAACAAGTCAGGCCCGCATCGAGGCGCGCGAAGCCCAGCCTTTGCGCCCATTGGTGCCCGAAAATCGCGTGATTGTTGAAACCGAAGGGCGTGCCCTGGTTCAAACCGTCACTGGATTGACCATCGATCGCACACCGGACGGCGCCATCATTCGCGCCACAGGTCAGGCGGCCAGTCAGGGCTATTTCAATGCGCAATTGGTGTTGGAAACCATGGAAAACGGCGTTGCGACCTACGGGTTTCGGGTGGAACAACCCGCCGGGACACCCGCGGTTGGCACAAACGCATCCCGTCAAATCACCGTCGCATTGGTTCTAAGCCAGTCTGAGCTGAACGCCATCCGGGTTGTTCGGGTCAATGGCGCGCAAAACAGCCGCACGGTGCGCCGCTAACGCCCCTAACGGGACCGGTAGGATTCGATCCGACCATCCTCAAATGCTGTGAAAATTGTGTCACGTTCGCGCCGCCAATGGTTCAACAATGAATGCGCCCCCATCAGGTTCAGCACCCAAAGCAGCGCCAATAAGGGCGAGCTGGCCAAGGTGACCAGCAACGTAAACGGGCCAAACATCGTGCCATAAAACGGCAACATCAGGGACCCGCCGATCACCGATCCAACAAAAGATACCCAAATCGTCGCCAACATGGCCCGGCGCAATCCCGCCCAGCCCGGCTGGCCAAATCTGTCACCGGCCAAATACAGCCCCGCCATGGAGCCAATGGCCGCCGCGACGATCATCCAGATGTCATACCCACTCAGCCCGTTGATGACGCTGAACCCCAATGACAGCCGCAACACCACCGCATATCCGACGATTGCGCCGCATAGGGCAACGACCATATATGCGAACAATCGGCTTCTTTCGCCACGTGACATGGACAGGTCATAGAATCGTTTGTCTGCGCGCATTCCGGTCCTCTTGAATTGCTGGGCCAAAGTCGCTGCCAAACGCGGCAACACCATGGCAAAAACACGACAATCCCCCCAATTTAAAGGACAAATTGGTGAACAAATTGTTAAGGTTTTAGAAACTCAGTAGAGGCGGATCATCCGGCAAATACAGGGTTATGCCGCGCGAAACACCAAAGACACCCCGTTCAGACAATGCCGTTTGCCTGTTGGGGCGGGTCCGTCATTGAAAATATGACCTAGATGCGACCCGCAACGGCGGCAATGCACTTCTGTGCGGGTGCGCAATAGGCGATTGTCCTCTCTGGTGCCAACAGCATTGCGCAGGCTTTGATAAAAGGATGGCCACCCGGTACCAGAATCGTATTTCGTAGCCCCATCATACAGCGCCAGATCACAGCCCCTGCAATGATAGATCCCTGCATCATAAACCTTATCCAGGGGGGATGATCCGGCCCGTTCCGTACCCTCTTGGCGCATCACATGATATTGCAAATCCGTCAGCATCGCACGCCATTCGGCATCTGTGCGGGTCACTTCGAACGTGTCTGCCATGCCAAATGACGGCATGGCGGTGCTGGCGGCGGCCCCGGTCAGAGCTAGGAATGTACGGCGTTTCATGAGGGGCTCCTCTGTTTGGGGCAGTGTGCCCCTGTCACTTTGGTCAAACAAGCCGCCGCACAAGTTTGTGATCAAGCGTGAGGGGTGTCAGGTGGGATGTAATCACCGGTGAATTTCTGCAATCTGTCGTCGATCTCATACCAATCCGGCTTTGACTCTGTGTGGATATGCACACTGGGCCGGATTTTGGGATCATCATCCAAGGCCGAGGCCGCCACCACATACACATCCCCCGTGGCCAAATCCCCCAGCGATGTCCCGCATTCTTTGCAAAAACAACGCTCAAACTTGGCATCATCAGCCGCTTTGAACCGGGTAATGACGTCTGCGCCTTGATCCAAGTGCAGATCTTCGGCTTTGCCGATCAACACAGCAGAAAACACGCCCGCAACTTTGCGACAGCGGGAACAATGGCAATAACTTAGGGAAAATGGATCCCCGGTGATGTGAAATTTGACCTTTCCACATAGGCAGCTGCCGTTGATCATGGCGTTCTCCTTAATAAACATTAAATAAGAACATAACGTGAACAATTTAATTGCCAATCCCTCTTTTGGCTCTATGAAATCTATCCAAGATCAGATTTTGACGTGGCACATTTAGCGACACAAACGCTCAAATGTGCCGCTAAATGCCTGCTCTGTTTGGTCGACAATTGTACCAATACAAACATCTGTCCTGTTCCCCTTGCAGCATCGCGCAATTTCAGGCATCCCGAGCGCATAATAGAGATGCAGATAAGGGCAGGACCATGTCGAACGATTTGATGGATTTGAACATTAAACCCACCGAAGAAATTTCCGTCCGGGATGTCTTTGGCATCGATTCTGACATGAAAATCAAAGCCTTCCCTGAACGCACTGACCGCGTACCGGCGATTGATCCCACCTATAAATTTGACCCCGACACCACGTTGGCGATTCTGGCCGGGTTTGGCTATAACCGCCGCGTCATGGTGCAGGGCTATCACGGGACAGGGAAATCCACCCATATTGAACAGGTTGCGGCCCGTCTGAACTGGCCCGCCGTGCGTGTGAACCTGGACAGCCACATTTCGCGGATCGACCTGATCGGCAAAGACGCGATCAAGCTGAAAGACGGCAAACAGATCACCGAATTCCACGAAGGCATCCTGCCATGGGCGCTGCGCAACCCGGTTGCGATCGTGTTTGACGAATATGATGCTGGCCGCGCGGATGTGATGTTTGTGATCCAGCGGGTTCTGGAAACCGACGGTAAACTGACGCTGCTGGATCAGAACAAAATTCTGGAACCGCACCCCTATTTCCGCCTGTTCGCCACCGCCAACACTGTCGGTTTGGGCGATACAACTGGCCTGTATCACGGCACACAACAAATCAACCAAGCACAAATGGACCGTTGGTCCCTCGTTGCGACGTTAAACTACCTGAGCCATGATGCGGAAGCCAACATCGTCCTATCCAAGGCACCACAGCTGAACACCGAAGATGGTCGCAAAAAGGTAGGCCAGATGGTCACCGTGGCCGATCTGACCCGGACCGCGTTCATGAATGGTGATCTGTCGACGGTTATGTCCCCACGTAGTGTGATTGCATGGGCGGAAAACGCCCGTATTTTCAACGATGTGGGCTATGCGTTCCGCCTGTCGTTCCTGAACAAATGTGACGAATTGGAACGCCAGACAGTGGCCGAATTCTATCAGCGTTGCTTTGACGAAGAACTGCCAGAAAGTGCTGCAAACGCGACCCTGTCCTGATCACAGCACCTGTGATGTTGCAAAAGTTTCTGGTGTTATCCAGCGCGATCGGAGTGCTGGCATTGGGCTGTGTTCCGGTGCCAGAAAATGCCACTAACCAAGTCACCACTGGCCCGTCGCAATGCCGCGTTGTTGATATTGTTGACGGCGACACGGTGGATTTATCCTGCCCCGGACAGCCCCGCGAACGGGCGCGCCTGATGGGATATGACACACCGGAAACCTATGAACCGGGCTGTCGGCAGGAATTGGCGCTGGGACGCCAAGCCACCCAAGCCATGCGGCAATTGGTGCGCCAGGGTCAGGACTTTGATTTCGTTTTCGAAGGCCGTGATCGCTATTCCCGGCTGCTGGTCTGGATGACAATTGATGGTGAAAACGTCGCTGACACGATGGTGCAACAGGGATTGGCGGTACGCTATTCCGGTGGGCGACGAATCAATTGGTGCGACCGACTGAACGCCTAAGGCGCAACTATGTATCCGTTTTGCGACAAAACCTGATCTAAAGGTCAATTTTTCAAATCGCTTAATTGATTGGCAAGTTTTCAGCGCGCAAGATCAGCAAATGGGCGCTTTGAAAACATATCGCATCCCGTATTTTGTGGCTCTTTGTCTGTTTGTGGTTTTTCAGACTCTGCCAGTGCGCGCCAATTTCAGCCCTGATTTCAGCACCTTTGACGTCACGCCGGATCAACAACTTAGACAGTTTGCAATCTGTGCCGGGCGTCTATCGGCCATTACAGAACATGAACGCCTCTTCGAAGGCGGTGCCTCCGAAGCGATGACCGCACAACGCAGCGCCATGTTGGAATTGGTGGACGCGATTATGCCCCCCGACCAAGGCCGCGAAGTCCTCAGTTGGCGGGTGAATGCCAAAGCCGCACAAGCCGCGTTGCTGTCGCGTGCAACATTCAGTTTCGACGCAACCGAAGCGCAATGGGCGCAAACCATATCCGACAGATTGCTGGCAGAATGCACCGGGTTTCTTTTGAACTAAGGATTGTGGGCAAAGCGCGAATTATGCTTTCCATCATCGGTGCACGCGCCTAGATTGCGCCCATGAGCAAGCCCAATGACAACCCCGCTGATCCGTTCAAAAAAGCCTTGGCCGAGGCCACCAAAGTCATGGCCGATGACCCGGACCTGTCAGTCACCTATTCTGTTGACCCTCCGGGGGCGACCAATGACTCGGTGCGCCTGCCCCAAGTCAGCCGTCGCATGACCCGAGAAGAGGTTCTGCTGGCCCGCGGCACAGCGGATTCATTGGCGCTGCGCCACAAATTTCACGATCCCGCCACCGCTTTGCGCTATCAGCCCGATGGCCAGATGGCGCGTGATTTGTACGACGCAATGGAAACCGCCCGCACCGAAGCCGTGGGCGCGCAATACATGCCCGGCACGGCCAGCAATATCGACGTAAAAATCGAATCTGAGGCCCGCCGCAAAGGCTATGGCGATATCCGCGACAAGGCACAGGCCCCACTGGCCACTGCCGCCGGATATCTGATCCGCCATCTGGCCACCGGTCGCCCCATGCCTGCAGGTGCCGATAATGTCATGGAATTATGGCGTGGCTTTATCGAAGAAAGCTGCGGCGGCACGTTGGATAATCTGGAAACGGTTTTAACCGACCAACAGGCCTTTGCGAAATTTGCACGTCAATTGATCGAAGATCTGGGATACGGCGATCAGTTGGGCGAAGACCCGGATATGCCCGAAGATGACGCCGAAGACGGATCATCCGAGGACCAAGATGAACAGCCTGATAGCACCGGTCAGGATGATGGTGACGAAGACGAGGATATGGATGCCGCCCCTGAGCAATCTCAGGAAGAGCAACAAGACGCCTCTGAGGCCCAAGTGTCTATGGACGAATCCGCCGATACGGAATTCGAAGACGACGCAGAAATGCCCGAAGGCGAAGCCCCGCTAGAGCCACCTGCCCCACAGCCTGTTTCGCAAGCGGATCCAAATTACGCAGTCTATGTCACAGATGATGACGAAGAAATCGGCGCAGAAGAGTTGGCCGAGCCACAAGAATTGGAACGTTTGCGGGCCTATTTGGATCAGCAGCTGGAACCGCTCAAAGGGGCGGTTTCCCGGTTGGCCAACAAATTGCAGCGCCGGTTGCAGGCGCAGCAAAACCGGTCGTGGGAATTTGACCGCGAAGAAGGCATTCTGGATGCCGGGCGTCTGGCGCGGGTTGTGGCCCAGCCGACAACCCCCCTGTCGTTTAAGGTCGAAAAAGACACCGAATTCCGCGACACGGTTGTGACGCTGTTGTTGGATAATTCCGGGTCCATGCGCGGTCGGCCAATTTCGATTGCCGCGATCTGTGCCGATGTTTTGGCGCGCACGCTGGAACGCTGCAACGTCAAGGTTGAAATCCTCGGATTTACCACCCGTGCCTGGAAAGGCGGCAAAGCCCGCGAAAAATGGCTGGCGGATGGCCGCCCCCAACAGCCCGGACGTCTGAACGATCTGCGCCACATCATCTATAAAGGGGCTGATGCCCCGTGGCGGCGCACGCGCGACAATCTGGGTCTGATGATGAAAGAAGGCCTGCTGAAGGAAAACATCGACGGAGAGGCGCTTGAATGGGCGCATCGCCGGGTTGTGAACCGCCCCGAAGCACGCAAAATCCTGATGGTGATTTCCGACGGCGCGCCCGTGGATGACAGCACATTGTCTGTTAACCCCGCGAATTATCTGGAAAAACACTTGCGTGACGTGATCGCGATGGTCGAAAAACGCAAAGCGGTGGAACTGTTGGCGATTGGGATCGGCCATGACGTGACCCGGTATTACGACCGCGCGGTGACCATTACCGATGTGGAACAATTGGCCGGGGCCATGACAGAACAGTTGGCGGGATTGTTTGACAGTGATCCACGTAAACGGGCCCGTGTGTTGGGCATGCGCAAAGTCGGATAAACCACGGTTTGTCCGGCTCGATGATCTGAATAATTTGACCACAAAACGGGGTGACCATGTTTCAGGATTTTGATGTTTCGTCGCGCCCTGAACAGGGCATTGCCCGTTTGGACGCATTGCGGGTTCAGATGAAAACCGCGGGTGTTGACGGGTTTTTGGTGCCCCGCGCAGATCGGTTTCAGGGCGAATATGTGGCCCCGCGCGATGCGCGTTTGGAATGGTTGACCGGCTTTTCCGGGTCGGCTGGCTTTGCCTGTATTCTGGCGGATGAGGCCGGTGTTTTTATTGACGGGCGATACCGCGTTCAGGTCAAAGATCAGGTGGCATTGGATGTTTTCACACCTGTGCATTGGCCAGAAACGTCGCTGGATCAATGGGTTCGCGAACGTGCCGAAAAAATAGATGTTCTGGCCTTTGATCCCTGGCTTCATAGTGCGACCCAGATTGAAACCCTAAAGACCAAGTTTGAGGGAACAGGGATTAAATTGCGCGCGGTTGCCAATCTGGTGGATCAGATTTGGACCGATCAGCCTGCGCCGCCCACGGCCCCATTCACGATACAACCCCTTGAATTTGCCGGCGAAAGTTCGATTGATAAACGCGCGCGCATTGGTGATCTGATCAACCAGTCAGGGGCCAAATCCGTCGTAATCACCCAGCCAGATTCCGTGGCGTGGCTGTTGAACATTCGCGGCCAAGACATCGAACGCAACCCTGTCCCACACGCCATGGCGTTGCTGCGCGATGATGGGCAGGTCACATTGCTTTGCGATCCGCAACAGGCCAATGGGCTGGATCTGGGGGGGGATGTGCATGTTGCACGCGAACAGGATTTGGCCGATCACTTGGCGAATTTACCGCAGCCGGTTCTGTTTGATCCGCAATCCGCGCCCTACCAATTAACAGAGCTGCTGACCGGCGCCGAAACCCGCCGGGGTGCCGATCCCTGTTTGCTGCCAAAGGCCTGCAAAAACCCAGTCGAAATTCAGGGTGCGCGCACAGCGCATCTGCGTGATGGTGCTGCGATGGTCCGTTTCTTGGCTTGGCTGGACGAAACCGCCCCCAAAGGCGGGCTAAGCGAGATCGACGTTGTCACCCAGCTCGAAAGTTTTCGCCGCGATACCAACGCGTTGCGCGACATTTCTTTTGAAACGATCTGTGGTGTGGCCGACCATGGGGCCATCGTCCATTACCGTGTGTCCACCGATACAAATGCCGATATTACTGCAAATGAATTGCTGTTGATCGACAGTGGCGGCCAATACCAAGACGGCACAACCGACATCACCAGAACTGTGATTATTGGCGCTCCCAATCCTGATCATATCGTCTGTTACACCCGTGTCCTGCAAGGGATGATTGCGGTGTCGCGGGCCCGGTTTCCCATTGGCGTTGCGGGGGGGCATCTGGATGCCTTGGCGCGGTTTCCTCTTTGGACGGCTGGGTTGGATTATGACCATGGCACCGGGCATGGTGTTGGATCCTACCTGAGCGTCCACGAAGGCCCGCAACGGATTTCGCGCACATCGGATTTACCGCTAGACGTGGGGATGATCCTGTCCAACGAACCGGGATATTACCGCGAAGGCGCGTTTGGCATCCGGATTGAGAACCTGATCGTGGTGATCCCGGCCCCTGAACTGGCCGGGGCGGATGATCGCCAGATGCGCAGCTTTGAGACGTTAACTTATGTGCCATTTGATCGGCGACTGATTGATGTTTCTCTGTTATCAGCCGCTGAACGCGATTGGATTGATGCCTATCATGCGACCACTTTGGCGCGGATCGGCCCACGGGTTGACGGGTCCGCGAAACGCTGGCTCAACGCGGCCTGTGCGCCACTTTGACACTGTTGGATTAACATGTCTGTTGCATAGACAGGCTAAGCGCGGGTGATATAGTCCGCGCAACACATATTGAGGAGACCCCCATGGCTGACCACATCACGATCCGACCGGCACAAGGCACCTGGACCGTCCGGGCCGGGGGCGCAGTTCTGGGTGAAAGCAACGCAGCGCTGGAACTGACCGAAGGGGACTACCCCCCTGTCACCTATTTCCCGCGTGCCGACATCGCCATGGCGTTTCTGGAACCGTCTGACACCGTGTCGACCTGCCCCCATAAAGGTCAGGCAACCTATTATGGGATCGTCGCCAAAAGCGGGCTGATCAAAGATGCGGCCTGGTCATATGAATCACCCGTAAAAGGCATGGAACAGATCGAAGGGTATTTGGCGTTTTACCCGTCCAAAGTGGCCGTCGAACAAATCTAAACACCCTGAAATTCTTGAAAACACGGGCGGTTGCGTCTGTGTTTTTTGACTCTAAGTGTTTGTTTACGAATGCTCTTCGGCGGCTGTCGCGGCCAAGGCACGGTTAAACGCCCGCAATGCATCGACCTGAAACAAAGCCCCCCATAATTCGGGTGGCTCATCATCATTGCGAAACACAACAACCGGGATAAAGGCCGCATTTGTGGCGTCAAAAATCGGCATGGCCTGTTCCAACGTGGCATTTCCATCCACACAAATCCCGTCGCGGATCATATCCCAGCATTCTTCCCGTGGTGCAGCGCGTGGCGCATCAGCGGCCCGCATCACACTTGCGACTTTGAATGTGGCCAGCAAATAGGCCTGTGGTCCTGCCGCCAAATGCACGTTGCGCCGTTCCAGCTGGGTGAGGAAAAACGACATATCCACCATGCGCGATGAAATTGCCGTGGAAATCGACACCGACACCATCACTGCCAATCCGGTTTGCCAATCTCCGGTCAATTCAAACACAATGAGCGTTGTCGAAATAGGCGCACCCAGAACTGCGGCCGCCACTGCCCCCATCCCCGCCAAAGCATAAAGCGTTTCTTCTCCGGACACGGTGGGGAAAATGCCGGTTGCCACAATGCCAAAGGCCAAGCCCGTCAGCGCCCCCACCATCATTGCCGGTGAAAACACGCCGCCGCCCATGCGACCGCCCATCGTGATCGACACAGCGATGATTTTCAGGATCACGAATATCACCGCTTCGTGCAGGACCAATTGCCCGGTCAATGCCAGCGACGTTGTTTCGTAGCCAACCCCAATAATATGCGGAAAGAAAATCGCGATCCCGCCCAACAATGCCCCCGCCATCGCGGGACGTAGCGCGCGGTGCATGCGCAATTTGTTTTGCAATGTTGTGCCCAGATCTTCGACCCAGAAAATCGCGCGGATCAAGACAACTGCGACCAATCCACATAGAATGCCCAGCATGATAAATGCCGGTAATTCCACATAAAATGCTAGAAAGTTATCGGTGGGTAGAACAAATTCGGTGACATCACCATAGGCCAATCGGTTGATCACTGTGCCCGCCGCACTGGCGATGACAATCGGTGCAAATGCGTGGACCGCAAAATGGCGCAACACCACTTCGAGTGCGAAAAGAGCGCCGGCAATAGGCGCGTTAAAACTGGCAGATACCGCCGCTGCGACCGCACAGCCCAGCAGATCGCGGCCGGTGATGCCATCCGCGCGGATGATCCGGCAGATCGTGGTCGACACCACCGCAGCCAGATGCACCACGGGACCTTCGCGGCCCGATGATCCACCGGTACATAACGTGATGAATGACGCCACAGCCGAGGCCAGCCCTTGCTTTACCTCAACCCGGCCGTTTTCCAGTGCGGATCCTTCGATCACATCGCCAACGGACCGCACACGCGCATCCTCGGTAAAATGATGCAAAATCAAACCCACGACCAACCCGCCAAAGATCGGTAATAAAAGGATAATCCACCAATCCAGTCCCGCCGCAAAGGAATGCAGCTGGTTCACATCATCAGTGCCATAGGCCCAAGCCTGTAGGTTTTCGATCCCCATCCGAAACAACAGGGCGACAAACCCGGCCACCACACCGATGAGCAATGCGATGAACCAGAACTGAACCTGTGACGGCCCCTGTGATCGCACTAGACGCCATGCTTTGCTGACCTCAGCCCGAAATCCATCGACCTGCACCTTCAGAAATGACGTCTTTTCGGTCTTCATAAAATAGCGAACTTTCTTTTGGGTCACCCGCTCATCAACGCTTTGGCGGCGGCGCGGGCTTCGTCGGTCAGGCGGTCGCCGGAAATCATCCGGGCAATTTCATCGGTGCGGGTCACATCATCTAATGGCACAACACGTGACAACGTTTCCTTAGCGGATTGAAGTTTTTCCACCCGCCAATGATGTGCGCCCCGTGCGGCCACTTGGGGGGAATGGGTCACCACCAGGATTTGACCTTTTGATGCCAGCCCTTCTAGGCGGCGCCCCACCGCGTCGGCTGTCGCACCGCCGACGCCACGGTCAATTTCATCAAAGATCAGGGTTAGGCCGCTGTCTTCGCCGGTCAAACAGACCTTAAGCGCCAGCAAAAACCGCGACAATTCCCCGCCCGATGCGATTTTATCCAACTGCCCAGCCGGGGCGCCGGGATTGGTGGCCACGCAGAATGTCACGGCATCAGTTCCGTCAGGCCCGGCATCCTCGGTGGTGATTTCGACTGTGAAAACAGCGCGTTCCATTTTCAGCGGTGCCAATTCCGCGCCCATGGATTTTTCCAGCGCGGTGCCGGCTTTGCGGCGTTTCGCGGTCAATGCACCAGCGGCTGTGTCATAGCTGTTTTGGGCTTTGTCCAGCGCGGCTTGCAACACATCCAGATCACCGACCGAGCTGTCCAAGGCGGCCAGGTTTTCACGCAATCCTTCGGTGAAGGTCGCCAGATCATCGGGCAGCACTTCGTATTTGCGGGCCAAACCACGGATCGCAAACAGGCGCTCTTCGCAATTTTCCAGCGCAAGGGGATCAAAATCCAGCACGTTCAGGCATTGATGCACGCCTTGTTCGGCCTCGTTTAGGGCATCAATTGCGCGGGTCAGCGCCTCTAGCGGGGCGTCCAGCTGGCCTTCGACGCCCTCGGTGGCGCTATCCAGCCAGCGCATCGCGTCCCGCACCTGCCCTTCGACCCCGTCGATGGCCAGAATGGATGCAGCTCGCGCAATGTCGCCACGCACCTTTTCTGCGCCCTGCATGCGGCGGCGTTCCACGTCCAGCTCTGCCTCTTCGCCGGGCATCGGGCCCAGTTGGTCCAACTCAGCCACGGCGTGACGCAGGAACTCCTCTTCGGATTTCAACGCTTCGACCTTGGCCTGCGCCTTGGCCAATTCTTTGCGGGCGACACGCAACTTGGCCCACGCTTTGCGCACCCGGTCAAAGGCAGCCGGATCATCCAAGTAAGCATCCAGCAAGGCCCGGTGGCCGCGCGGGTTCAGCAATCCGCGATCATCATGCTGACCGTGTAATTCCACCAAAGTCGCGGACAATGCGCGCAACACGTCGCCCGAAACACGCCGATCATTGACCCATGCGGTTTTGCGGCCATCCCGGCCATTCACCCGACGCAGGATCAGCTCATCCTCGGTGTCGATCCCGGCCTCTTGTAAAACCGCCCACGCCGCATGTCCGGGGGGCAGGTCGAATTCTGCAATTACTTCGCCTTTTTCGGCGCCATTGCGCACCAATTCCGCGCGCCCACGCCATCCCAGCACAAATCCAAGACTGTCTAGCAAAATGGATTTCCCGGCCCCGGTTTCCCCGGTCAGCACGTTCAAACCGGGCTGAAATTCAAGTTCAAGCCGGTCAATGATCAACATGTCACGAATGTCTAGCGCGCGCAGCATCAGGAAATCCAAGCCAAGTTAGGGGCCGATATAGGGCAAAGATGGGATATGCCCACAGAATATGGTCTAACCCCTCTTTTGGCTGAGCCGCTGACAGGTTTCAACCCACCAAACACAAATGGCCTACAGCCATTCCCCACGCACCACCTGACGATAGATGGATGCCAGCCAATTATCACCTGTAGATTGCATCGACAGGCCCTGCCCCGTCAGCAAAGCGTGGCTTTCGGCGTACCATTCCGTGGATTGGAAATTATGGCCTAGAATCGCGCCCGCACTTTGAGCTTCGTCGGTCAGGCCCAGCGATAGGTATGCCTCAACCAAACGATGCAACGCTTCGGGTGTGTGGCTGGTGGTTTGGAAATCCTCGACAACCACACGGAACCGATTGATCGACGCGGCAAAATGATCCCGGCGCAGATAATAGCGTCCGATTTCCATTTCCTTGGCCGCCAGATGGTCAAAAGCCAGATCAAATTTCAGGATTGAGGACCGCGCATATTCGCTATCTGGATAGCGTTCAATCACGACCCGCAACGCTTGTAACGCTTGGAAGGTCAGGCCCTGATCGCGGCCAATTTCATCGATCTGATCATAATAGGACAAGGCCAGCAAATATTGCGCATATGCGGCGTCTTCATCCGTTGGATAGAAATCAATGTAACGTTGCGCTGCAGCGCGGGATGACGGGTAATTACCCTCTCGGTGATAGGAAAACGCCTGCATGATCAATGCGCGTTTGGCCCACTGAGAATAGGGATAGAGACGTTCAATTTCCCCAAAATAAAACGCCGCATCTTCGGCACGATTGCGCTCTAACTCAAACTCACCACGTTGAAAAATCTCTTCGGCAGAGTAATTTTCAAGCTCTTCTGGTGAGACATCTGATCCAATATTTGAACAGGCAACCAAAACGGCCAGCGCGGACACGGCACCAGCACGGCGCAGCCAGACAGTCATCGACCGGCCCCACGAAGGTGTCAAAGCGTTCAAACGGGAATCCCGCGCAGATAGATCAGTTGGTTCTGTACCCATTTGGGTCGCGCCTCATGTCGTTTGAGATGGGTTTAGCACAGAAGATTCGAAGGCAAAACGGCAATTTGATCTGTAAGGTCAAAGTGATCAGGCAACCGCCGACAGATCAGGCAACCGCCGACAGATCAGGCAACCGCCGACAGATCAGCCAAACGCACACCCACACCCGGCAATTGCGCCGCTGTCATCGCATCGGCCCGCACCCAGCGCCATGCATCGGCTTGTGCAAACAAAACCCGCAGCAATTCATTGGTCAGCGCATGCCCGGCGCGAATGCCGGTATATTGCCCCAAAATCGGGGCCCCCGCGGTGTAAAGATCCCCCAGCGCATCCAGCATTTTATGGCGCACTGCTTCGTCGGCGTGGCGCAGACCGCCGGGGCTAACCACATGATCACCGTCCACGACCACCGCATTGACGCCCGGAACACCGCCCAGAGCCAGACCATTGGCCTGCATCGCATCGACATCGGCCTGACGGCAAAACGTGCGGCTGTCACATAATTCGCGCACAAAGGCACCATTGGCCATGGGCAGGTTTTTACGTTGCTGGCCAATCGCCCCATCGTCAAAATCAATGGCAAAGTCGATCTGCAATGCACGGGCCGGTTCAATCCGGGCCGTGGCGTCGCCGCGCTGCACTTCGACGGTTTTCAACACCTCGATCACATAAAGGGGCGCATCAATGATCGCATTGCCCGCTTTGACCAATTCCTGAACAAACCCGGCTGATGATCCATCCATGATCGGCACTTCTGGTCCGTTTAAGGTCACATGCGCATTGTGGATACCACAGCCCGCCAAAGCGGCCATGATATGTTCGATCGTAGAAACGGTCACATCGTGGCTGTTGACGATCCGCGTATTCAGAGGCGTCTGGACCACATGATCCCACAGCGCCGCAATACGCCCTGTGCCCTGCGCAACGTCCAACCGTTCAAACACGATCCCATGCCGCGCGGGCGCAGGGTTCACGACCATTTGCACAGGTTCGCCCAGATGAAGGCCAACGCCGTTAAAGGTCACAGAGGTCTGAAGGGTGGTTTGCAAAGGATTGCCAACATTTGTTTCGGTTGAATAGTCAGCTAAGGGCTCTGGCCGGTGATCTCAATTCACAGTTTGCAACGTTATGTAACAACTAATGCCGCAATGCAGCTAACCCTTGATAAATAAGCAAAAAGGCCACCCGAAGGCAGCCTTTAAAAAACTTTATTGCAACAGATGTTACAAAATTAGTTTGCCTGACGACGCAGGAATGCCGGGATTTCGATCCGTTCTTGCTCTGGATCGGCCTCTACTTCTTCTTCGTGCAGGTTGCGCACTTGGGGCTGGGCCCGTTCCTGTGCGCCATGCGGCTGGGCAGCTTCTGCGCCGTGACCTGTCATGCGGTTGATCAGGGAATTGATCCCAAACCGTGGCTTGTCTGCATCGGATGCAGCAGGGGCCGCCGCCGGTTGCTGTTGCGGCGCAGATGTTGTGCGGGCCTGAACGGCTGGGCGCTGCGGCTGCGACGACACTGCGGCATGCAAACGGGCCATTGCATCGGCGGATGGCGTACCAGCGGATGGAGCACGAGGCGCAACAAACACTTCTGGTGTGGCATCCATGGCCGGTTCTGGACGGGGCTGATAAGCAGGCGGAGGCACATCATCTGTGGCCGCTTGCTGATAGCTGTCCATTTCGCGCTGCATGGGTTCAAAGATATCCTCGGCCTGTTCTTGGGCCGTTTCCTGGAAATCATCAAACAGAGGCTCTTGGGCTGGTGCCGCTTGCTGAACAGGCTGCTGGGCAACCTGTTGCGCAGGCGCAGGCGCGGCCACTTCGGTCATTTCAGCGGTGGTTTGCTGAGTCAAAGGGGCGGCCATAGACCGGCGCGGCAATGGTGTTTCGGCGCGGCTTTCGACCGCATCGATGCCTGTTGCCACAACGGATACGCGCATTTTGCCTTCCATGTTGGTGTCCAGCGTGGACCCAACGATGATGTTGGCTTCTTGGTCGACTTTTTCGCGAATTTTGTTCGCGGCCTCGTCCAATTCGAACAATGTCAGATCGTAGCCACCGGTGATGTTGATCAGAACACCCCGTGCGCCTTCGAGGCTGATTTCGTCCAGCAATGGGTTGGCAATCGCTTTTTCAGCGGCCTGAACTGCGCGGTTATCGCCGTCAGCTTCGCCTGTGCCCATCATCGCCTTGCCCATTTCGTCCATCACAGCACGAACATCCGCAAAGTCGAGGTTGATCAGGCCCGGACGGACCATCAGGTCAGTCACGCCTTTAACACCTTGATACAGCACATCATCCGCCAGCGAAAACGCTTCGGTGAAGGTGGTGTTTTCATTGGCCAAACGGAACAGGTTCTGGTTTGGAATGATGATCAGCGTGTCGACCACTTTTTGCAAGGCATCCACGCCGTCTTCGGCCTGACGCATGCGTTTTTGGCCTTCAAACTGGAACGGCTTGGTGACAACACCAACGGTCAGAACACCCAGTTCACGCGCGGCTTGCGCGATGATGGGGGCTGCCCCCGTACCGGTACCGCCGCCCATGCCAGCGGTGATGAAACACATATGTGCCCCCGCCAGATGATCGACGATCTGTTCGATGCTTTCTTCTGCGGCGGCGGCGCCGACGGTTGCGCGGGCCCCTGCCCCCAAACCTTCGGTCACTTTGACACCCATTTGGATGCGCGCTTCAGATTTCGATTGCTGCAATGCTTGCGCATCTGTGTTGGCAACGACGAATTCAACACCTTCGAGCTGTTGCTCGATCATGTTGTTAACCGCATTACCGCCTGCGCCACCCACACCGAATACTGTGATGCGCGGCTTCAGTTCTTCATGTCCCGGAAGGGAAAGATTCAAAGTCATGGACCAGTCCGCCTGTCTGATTGATTCCACCCGTCCCGGGGCGGTTTTATCCTTATATGACCGTGATCCTAGCGGCGTGCGACTAAAAGGTCACGTCAAAAACACAAAAAGACCACAAAATGTGGTCCTATTTTGGGGGTAAAATCGCTTGATTTGGCCCAATCGGCAAAATCTTGCGTATTTAGCGCCCACAATACATAGGAAATCCGTCCGCATCCCGGTCAGGCGCGGTGATCCCATTTTTGTGTTCGAAGATACTGCTATCCTCATTTTTATCTCAAACGGGGCTCTTTTGGCCCCTGCTTGATAGTCTATACACCTATATCTAGGCTGCCAATCCGAAAAGCCCACCACCAAAGGTATAATTTGGCAATGGTTGCAGGATTACCAATTGTCGCGGAACCAACGCACGGCCCGTTTCAGGCTGCGGGCCGGATAACGTTCGGCGGGAATTTCGAAATCCCACCATTCGTCTTGGGGATGCGCGGCAAACAATGACAGCCCCACAGCAGAGCTAAAGGCCGGACCAGTGGCCGCCTGAGGCAGACCCTGCACCCGCAACGGACGTCCAAGACGCACTTGTTGACCCAAAATGCGCGACGCCAAACCGTCCAGACCGGGAATTTGGCTTGCGCCACCGGTCAACACAATCTGTTGGCTGGGCAGATGTTCAAAGCCCGCCGCATCCAGACGCAGGCGCACCTCTTCCAGAATCTCTTCGACGCGGGGGCGCATAATGCCGATCAGTTCTGCGCGGCTCACTGTGCGCCGATCATGTTCCCAATCGCCGGTATTGCCGCCGATTTCGATCTGATCGCGATCATCCATCCCAGTGGCGACAACGCCGCCATAAAATGTCTTCATCCGTTCGGCCGTGGCAACGGGCACTTGCAGACCCATCGAAATATCACCGGTCACGTGATCGCCGCCCATCCGCACAGAATCCGCATAGATCATGTGTTTCTTCATGAAGACGGTCAGTGTCGTCGATCCGCCACCCATATCAATACAGGCCGCGCCCAGTTCCTGTTCATCCTCAACCAGGCTCGACATGGCGCTGGCATATCCGGCGGACGCGATCCCGGCCACTTCTAGATCACAGCGTTTGATACAATATAGAATGTTCTGAATAGCCGTCGCTTCGACCGTCAACAGATGCATATCCGTGGTCAGCTGATTGCCGATCTGCCCGCGCGGGTCACCCAAACCCGACCGGTGATCCAAAGCAAAGTTCACCGGCTGCGCATGCAGCACTTCGCGGCCCATACCAATGTCTGGCACATCGCATGCGGCCAGAACCCGGCCAATATCAGCATCCGTGACATTGCCGTCCTGAATATCCACCGCTCCGTCCAATCCGTAGGATTTAGGACGCGCGCCAGACAGGCAGGCAATCACGTGGTCAACACGCACATTGGCCATTTTCTGAGCCGCCTGAACGGCGGTGCGGATCGCGCGTTCGGTTTCCTGCATGGCGTCCACTTCGCCAAATTTCACGCCACGCGACCGGGTTGTCGCCGCACCGATCACCCGAAACGAAGACTGCCCCGCCATGGATCCAACCCCGTCGGAATCCTTAAACTGTTCCGGGCCGTCAAATCGCAAAACCAGACAGGCCACTTTGGATGATCCCACATCCAAGGCCGCAATTACACCACGTTGCATCGCCGCTTTGCGCATGGTGCGCATGGCTCTCTGGGTTTCGTATAGCTCGCGCATTACTTTATTCCGCCTGCTTGTTTTTGTTTTTATTCAATTACTTGCTTCTACGGGCGCCCGAAAAAACGCCTGTGCCATTTCATTTAGTCGGATGGTGGGACGCGCCATATTGCGCATATCCACAACTTTGATGTCCCGGTTCAGCATTTCCTGCGCCTGATCAAAGGCAATGACCCGTTCCAAGGCCGCTACAGGATGTTCATCCGGTAGCAAAATACGTTGCTCGCGGTCCAGAACGATATCCCAGCGGCGTTCACCCATGCGCACCAATCCGCGCATCCGGTCCCCCAATGGGGCCGCAGCGGCGTAGATTTCCAACGCCTCGCCTAATGCTTCGCGTGCGCCGTCCCCGACAACCAGCGGCAAATCGGCCCGATCCGCACGTGCGTGCAATGGCCCGATGATGGCGCCGGACATATCCACCAACCGCAGCCCATCTGAGGCGCGCCAGACCGCAACCGGTGTGCGCTGCACAACATCGACCTGCAAAACACCGCCGGGGCGAATGCGAATGGTGGCTGATTCAACAGCGCCAAGCGCGGCGACTGTTTCACGGTCGGCTTCTAGGTTCAGATCAAAGGACGAGGTCGGGAATTTGATCGGCAAAACCCGACGAATTTCCGCAACCAGCGCATCATCTGCCCCGTCCACAGCCATCATCTTGACGCTGAATTCTTCGCGGCTTTCGATGGCGTCTTTGGCCGAAGCAATCTGATCGACCAGCATTTGCCGGTTTGCATCATTGGAAAACCAAACGCCGGCAATAAACACGGTGACAAAAACCGGCAGACCGATGCGCAAAAACGCGCGGAATAGCGGCGTCAGCATCAAACGGTGCAGTTTATAACGCCACCGGGATGGGGCCGGATCACGATAAGGGGTTTGGTTTACCGGTCGCATGAGGCCTCCTCGACCAACTGGGCGCAGAGTTCGGGGAAAGTAACCCCGCAAAACGCCGCCTGTTCAGGGGCCAGTGATGTGGGCGTCATGCCCGGCTGGGTGTTGGTTTCAAGGATGATCAAGCCATCCAACCCTTTGGTATCGTCCCAGCGGTAATCCGTCCGGCTCAACCCGCGACACCCTAATGCGGTATGCGCGCGCAATGCATATTCCATACAGGCGTCAAAGATGTCTGACGGAATATCCGCAGGCAGCACATGTTTGGACCCGCCTTCTTTGTATTTGGCGTCATAATCATACCAGGTGTCAGTCAGGATATCGGTCACCGTCAGGGCACGATCCACCAAAACGGCCGTTGTCAGTTCGCGCCCCGGAATGAAATCTTCGACCATCAGGGTTTGTGGCATGTCCGCGGCCAGTTTGGGCGGCGTATTGGCCCCATCATGCACCAAATAAACGCCGACAGATGACCCTTCGTTATAGGGTTTCACCACATAGGGCGGGTCCAGCACATGCTGCGCCTCGACCACATCGCGATCCGCCAGAACGCTGTTGGCGACGGGCAATCCCGCAGCGCGCAGTGTTTCTTTGGTCTTTTCTTTGTCCATGGCCAGCGCCGACGACAAAACGCCCGAATGTGTATAGGGAATGCGCATCCATTCCAGCACGCCCTGCACCACGCCGTCTTCGCCCCAGCGGCCATGCAATGCGTTAAACACTGCATCCGGCGCAATCGCTTGCAGATCGGCCACCAGATTGGGACCGGCATCCAGCTCAACCACGTTGAAACCAGCGACGCGCAGCGCTTCGGCACATTCCTTGCCCGAGCTCAGAGACACCTCTCGCTCGGCCGATGGTCCACCCATCAATACACAAATTTTGCGGGTTGCCCTGCTCGACATTCCCACCGCCTCGTTTCCGGGCTCGCGCTTCGCTTGTTGCGATTATTCGCTTTTGCCCTGTTGGGGGTCTAACCTGCCGTTAGATCCCTAAATCCGCACCATTTATTCTGGGGTCGTTTCGCCGACCCTCATAATTTCCCATTCTAGCGTGATACCGCTTGAATCGTAAACCTTTTTCCGCACGTCTTCGCCCAATCCTTCCAGATCTGCGGCGGTTGCGCCGCCCGCATTGGTCAGGAAATTGGAATGTTTCACATTCATCACCGCGCCGCCACGTGTGGCCCCACGCATGCCAGCGTTGTCAATGACCTTCCAGGCTTTCAAATCATGGGTGTCATCCGCACGCCCGGTGGAACTAAATCCAGCCGGATTGCGGAACGTGCTGCCAGCGGTGCGGTCCTTTGTGGGTTGGCTTTCATCGCGTTTGGCCAGCTGATCCGCCATCCGCGTTTCCAGTGTTTCTGGATCCCCGGCGGGGGCCTTCATTGTGACGGATGTGACGACAAACCCGTCGGGCATGTCGCTGTGACGATAGGCAAAGTTCAGATCAGTTGCCGTTAGGGTTATCGCCTCTCCTGTGCGGGTAAATCCACGCGCAGAATGAAACACATCCGCCATATAGGCCCCATAACAGCCTGCATTCATCCGTACAGCACCGCCAATTGTGCCCGGAATTGTGCGCAGAAATGTCAAATCACGCCCCGCAGCCGCCGCGATCCGCGCCACCCGTGCATCCAAAGCCGCGGCGCCCGCGACAACATGGTCACCATCCACATCACAGCCGTTGAACCCACGGCCCATACGGATCACAACCCCGCGCACACCGCCATCCCGGATGATCAGGTTGGACCCGACCCCCATGGTGAACACCGGCACATCCGCAGGCAATGCCGCCAGAAACGCCGCCAAATCATCGCTGTCAGCGGGCTGAAACAACACATCTGCCGCGCCGCCAACCCGCATCCAGGTTAGATCAGACAGGTCACGATTTGGGGTCAAAGTGCCACGCACAGGTGGTAAATCAAAATTTAACATGCTCTGAATTAGCGGCAATCGCGCCCGTCCTGCAAGGGGCAATTCGTTTGCAACACGCGCCAACGGTACGGCCCGTCAGGGTCGTGCTAAACCTGCGTGCCGTAGGCACCCAATTGGATCACGTTATTGGCCTGAAACCCGACGCACCCACCGGCCCAGATAAATCACCGGCCAACGCAGCACCGACAGTCCGGCAATCAGAACAATCACCCCAATCCAGACCGGGTTTTCCCAAAACACCCACCCCAAAACAGGGATGCCGACGCCAATCAACACATAGGCCCGACGCCAATGATTGTCTTTGCTGGGCAACATCCCCAACAGATTGGCCGCGATCAGCCAAACAAAGGCCGCCATCATCGACCAAGTCATTGCGGTGTCCGTTCTTGGCTATCGCGCCCTATCGCTTTGCGCAGGTAATAGGCCAGCGGCCTGCGAAACATCGACACAAAGGCAAAAGCCCCGATTGCCGCATAGGTCCAGCCATGTTCCATACCAATCCAGCCGATCAGGATCGGGGCGGCAATTAGCAGGGCGAAACCGGGGATAAACTGAAACCGCATCGGCAACATCGCAACACATGTTGCGGCCAATACCCAGAAACAGCCAAGGATCAATGGGGTGCTCATACTCCTCCTATACCGGAAAAAACCAAGGCTGCAAACGCTGCCAATAAGCCTGCCCATGGGATCCATGTGGCCACTTTGAATGGGGCATCTGGTTCACGGCGTTTCAGCCGGATCAGGGACAAGTTCACCAGCAAAAACACCGACAGCAACAAACCCGATGCCAATTCTGCCAACGCAGCGACAGGCAGCATCAACGCCGCAAAGATCACACCGCCGCCCAATAGGATGGTGGCCCGCAAAGGCGTGCCAAAACGGGGGGTTACCTGATGAAACAGCGCCAAACGGGGGGATCGCTTGCCTAGGCCAAACATCACCCGCGCCGCCATCACGATCTGCGCCAAGGCGCCATTTAACGCCGCAACCAAGGCGATCACGGCCAGAAACTCTGCGCTGCGCCCTGTTCCGGTTTCCCAAACCAACACCAGCGGGCGATCACTGCTGGCCAAGGCCTCCGGTGGCACGCCGCGCAATGCCGCGATTGTGACCAGCATATAAAGCGAGGTTGTCACAATCAGGGATATCAAAATGGCGCGGGGCAAGGTGCGGGTCGGATCTTTGACCTCTTCGGCCATGTTCACGATGTCTTCGAACCCGATAAAGGCAAAAAACGCCAAACTGGCCCCCAGACCAATGCCCACCAGCATGGTTTGATCCGGCAAAACCGACCAATCTGCCAGAACCGGCGCGTTAAACCCGGCACCAACGACCAAAAACAGGCCGATCACTTCGACGATGGTGAACAACGCCGCCAAAGCAAGGCTTTCGAGCACGCCAATAATGGCCACACCGGTTAAAAACACGCCCAATCCGATGATCAACCATGTTTGTGGCACATCCAGAATGCCCAGCAAATACCCCGTGCCGCCCCGCAATACGGCCGCAGATGAAATCGTCCCGGCCATAACAATCGCCAGCCCAACCAACACCGCCAGATGGTGCAAGCCCAGCCCTTTTTCGATATAGGCGGCTTCGCCCGCGGCTTCGGGGATGCGGGTAGATAATTCTGCGTAAGAGAGCGCTGATGGCGCCGCGATCAGCCCGGCCAGCGCAAAGGAAAGCGGCGCCCAAATGCCCGCCGCCCCGGCCACCGCGCCCACCAAGACGTAAATCCCAGCCCCCACCATGACGCCCACGCCATAAGTGATCAACAGGCCCAACCCGATGCGACGTTTTAGATATTCAGCCATGGTGCAGCTCCTTTTCGTATCGGAGTCTATCCCACAGCCCAAAAGGAGCCATGACTTGAATCAAGCGCCCATTTGATGGTTTGGATTTGGATCAGCCGAGCATGGATCGAAACAGAATGCGTCGCACAGGCCCCACAACTGACAGGCCGCCGCCAAGGGCAAACAGCGCGCCCGCACCGTCGCCGCCTGAATAGACGTTAAACGCCAAAAGACCGAAAAACATCAAAGCAAAGGACCAGACCAGCAGGCGCAGATATTTGCCAAAGGCCAACATCGCTGACAGCACCATGACCCCTGCGATGATCCATTCCGTGCTCATGTTTAAAACTGCTCAACTCGGCCATCGTCATGCACAATGCCGCGCACGCAAACCGACGTCACCACATCGTCAAAGTTCATATCCAACAGGCGTTCAAATGTGTGCGGACCCCAGCGGCCTTCTTGGACAATGATACGACCTGGAATGTGAAATTCGTCGCGGTTCAAGGCAAACGACGCGATGCGGCCGCCTAAAACATCTTTGAATTCAACGGATCCATCAATCATCCGAACAATCCCATCGCCCTGCCAACCCAAATGGGTGCGCAACAGGTTGGTGCGATCATCAATTGGGGTAATTTCCCAAGTGGACACTGTGACCAGATCGTAATTACAGCCCGCCCAAAGTATGTTGGGCATGGTCGCCATCAAGCCAAATATCGCGGCCCGCAATTTCATTTGCCGTTCAACCGTTGCGGCAAACCATTGGCCCACGCGCTGATGGTCCCGGCGCCAAGACACACCACAATATCCCCTTCGCGGGCTTGTTCGCGCACCAGACGTTCCAGATCTGCCTCGTCGTGGATGGCGCGGGCGTGGCGGTGCCCGGCGCGGATCAGACCGGCAACCAGATCATCGCGCCCTGCCCCTTCGATTGGGTCCTCGCCCGCGGCGAAAATATCGGCAATGGCCACAACATCCGCATCGTTAAAGCAGTTGCAGAAATCCCCAAACAGATCGCGCAGACGGGTGAACCGGTGGGGTTGATGCACGGCAATCACGCGGCCTTCGCAGGATTGACGCGCGGCCTTTAGGGCGGCGGCGATTTCAACCGGGTGGTGGCCGTAATCGTCGATGATTGGGATGCCTTTCCATTCACCAACCTTGGTGAAACGGCGATTGACGCCTTTGAACCCAGCCAGTGCATCGCGGATTTCATCCAGCTTCATGCCCAGATGCCGCGCCACGGCCACGGCCGACAAGGCGTTGGACACGTTGTGTTCACCGGGCATGGGCAACATGCAGCCTTCGATCACGGCGTCTTCGTTTTGCAAGTGCACGTCGAAATAGGATTGGCCGTTTTTGAACGTCAGATTAACCGCCCGCACATCAGCCTGCGCGTTAAATCCATAGGTCACCAGCCGGCGATCGGTGATTTTCCCGACCAAAGTCTGCACATCCGGATCATCGGTACAGCACACAGCCAGACCGTAAAACGGAATGTTGGACACAAAATCAAGAAAACCTTGGTGCAGGTTTTCCTCGGTGCCCCAATGTTCCATATGTTCAGGGTCGATATTGGTCACAATCGCAATGGTGGCTGGCAGGCGATTGAATGTGCCGTCGCTTTCATCGGCCTCGACAACCATCCATTCGCCGTCGCCCACACGGGCGTTGGAATCATAGGCGTGAATGATGCCGCCATTGATCACGGTGGGGTCAAAGTTGCCGTGATCCAGCAGGGCCGCAACCATGGTGGTTGTGGTGGTTTTCCCATGGGTGCCCGCAACGGCCACGTTGGATTTCAACCGCATCAATTCGGCCAGCATTTCGGCGCGGCGCACAACCGGCAATCCGCGACGGCGCGCTTCGTCCAGTTCGGGATTGCCCGGTTTAATGGCCGATGAAATCACCACAACTTCGGCGCCTTCCAGATTTTCGGCGCGTTGGCCTTCGAACACCAAAGCGCCCAGCGTTTCCAGCCGTTTGGTGATCTTTGACGATTTCAGGTCAGATCCCTGCACCACATAACCATGGTTCAGCAACACTTCGGCGATGCCAGACATGCCAATACCGCCGATGCCGACGAAATGAAGGGCGCCCACATCAAGAGGCAGTTTTGTTGCAGCATTCATATCCGGGCGTCCGTCCATTTGTTATTTTCCTGCTCTTTACACATCAGCCAAGTCCAGAACCATGGCCACCAGACGATCCGTTGCGTCCGGTTTGCCAAAGCCCAAGGCCGCCTGCGCCATCATGGTTGCGGCACGCGGCTGGCTGAGAACCAATTCGATTTGTTCGGCCAGCGGGGCAACCTCTAGCTGGCTTTCGGGGATGATGATGGCCGCGCCTGCATCCACCAATCCGCGCGCATTGGCGGTTTGGTGATCGCCTGTTGCGGCGGCAAAGGGGATCAGGATCGATGGCCGCCCAATGACCGAAATATCCGCCACGCTGGACGCACCTGATCGTGAAATGACCAATTGCGCCTCGGACATGCGTTCGGGAATATCGGTGAAGAAAGTCTGCACATCGGCATTGATGCCTTCGTCAGCGTAATATTGCGCCACACGGTCCAGATCTTCGGCGCGGGCCTGATGGGATACGCGCACCAGATTTCGGATTTCGCGCGGCAATGCGGAAATGGCCGGGGGCACGATGTCTGACAGGATACGCGCGCCTTGGGATCCGCCGATCACCAGGATCGACATCGGGTAATCGCCCGGCGCGATATAGCCAGACCCGGCCCGGTCCAACACGGCGGATCGCACCGGATTTCCGGTATCCACGCCGGTGATGCCTTCGGGCAGATCGGTCGGCCATGTGCCGCAGGCAATGCCATCCACGCGGGACACAAACACTTTGTTCACCCGACCCAGCACGCCATTTTGTTCATGGATCATCCGGGGCAATTTCATCAAAAACGCAGCGCCCATGGCCGGGATGGTCGGATAGCCACCAAACCCCACAACCAAGGCGGGGCGCTGTGCGCGAAACCGTTTCATCGCTCCCAAAACGCCGCCCAGAATGCGAAACGGCACAGCCAATTTGGCCACGATACCACCGCGCGCAAAGGTCGCTGAATTCACCTGTTGGATATCAACCGCGTCCGGAAACCCGCCAGCATAACGTGCGCCGCGCGCATCCGTTGACAGGCGCACCCGCCAGCCCCGTGCCAGCATCGCTTCGGCCAAGGCTTGGGCCGGGAACATGTGACCACCGGTCCCCCCGGCTGCAATAATCATCAACGGAGCAATCTGGCCAGTTTGTGGGGCAGTCATGACTTAGCGTCCCTTACGCAGGATATCCTCAATCTCGCCCTGTGGACGCGATCTGGTAAAGGCCAGCAACATCCCTAATGCAATCCCCCCCGCAATGAGCGAAGAACCGCCGTATGACACAAACGGAAGCGTCATGCCTTTGGCGGGCAAAATCCGGATCGCCACACCCATATTGATAAACGCCTGCACGCCAAACGAACAAGCAAGCCCCGTGCCAGCCAGCCGGATAAACGGGTCACGTTCGCGCACCAGTCGCAGCAGCGACCGGATCACAATGGCGGCGTAAATGGCCACAATAACCAGCACCAACAACAGGCCGTATTCTTCTGCGGCGACAGCGATGATGAAATCCGTATGGGCATCTGGCAGCGACCATTTCACTTCGCCTTCGCCCACACCAACGCCGAAAAACCCACCTTCGCGGATGGCATTGGCGGCGTATCCCAGCTGCGTGGTGGGATCGACTTCGGGGTTCAAAAACCCATCAATGCGGCGGGCAAAATGTTCGGAATTGCTATAGGCAAACATGCCCGCGACAATCACCAGACCGGCGATCCCCAGCAACAACGCCATCGACGCACCGCCGACAAAATACATCACGCCCCAAGCAAACAAAACCAAGCAGGCTTGGCCAAAATCAGGTTGCAGCGCCAGCATGGCGACAATCATAATCGCTAGGATAAAGGAGTAAAGTTTGCCCGGTGGGCCGCCCAATTCCTGGCTTGCGGCCATGAACCATGCGGCGATGATCACAAATCCGGGTTTTAGAAATTCTGATGGCTGCACCGAGGCAAAACCAAACGAATACCAGCGCACAGCGCCTTTGCCAAAATCAGTCCCCAGCCAAGGCAGAAAGGCCAGCGCGATGAACGCGCCGATAAACCCGATCACCCCCAAACGGCGGACCAATTGCGGCGACATCATCGACGTCACAAACATCACGATCATTGCGATTGTGCCAAATTGCGCCTGACGTTTGACGTAATAAAACGGCTCTAGGCCATTATCGGCGGCCAAGGGCGGTGAGGATGCAAACCCCAACAACAAGCCGATCCCGAACAGCGACAAAATACATGTCATCGTCCATTTATCGATTGTGCGCCACCAACGTGGCAATACGGGATCACCCGCCACCACTGGAATCGTGCCATGGACCATCTCTGTCATGGAAAATACCGCCTATGCCTCAAATACCTGCCCGTTTTCCGGGTCTGACCCCAACCCTACCCCAAGTGATTCGCGTTTTCCAGTCCTTTGACGCAAGGCGCGCGGGGAAAATGCCCAGTCCGATGCCCCCTTGTCAGCGCGGCGACAAACAGGCATCCCCTGCGGATGCAAGTAAACACACTTATCCTTGGTGCGGGGGCCGCGGGCCTGATGTGCGCAGCCCATGCCGGGCCTGACACGATGCTAGTAGATCACGCCAAAGCGCCGGGTGAAAAAATCCGCATTTCCGGCGGTGGACGCTGTAATTTCACCAATATGTATGCCGGGCCTGCGAATTTTCTGTCGGGCAATCCGCATTTCTGCAAATCCGCCCTCAGCCGATATACGCAGTGGGATTTCCTTGATTTGGTCAATCGCCACGGCATCGCCTATCACGAAAAAACGCTGGGTCAGCTGTTTTGCGACAATTCGGCCAAACAGATTGTTCAGATGCTGGTGGATGAGGCTAAAAAGGCCGGCACCGATTTGTGGCTGCGCACCAGCATTCTAAACGTCACCAAAACTGCGGATGGGTTTGCCGTTGCGATGAAACGCGAAGGCAAAGTGCACAAAGTCACCTGTCGTAATCTGGTACTGGCCACGGGCGGCAAATCGATCCCGAAAATGGGCGCCACCGGGCTGGCCTATCAGATCGCCGCGCAATTTGACGTGCCGGTCACAGACACCCGCGCGGGTCTGGTGCCGTTCACGTTTTCGGATGCGCAATTTGCCGGATTGTCGGGGCTGGCCCTGCCGGTACAGGCGCGCGCCGAGCGCGGCGACATATTCCCCGAGGCGCTGTTATTCACCCATCGCGGCCTGTCTGGCCCGGCAATGTTGCAGATTTCATCGTTTTGGCAGGACGGCGAACAGATCCATCTGGATTTGGACCCGGCGGGGCAATTGTTGGACACTTTGCGACAGCAGCGCCAGACATCCGGACGCCATGACTTGAAAACCGAACTGTCCCGGCATCTACCGGCGCGGTTGGTTGATTTTCTGGCCGATGATCTGGGGGTTCAGGGACGTCTGGCGGATCAGAACGATGATACGTTGACGACGCTGGTGACGGCGCTGCGCGACTGGTGTCTAAAACCCACCGGCACCGAAGGATACCGCACCGCCGAGGTCACATTGGGCGGCATCGACACCAATGCGCTGTCATCCAAAACCATGGAGGTCAAAGCCCTGCCCGGATTGTATGTCATCGGCGAAGCGGTGGATGTAACCGGCTGGCTGGGGGGCTATAATTTTCAATGGGCGTGGTCGTCTGGACATGCGGCAGGCAATGCCATCCAGAACCGGGCCTAAATCACCCGGTGACTGCGTTGACCTGCGCCACAAAATCATCGCCGCGTTTTTCGAAACTGTCATATTGATCAAAACTGGCCGCCGCAGGCGCCAACAGCACCACATCCCCAGATTGCGCATCCGCCGCCGCCTGTTGCACGGCATTTTCCATGGACGTACACACGGCCACCTCAACGCCTTTCAATTGCAGGGCAAATTGTGCAGCTTCGCGGCCGATCACATAGGCTTTGGTGACCGACTTGGTGAACGGCAATAACGTGTCCAAACCGCCTTCTTTTTCCAAACCGCCACAAATCCAGCGGATATTGTCAAAGGCTTGCAACGCTTTGGCAGCGGCATCAACATTGGTGGCTTTGCTATCGTTCACATAACGCACCCCGTTGATTTCAGAGATCATTTGCGACCGGTGTGGCAGGCCGGGATAGGATTGCAATCCGGCCTCGACCTGACGTGGGGCCAATCCCAGCGTGCGGCAGGCCGCATAGGCGGCGCAGGCATTTTGATGGTTATGTGCGCCCGGCAGACCGGCAATTTTGCGCAAATCAATTGACGCCACCTGACGGCCTTTGCGGTGTTCAGACAGGAACCCTTTGCGGGCAAAAACCGACCAGCCCATTCCGGTGATTTTCTGCCCCGATGACACGCGGATCAGACGATCATCGGCAAGGGTTTCGACCAATTGGTTGGCCAGATACTGGCCTTCTGGTTCGTCGATACCAATGATGGCCCGGTCAGGGCCGCCTT
Organism: Aestuariibius sp. HNIBRBA575; assembly: GCF_040932005.1. Lineage (NCBI taxonomy): Bacteria > Pseudomonadati > Pseudomonadota > Alphaproteobacteria > Rhodobacterales > Paracoccaceae > Aestuariibius > Aestuariibius sp. HNIBRBA575. The sequence goes on from NZ_CP162414.1 coordinate 2,101,267, forward strand.
CGGCAAATAGGCGGCGTTTGGCGGCGAAATAGCCCCCCGGACCGGCATGCCGATCCAGATGATCCGGGGATAGGTTGGTCAGGATCGCCACATCCGGGGTCAGGGACCGCGCCAGATCGGTTTGATAGCTGGACAATTCCAACACCACCACATCGCCGTCCAGTGGCGGTTCGATATCCAGTACACCGATGCCGATATTGCCCGCCAATTGCGCCGGACGCCCCGCCGCATTCAGTATGTGATGGATCAAGGCCGATGTGGTTGATTTCCCATTGCTGCCCGTGACGGCGATCACCTTGGGCTGGGTTTCGAAATTGTTCCATTCGGGCGTCGCAAAAGACCGGAAAAACAGACCGATGTCATTGTCCACCGGCACCCCGGCCGCCCAAGCGGCTACGATCACAGGATGGGCTGTTGGATAAAGATGCGGAATGCCCGGCGACGTGATCAGCGCGGAAATTCCGTCAAACGCGCATTGTTTGTTCAGGTCACGCAGGGTGAAGCCTTCTGACTTGGCCCGTTCCTGACCCGCGACGCCGTCATCCCAACAAATCGGGGTTGCCCCCCCCGCCTGCAACGCCCGCGCAGCGGTGATCCCGGATCGGCCTAACCCCAAAACAGCGACATTCTGGCCTTTGAAACCTTGGACTGGGATCACGTGATGTTCCTTTTTGGTGCCGCATCGAAACGAATTTAGTGCGCGGTGCGGGTCGTTTTGTCTGGGCTATACTTTGGATCAGACACCGAAATAGCAACACGCTGCCCCGGCGCTGTTTTGACGTAGCGCTAGTTTTGCGCTGGTGCAACTGGGTTTTGCACGCGGGCCAGCAGCTCTAGCAATGTGATTTCGATGCGGCGCAGATCAACAAGTGACGCCTGATCGCGCGCCTTAAATGACAGGCCATCGATCGAAAATTCCTGCCGGCAATCCCCCGCAATCAGCAAAAAATGCGATGTGCGCGTATCTGCAAATTGCCCAAAGGCCGGGGCAGGATCCGCCAGGAATTGGGCGTTTAGAATTGCGGTCTGCGCCTGTTGTAAGAGGTCCATTGCGGCATCTGCGGATTGTGTGCCCGATAGAATATCTGTGCTATCAAACGATTTGCGGGCGACATATTCGCCGGAACCAAACACCGTGATCAATGCAGGATCACGCAATTCGTCAGCCCCGTTCACATCCAGTTGCAATGTCGCATCGGCGTCAAATGTACAAACCTCTGTAGAATGGGTTTGGGCCATAGAATAGGGGGCCAAAACGACAATCAGCGCCCCGATCAGGGACGCTGACATAAATCGTTCAACGTAGCGCACCACGCTTAGGCAGATTTACGACGACGGCGACGCAACCCTGCAAAGGCTACCAGCCCCGACCCCATCAGGGCCAGACTGCCGGGAACCGGAACCGCAGGCAAAGACGGCGCTGGGATCACTTCGTATCCCAAATCGGCAAATTGCGCGATCGACGTGTAGGTGACAGTGGCCGGACCACCCAGATAGCCAGTCATCAACGCATCCGGACCACAGGCCCAGTTTTCATCCCAATGAGCGCCTGCCGTCCCGGCGCCGCCGTCTTCTTCGACGGGGATATAGGTTGCAGAGGCATCACATTCGTTTTGATAGGCTGCCAAGGCATGCGCGCCGGTATATTGGCCAGATCCCTCAACATAAAGATTGCCCATCAAGCTCCAAACCGTGCCCAATCCAAGCACATGTGCCATTTCATGCACAATCACATCAAGCAAACGACCGCTGCTTTCCAGTGCCAGCAAATCTGCGGTGTCAAATTCCATGATACCGGTCGTCGCATAGGCATATGACCCCGCGATCCCACGTCCTGATAATGGCCCAGCCCGGCCCAGCGTGCCACTGACACCATCAATGGCCACGCCAGATGCACTGATCTGAACCGGATCAACGATCCCCGCATCAAAACGGTATCCCAGAATCACGCTTTCCCAGAAATTTTCGGCCGCCGTGAACACGCTTTGTTGGCTAGAGGTCAGCCCGCTGCCAAAGTTGACATCAATGCTGAACGCAGATGCAGGCATTGACACCATGGCGAGCAAACCCGCAGCCGCGGTCGTTTTTAATTTGGACTTAAAAGACATTTGACGTTCTCTCACTCACAATTACTTGAGACAATTTCGTGCGCCTACTCTAGCGAAGTCCAAGTCACATGTTAACCCGCTATTAACGCAATTTCAGCGTCGCGAGCCCGATCAGTGCCAGCACAACCGAAATGATCCAGAACCGGATTACGATGGTTGGTTCCGACCACCCCTTTTTTTCATAATGGTGGTGGATCGGCGCCATCAAAAACACGCGTTTACCGGTGCGTTTGAAATAGAACACCTGAATGATGACGGACAGGGCTTCGACGACAAACAAACCGCCCACAATGGCCAGCACAATTTCATGTTTGGTGGCCACGGCAATCGCGCCTAACCCACCGCCCAGTGCCAGCGATCCGGTATCGCCCATGAACACGGCCGCAGGTGGGGCATTATACCAAAGAAAGCCCAAACCGCCACCGATCAACCCCATGGTAAACACCAGAATTTCACCGGCGCCCGGCACGTAATGCACATCCAGATATTCCGAAAAATCGACCCGACCCACGGCGTAGGCGATGATCCCAAACGTCCCTGCCGCAATCATCACGGGCATAATCGCCAACCCGTCCAGACCATCGGTCAGGTTCACCGCATTTGCCGCGCCGACAATGACGATCACCGCAAATGGCACAAAGAAAAAGCCCAGATTGATCAACGTATCCTTGAATACCGGCAGCGCCACCGCGTTTTGCAGCCCTTCGGGGTGGTATTGCGAGGCCCAGAACCCGGCAATGGCGGAAATAACCAGCCCCAACAGGATGCGGATTTTGCCAGAAACACCGGCGGTGTTTTGTTTGCTGACCTTGGCATAATCATCGGCAAACCCGATCAACGCAAAGGACATGGTTACAAACAGCACGATCCAGATAAACGGGTTGTCCAGCCGCGCCCATAACAGCGTGGACGTCAACAACGCCCCCACAATCAGCAGCCCACCCATGGTGGGGGTGCCGGCTTTGACGAAATGGCCTTCGGGGCCGTCATCACGAATGGGTTGGCCTTTGCCTTGTTTGCGGCGCAACACGTTGATCAGCGGTTTGCCAAACACAAACCCAAAGATCAGCGCCGTCATAAACGCCCCGCCTGCGCGGAACGAAATATAGCGGAACAAGTTAAAGAAATCCCCGCCATCCGACAGTGCCGTCAACCAATACAACATATATTCAACCCTCTTCGTTTTTCTTGGGGGTCGCATGCCCCGATTTGCGCAGGGCGTCAACGACGCGCGACACATAAGAGCCCTTTGATCCTTTGATCAGGACAATATCCCGCGGCTGCACCAGATTTGCCGCACTTTGCGCCAGCACATCTGCGGTTTCGCCCCATTGGCCACGTTTGTCGGCAGGCAGCGCGTCAAACAGGTGTTTCATCCGCAATCCGGCACAATGCACCACGTCAATGGCGGCCATAGACGGATCATTGGCAATGTCGCGGTGCATCGCCGCCTCATGTGGTCCCAGTTCCAGCATATCGCCCAGAACCGCCACCCGACGCCCGCCCGGTTTGGGGGCAAGCGCGGCCAAAATGCCCAGTGACGCAGTCAGCGATGTGGGATTGGCGTTAAACGCGTCATCGATCAGGTCAATGTCACCCGTCGGTAGGCTCAGAACTTCACGGGTGCCACGCCCGGTTGGGGGCAACCAATTGGCAATCCCCGCCAAGGCGGCGTCAAAATCAGCCCCCAGCGCCTGTGCCACGGCCAACGCGCCGATGGCATTGACGGCAAAATGCGCGCCTTCGGTGCTGATCAACAGGTCAAATGCCCCGTTGGGCCCCTGCCCTTGGGCGGTGGTTTGACCCGGTGTGATCGCGATGTTGTCCAGCCGCCAATCATTGGCTGCGTTTTGGCCAAAGGTCTGTATGTCAAACCCGTTTGCGGCATCGCGCAGAATGTCACTGGTGGGCAGATCCCCGTTCAGGACCGCCACGCCGCCGGGTTCTAACCCCTGACAGATGGATCCCTTTTCGCGGGCAATCCCGTCCAGACCCTCAAACGCCTCTAGATGAGCGGCGGCGACGGTGGTGACCATGGCCACATGCGGTTTGCCCATATTGGACAGCGGTGCAATTTCGCCGGGATTGGACATGCCCATTTCCAGCACGGCGTAATCGGTGTTTGCCGGCATCCGCGCCAGCGTCAGCGGCACGCCCCAATGGTTGTTGTAACTGGCTTCGGCGACGTGAATATTGCCCTGCCCGGCCAGCGCGGCGCGCAACATTTCTTTGGTCGATGTTTTGCCAACCGATCCGGTGATCGCGGCCACACGTGCACTTGTGCGTGCCCGGGCGTGGCGGCCCATGGCCTCTAGCGCTTCCAGAACATCTGCGACGATCAACAGCGGCGCGTTTTCATCCACCCCCTCCGGGATATGCGTAACCAAGGCCGCCCCGGCCCCAGCGGCCAGCGCATTGGCGACGAAATCATGCCCGTCACGCGCCGCTTTGAGGGCGACAAACAAATCACCCGGTTGGATCGTGCGGGTGTCGATGGACACGCCATTGGCCACCCAGTCGCAGGTCACAGTTCCGCCCGTTGCCTCTGCCGCTTCGGCGCTGGTCCACAACGTCATGTCATTCATATCCGGCCATCCAGCGCAGCCACGGCCACGCTTGCTTGTTCCACATCATCAAAGGGCAGCACGTCGTCCCCGACGATCTGCCCGGTTTCATGGCCTTTGCCCGCAATCAACAGCGCATCGCCGGGTTCCAGCATATCCACGCCGCGCAGGATCGCTTCGGCACGATCCCCGACTTCGATCGCATCCGCCGCGCCAGACAGAACCGCCGCACGAATGGTGGCCGGATCCTCTGAGCGGGGATTGTCGTCGGTGACAATCACGATATCGGCCCATTCCGCCGCCGCCTGCCCCATCAATGGCCGTTTGGTTGTGTCGCGATCCCCACCCGCCCCAATGATGGCAACGATCCGCCCCATCACATGCGGGCGCAGCGCCTGAAGTGCCGTGGCCACCGCATCGGGTGTGTGGGCGTAATCAACAAACACCGCCGCGCCATTGTCGCGCATGCCTGCGCGCTGCATCCGGCCCCGCACGGTGGTCAGATCCGGCAGCACGTCAAACACCTCTTCGGGGTCAGCGCCCGATGCGATCACCAGCCCAGCGGCCAGCAACACATTGTCGGCCTGAAACCCACCGACCAAGTTCAGCCGTGTGACGTATTTCTGCCCTTGCCAGTCAAATCGCAGCTCTTGTCCGGTGCCATCAAAACGCTGGGTTAGCAATTGCAGACGCGCAGCCGGGTTGCGGCCCACGCCGATCACCTCTTGGCCGCGGGCTTCGGCGATTTTGACCACATCGGGGCCTTTGGGATCGTCCATATTGATCACCGCCACGCCGTCTTCGGGCAGGACCCGCGAAAACAGCCCCATTTTGGCGTCAAAATACGCCTCAAAGGTTTCGTGGTAATCCAGATGGTCCTGCGTGAAATTGGTGAACCCCGCCGCGCTGAGCATGATCCCGTCCAGCCGCCGCTGATCCAACCCGTGCGAAGATGCCTCCATGGCGACATGGGTCACATCATGGGCCAGGGCCTGCGCCAGAACCCGGTGCAGCGTAATAGGTTCGGGCGTGGTGTGTTTTAACGGATGGGACCAGAACCCTTCGACGCCAGTTGTGCCCAGATTGACGGCGTTTTCTTCTAGCGCAAGCCAGATTTGACGGCAAAATGTGCTGACAGATGTTTTGCCATTGGTGCCAGTGACCGCCACCACATTGCTGGGATGGGGCCCGAACCACAGGCTGGCCGTTTGGGCCAAGGTCTGACGGGGGTCTTCTGCGATGATCAACGCGGCATCGGATTCGGCCAGCTCATCCGCGGCGATTTGTGCGCCTGTTGCATCCGTCAGGATCGCGCCGGCCTGTTGGCGCAGCGCATATTGGATAAATTCGCCGCCATGTACATTGGTGCCCGGCAGGGCCACAAACAAATACCCCGGCGCCACTTCGCGGCTGTCCACGGTGATGCCCGTAATTGTCACGTCGCGCCCGCCCATTGCGGTCAATCCCAGATCTGACAGGGTTGCCGTACGGTCAAAGGATGTATTTTGTGTCATGTTCGCCCACCTCAATTTGAGGTGAGTGATACACTGGTCGGCGCAAGGGATTCAACTTCTGGTCTGAGACCTAATAATGGTGCCACACGGCGGATCATTTCCGCTGCAATCGGCACGGCGGTCCAGCCCGCGGTGCGGCGCGGTTGATCGCCCGATGATTCCACCGGTTCATCCAATGTTACGATCAAAACATAACGTGGATTATTGGCCGGAAACACGCTGGCAAAGGTGGCGATGACTTTGTCGTCGTAATAGCCGCCACCGCCTTCGCGGGGTTTGTCGGCGGTGCCGGTTTTACCCCCCACCTCATAGCCGGGCACTTCGCCAAAGGATGCGGTGCCGCGCACCACCACTTCGCGTAGCATCATGCGGGCCATGGCGGATGTTTGTTCAGACACAACGCGCGGACCATTTTGCACAGCATCGCGGCGCAGCAATGTGGGTTCTACCCGCGTGCCGCCATTCAGAACCGACGCATAAGCCGCCGCCAGATGCACAGGCGATGTGGATATACCGTGGCCATATGAAATGGTCATGGTGGAAATTTCCGACCAGTTTGGGGGCAACAAAGGCCGCCCAGAGGACGCTTCGGCCATTTCAACAGGCGTTGCTTCGAGCAGGCCCAATTCGCCCAGAAAATCGCGCTGGCGTTCGCCGCCGATCTGCATGGCAATCCGGGCGGTGCCGATATTGGACGATTTCACGATCACATCCGTCGCGGTCAATTCGCGGCCGTAATCGTGGAAATCCCGAATGCGGAACCGGCCCCATTGCAGCGGACCTTGGGTGTTGATCATCGTATTCGCGTTCAGCAATCCCAGTTCGTTGGCCTGCGCCACGGCAAAGATTTTAAACACCGATCCCAGTTCATACACACCTTGCACCGCGCGGTTAAACAGCGGGCTGTCGGATTGGTCACCGGTCGTCAAAACCTGCGGGCGATCATTGGGATCAAAGTCAGGCAGTGACACCATGGAAATGATTTCGCCGGTATGCACATCCATCAAAACCGATGACGCGCCTTTGGCATTCATCAGCATCATGCCGCCCTGCAGCACCCGTTCTGATGCGTCCTGCACGGTCAAGTCGATCGACAATTGCAACGGCGCGCCTTCGTTAGAGGGATCGCGCAGAAAATCATCAAACCGTTTTTCAACGCCCGCCACACCGATCACTTCGGCGCTGGCAACGGCTTCGCGACCATAAGACGCGCCGCCCAGAATATGCGCCGCCAGGTTGCCATTGGGATAAAGCCGCATTTCACGTGGCCCAAACAACAGACCCGGTTCGCCCAGATCATGCACAGCCTGCATCTGTTCGGGGCTGATCTGACGCCTGATCCACAAAAACGCCCGTTCGCCGTTGAAATCTTCGACCAGTTCTTCGGTTTTCAGCTCTGGGAAAATTTCGGCCAGCCCCATGGCGGCAGCGGTGGGGTCAATCATGTCGCGCGGATGCGCATATAGGCTGTAGGTTTCGATATTGGTGGCCAAAATGCGGCCATTGCGATCCACAATATCAGAACGTTGCGCCAAAATCTGACTGCCATGGGCCGCAGCCTGTGGTTCACGTGGGTCAGACGCAGAAAGGGCACCCATTTTGGCCCCCACAACCAAAAACAGCCCCATAAAGGCCACGCCCAGCATCAGCAGGCGGCCTTCGGCGCGTTTGCGGGATTTGTCACGCATGTCTTCGTGGCGGCGGCGCAGATTTTCCGCCGCGATGTCATCGGGGTTTTCGCCTTCTGCGCGGGCGCGCAGAATAGACGCCAGCGGGCGAAGCGGTTTGCGGATCATAGCGGGTCCACCTCTGCATTGTCGCTGGACACCATCACGCCGCCCTCAATCGGCACAATCGGCGCCAGCGGAAACGACACCTGATCCAATTGACCAAAGGCATCCGGCATCAGTTCCATCAGTTCCAGACGTTCAAAATTCAGTTCAGCCAGATCACGCAGACGGTCGGGGCGGTTCAAATAGGCCCATTCTGCGCGCAATATCGCCAGCCGTTCATGGGCCGCCCCGATGTCACGATGCAGACCACGGACGTCTTTCAACGACGCTTGTGTTCGATAGTTTTCGTTATAGGCCCAATAGGCCAGCCCAATCACTGCCAGCGCTGAGAAAACGTAAAAAACGCTCCGCATCACACCATCCCCTTTACCACCGGCATGCCCAACGTCTTGGCCATGCCTTGTTCACTTATCCCCTCTGCGGGGGCTTTGGTTCGCCGCGCAACCCGCAGCTTGGCTGACCGCGACCGCGGATTTTCAGCCAGTTCTTCGTCGCCTGGACCCACCGCTTTGCGGGTCAGAATATCAAAGGCCGGTGCGGCCTGTTCAATTTCGGGCGCATAGCGGCTGACGCTTTGGGATTTGCCAGCGCGATGCTGGAAAAACCGTTTAACCATGCGATCCTCGACCGAATGGAACGTCACCACAGCCAACAAACCGCCGGGTTTCAGCGCCCGTTCGGCGGCCATCAGCCCTTGGGCCAATTCGCCATATTCATTGTTTACCGCAATGCGCAGCGCCTGAAAACTGCGCGTAGCTGGATGGCTTTGACCGGGCTTTTTGCGCGGCAGACATTTTTCAATCACGTCGGCCAGTTGCAACGTGGTGTGGAACGGGCGCGCCGCGACAATCGCTTTGGCGATCCGGCGGCTGGCGCGCTCTTCGCCATATTGAAACAACACGCTGGCGATCACGGATTCATCGGCATTGTTCACCAAATCCGCCGCTGATGGCCCGTCTTGGGACATGCGCATATCCAGCGGTCCGTCGCGCATGAACGAAAACCCACGTTCCGCCAAATCCAACTGCATCGATGACACGCCCAGATCCAGAACAACCCCGTCCAAATCGGCCCCATATTCATCCAGCCGCGAAAACGTGCCTTCGACCATTTCGATATTTGGAAAATCACCGATCCACGGTGCGGCCATTTCAAAGGCCAGCGGATCGCGATCCACGCCGATCACTTTGTCAGCGCCTGCCTTGATCAGTTCGCGGGAATAGCCCCCTGCCCCAAATGTCCCGTCCAACCACGTGCCAGAAACCGGCGATACGGCGGCAATCAAGGGGCGGATCAGGACCGGAATATGGGGTTTCTTATCAGCTGTGGCAGCAGCGTCAGACATGGCTCAGACCTCCGCGCCATCTAATAGGGATAGCGGATCAAACCCATCTGGCATGTCCGACAAGAACGCTTCTTCTTCTGCCGCCTCAACCTCTGCATAGGTCTCGGCGCTCCAGATTTCGAAATAGTCGCCCATGGCCACCATCTTGGTTTCGCCGATCAGACCGATTTGTTCACGGCGATCTTTGGGCAATACGATGCGACCATCTTTGTCAACCTCGGTTTCCCAAGATTTCCCAAGGATCATCCGACTGGCCTGTTTGCGCGCAGCGGATCCTCGGGGCAATTTTTTGATGTCTGCTTCGATCTCGGCCATGGCTTCGATAGTATAGGCGTGGAGGCATCCCTGAAGATGGGGGCCGTACAACACAACCATGCGTGGCAGGGGGTTTTCGGGGCAACGCTCATCACCATCTTCGAGCACACGACGAAAATCAGCCGGGATCGACATGCGTCCCTTGCTGTCAACCTTTTGGTTGAATTCGCCTCTAAAGCTCAGTGCCACGGTCCCAACGTCCCTTTTGCCGTCAATTCAATTCATGTCCCGGAAAGGAAAACGGCGGATTGATCTGCTGCCACTGATCAATCCGCCGACCTCGTCCCTTGCGGGATGTCCAGCTGCGCGCGCCACCTGGGGGGATGTCTGCTCGCTCGCGCGCCGGATCTCTTTGTTCAAGGAATGGGGGCGCCTGTATGAAACCTGACTTTTCGCCGTTGGGGTTCTTTTGCCCCGGTTTGTTTGTCTGCCCGTCTTCCTTGTGATGTTTATGCCTTGGGAAATCATGGGAAGCAATGGATTTCTTGGGAATTCATGGCACCACATCCTGTTTCTGCGGGGCAGCAAAAACAACATATAGTGTCATTTCGAAACAAATTTGGCGAAAAAATGCAGAATTCGCCGATACCAAACGCAACATATAGTGGGCCAAAAAGTTCCATAAAATCCCGAAAAAATGGGGCGAACCACGGAAAACACCCCATTTCCCATCCAATCCCACCCTCATATAGGGGGCATTCCCATGCGATTCACCCATATTTCACGTAATTTCACGAGCTGTTGATTCGAAACCACGCCTGAGGTTCCAGAATTTCCCAACTTGAAGACCCCAATCCCATTTTCTAACCTGCCCCAGACCATAAAGGCCCTGACACAAAAGAGATTTGATGCAATCGAGCGCCGTTTTTCTGGCTTTGACCTGCGCCAGCCCCATTTGGGCAGAGCAATCCCATTTCCCCTACCCCACATTGATTGTTTCGGGGGCCGAGGCCGAACAAGAATGGCGCCGCCTGCGCGATGCGCCGGGAACACCGGTCATTTTGGGGTCCATTGATGACTTTAGTAACGTCGCTGACGCGTTTTCTCCGGACTACGCCGAGTTTCACCCGCATACCCCCGCTGAATACATCGCCCTATCCGCGGATTTGAACCATCCCAGTGATCTTTATGCGTCGCGACAGGCAGAATGGGATCGCTATCTGGAATGGCTGCGCGAAAATGGCGACGCCGCCGATATCGCAGAGCTAGAAGCCTATGATCCGCTGGCTCTGGATGATGAATTGATCGGGCGCATCCCGTTATTCTATCCAGCCACGATTACCCCGATTGGTTATGAGGATTGGCAAACCAACCGCCCCTATGATCAGGTGGTGATTGCCATTTTACCGACGGAAAACTCTTGGGAAGCCCCGGCCTATTTGCGTTTTGGCGGTTGGAACGAAAACCCGAGCCCAGAATATCATGTGGCCGCCCTGCGGGATTGGCATGATCGCTATGGGGCAGAGCCAATTGTCATATCGACAGACGTGATGGAATTATGGGCCCCGCGTCAGCCCAACACCAATGAGGACGGCATCAATCTGGCGATTGAGCATTTTCACTATGATAATGACATTGTGTATCAGGGGGTGGGGTCAATAGGTGCCTTGGCGGCGGATCGTATGCGCAGCACCTATTGGTTTTTCTGGTGGGACTAGGCCCTAGCCCATGCCGCCTTCGATAAAGCGCCGCGCCAAGGCGCGATAGGCATCCGCCATCGGGCCGTCACCCGTGGCAATCGGCGCTCCGCTATCACCCGCCAGCCGTGTATCCAGATCCAGCGGCAACGCGCCCAGGAATGGCAGGTCCAGCGCTTCGGCTTCGGCGGCAACACCACCATTGCCAAACAGATGCGCTTCGTGTCCGCATTTGGGACATATATAAGTGCTCATGTTTTCGACCATGCCCAGAACCGGTGTGTTCAGGGTTTTAAACATGTCCAACGCCTTGCGGGCATCCAACAGCGCCACATCCTGCGGGGTGCTCACCACCACAGCGCCAGTCAGTTGGGTTTTCTGACACAAAGTCAGCTGCACATCGCCAGTGCCCGGCGGCAGATCGACGATCAGAACGTCCAATTCACCCCATTGCACCTGCCCCAGCATCTGCTGCAACGCGCCCATCAGCATGGGCCCACGCCAGACAACGGCCTTTTCGGGCTCAACCATCAGACCGATTGACATGATGGTGACGCCATGGGCCTGCAATGGGATGATGGTTTTGCCATCCGGTGACGACGGCCGTTTGGACACGCCCATCATGCGCGGCTGGGACGGGCCATAAATATCGGCGTCCAGCAGCCCCACTTTGCGCCCTTCACGGGCCAAAGCCACCGCGAGGTTCGACGACACGGTGGATTTGCCAACGCCGCCTTTGCCGGATCCAACGGCGATGATGCGATCCACACCCGGCACCCCCTGAGGGCCGGCCTGCGGTGTGGGGTGACGACCAACCTTAAGGCTAGGCGGATCCCCGGCCGGCGTTTTAGGGGCGGCGGGTTTGGCAGCACCTGCAGGCATATGGGCCGTAAGAGCAACCGAAACCGCATCCACACCATCCATGGCCTGAACAGCCTCTTGCGCTGCCAATCGAGCCGATTCCATCTGCCGGGCTTTGGTCGCATCCTCAGCTTCGATCACGAATCGCACTGAATTTCCCTGAATATTGACCGCGCGCACCAGATCGCGACTCACTAGATTGCCACCTTCGGGCAGTTCGATCCGCGCCAGAACGTCCAGAATCTGTTCTTTGGTGATGCTCATGTTCAGCCTTTCCCCTTGATTTGACCTATACGTCGCACAGGTTTTAGGGGGATGCACGTGCCCGATCACGATTCGGCCCGCAAATTAACCAAGATCAGGGTTAATTATATGATTTTGCACATTTTATAAGCGCGTTCTTCATATGCATTTTCTGCATAGCGGCATTGTTAATACTTTCATTGTGCATGCGCAGCATATGCTTATGTTAATCGCTAACAGCACAGCGCAAGCGCTTTGAAACGCATAAAACGAGACGACCAAGATGGCATACGCAACAAACACAGCTGCAATCAGCACCCCAATCCGCGACCGCGCGGCGTTAACCCTAAATGCATTGAAGGCCCGCTACGCAGCCTACCAAGTATACCGCTCAACCGTTAACGAGCTGGAAAGCCTGTCCACACGTGAACTGAACGATTTGGGCATTTCACGGTCAGGTATTAAGGCGATCGCAATGGAAGCGGCTTATAACACGTAATCAAGAGCTCGGAACTCTCTCTCCTCCTCCCTGAGAGTTCTGACAAGCGGTTCGCTCTCTCCTCCTCCCTGAGCGGGCCGCAAAACCTGAAGCGGCGACACCTCTCCTCCTCCCTGGTGTCGCCGCATTCAACCAAAACAGAATACGACTGGGTCTCTCCTCCTCCCTGATCTGGTCGTCGAATGAACGGCGACGCCTCTCCTCCTCCCTGGCGTCGTCGTTTTTTTATGTCTGGACCTGTTTTCGCGGTCAGGTCAGCCCCCGCAATGTTCCAAGATGTTTGTCCCACCCTTCGTCCAGCGCCAGCACCAAACCGTATCCTTCGGCCCCCGCTGGCAGGCCGGTATGTTCCAGCGACAGCATCACGCCCCCGTCGACCGGGGTCAGGGTCCAATCCACAATGCTGACGGTTTCCGCCATGATATGGATGGAAAATTCATATGTGAGCCGGGTGAACGGATCCGCGCGCAACACATTGCCCCACATCAATCGTTCCTCGCTGTCTTTCTTGATCACCTGATAAGGTTCGCCCGCCTTGAGCGGCGCTTGGGGTTTGTGGAACCATTGCGACAGCTTATCGGGATCGGTCAAAAAGGCCCAAACCTGTTGTTGGCTGGCCCGTAGATGGATGGATTTGCGAATGATTTGATCAGTCATTTTGGGTCTCTCCGGATGTGGTTTTTGGATTGGATTGAGGTAGGTCTGTTTCGATGGCAGATTTTAGATCACTCAGGGCGTCGTCCCAGAATTGGTCGAAATACCCCAACCAATCGCGTACAGGCTGCAACCCATGCGGCGACAGCGCATTAAAAACCTCGCGCCCTGCTGCGCGGGTTGTAATCAGCCCGCCATCGTTCAGAATATTCAGGTGTTTTTTCACGGCCGCGCGGGTCATGTCGAAATTTCCGGCCACCTGCGCGATGGTCATTTCATTGCCTGACAGGATTTTCAGGATCGATCGCCGCGTCGGATCAGCGAGCGCTTTGAACACGTCCGGCGGATGGGTTTCGGATCTGGGGGAATGTGGCATAGGCCCTCCGATATGATTCCATTTGGTACCACATCAATACGAAACCAAATGGTATCACGTCAAGGGTTTTGCCCCCTCCCCTTAGGATCGCGCGTCTTTGGGGGACCCCATCACCATATAGGATGTGATCGATCGCACATGCGGCACCGTTCCCAAACAATCCGTATGAAACCGTTTATAAGCCTGCATATCCGCCGTTTCGACGCGCAGCAGATATTCGAAAACGCCCGCTACATTGTGGCATTCACTGACCTCTGGCGCATTTTGCATGGCGCGTTCAAACCCCAATTGGGCTTCTTTTGTGTGTTCGGCCAATCCAACAGTCACGTAAACCAAATAGCCCCGCCCGGTTTGGTCCGGGTCGAGCCGCGCGCGATAGCCCTTTATCACACCTTTGCGTTCCAATTCCTGCACCCGGCGCAAACATGCAGATGGCGACAATCCAACCCGCTCTGCCAACTCAAGGTTGCTCATCCGGCCATCCGCTGAAAGGCAGCGCAATATCTCGTCAATAATGCGGTCTTTGTCCGACATTTATTGCATCCTTTCTTAATTTACCGGCATCTTTGCAATTTCATTTGCCGTTACTTACCGCATTATTGCAACCATGACATATGAACTTCTTCCGGCTTTGATGCTGTTTGCCTTTACGTCCTCGATCACACCTGGGCCAAATAACCTGATGCTGATGGCGTCTGGTGCCAATTATGGCTTGCGGCGCTCCCTGCCCCATATGTTTGGGATTTCGCTGGGCCATGGGTTCATGGTGCTGGTTTTAGGGCTGGGTCTGCTGCAATTGTTTGACACATTGCCATGGCTAAAAACCGCGCTCAGCTTGGTTTGTTCGCTCTATCTGCTCTATCTCGCATGGAAAATCGCCTGCGCCGCGCCGCCGTCAGACGTGGAACCGACGGGGAAACCCTTTACCTTTTTTCAGGCGGCCGCGTTCCAATGGGTCAATCCCAAAGCCATCTATATGGCGATCACCGCCCAAACCAATTACAGCCCGGACAATGCAGGCTGGATCGGCGCGGTGTTTGTGGCGCTGGTGTTCGTTTCGATCAATTGGCCATCCGTTGCGGTCTGGGCATGGATGGGCACCAAAATACGTGCCTGGTTGGGCACATCAGGACGATTGCGCGCCTTTAATGTCACCATGGCGGCACTGCTGGTCTTGACCCTATGGCCGATCCTTAAGCCCTTGATTACAGGGGAATCCGGCTAAAACGGCACATCATCGGCGCGGTCCGCTGCGACGATAAACTTGGCAACAACCTTTTTGCTGCCCGCTTTGTCAAATTCGATTTCCAGCTTGTCGCCTTCGATCCCCATGATTTCGCCATAGCCAAATTTCTGGTGAAACACCCGGTCCCCAACCGTAAAGGATGCAACCGCATCCATATCAATCACATTGCTGCGGCTGGTTTGCGGCTGGGTCAACGGGCGCATGTTGGATCGCGCTTGCAATCGTTTCCAGCCCGGCGAATTGTAAACATTCGCCTCTGCTGCGCGGTCATGCAGATCCGAAGTGGCAGTGGTTTCTCCACCATATCCCCCGCCAAACAGCCCCGGAGGCGTCAACACATCCACATGTTCCGCCGGCAATTCATCAACGAAACGCGACGGCATCTGGCTCTGCCATTGGCCATAAACCCGCCGGTTCGCAGCAAACGAAATCGTACAGATTTGTTCCGCCCGCGTGATCCCCACATAGGCCAGCCGACGCTCTTCTTCTAATCCTTTTAGACCGGATTCATCCATGCTGCGTTGCGATGGAAATAGCCCATCTTCCCAACCCGGTAGAAACACCGCCGGAAATTCCAGCCCCTTGGCCCCGTGCAACGTCATGATCGTGACCTTTTCCCCGGATTCCTCGGTTTCGTTGTCCATGATCAGGCTGACATGTTCTAGAAAACCTTGTAAATTCTCAAAGTTTTCAAGGGCTTTAACCAATTCCTTAAGGTTCTCTAGCCGTCCGGGCGCCTCAGGGGTTTTGTCATTCAGCCACATCGTCGTGTAGCCGCTTTCATCCAGCACCATTTCAGCCAGTTCCACATGGGTGTCGGCCTCATTGACAACCTGTCCATGCCAGCGATCCAGCGCTTGAACAAGCCCGGCTAACGCTTTGGCCCCTTTGCCTTTTATCAAACCGCCCTGCACGGCCAATCTGGCACCCTCGACCAAAGAAACACCATTGCTGCGCGCTGCGGATTGAATGGTTTGCACCGCCTTATCGCCCAATCCGCGTTTTGGCGTATTAACGATCCGCTCAAACGCCAAATCATCCTCTAGCGACACGGCCAGCCGGAAATAAGCCATCGCATCGCGGATTTCCATGCGCTCATAGAAACGCGGCCCACCGATAACGCGATAGGGCAACCCGATCGTTAAAAACCGATCCTCAAAGGCGCGCATTTGGTGTGATGCACGAACCAAAATCGCCATATGATCCAATGACATAGGCGACATACTTCGAGTGCCGCGTTGCATAGCCTCGATCTCTTCTCCAATCCAGCGCGCTTCGACTTCGCCGTCCCAATGGCCGATCAGACGCACCTTTTCGCCCTCTTCGGCCTCCGTCCAAAGCTCTTTGCCCAGACGCCCGGTATTGCCCGAAATCACACCAGATGCCGCAGCCAGAATATGCGGGGTTGAGCGATAATTTTGCTCCAACCGCACCACCTTGGCCCCCGGAAAATCCTTTTCAAACCGTAGGATATTGCCCACTTCCGCACCGCGCCAGCCATAAATCGACTGGTCATCATCCCCAACGCAACAGATGTTTTTATGCCCTTGCGCCAACAGCCGCAGCCACAAATATTGCGCCACGTTTGTATCTTGGTATTCATCCACCAAAATGTAGCGAAACCAGCGTTGATATTGCTGCAAAATATCTTCGTGGCGTTGAAAAATCACCACCATATGCATCAGCAAATCACCAAAATCCGTCGCGTTCAGTTCGCGCAGGCGTTGCTGGTATTGCGCATAAAGCTCGACGCCGCGGCCATCAAACGCCCCGCTTTCGGCAGACGGAACCGCATCGGGCATCCAAGCCCGGTTTTTCCATGCATCAATAACGCCCGATAACATTCTGGCAGGCCAGCGTTTTTCGTCAATCTTCGCGGCAATAATCAACTGTTTTAGCAGCCGGTTTTGATCGTCTGTATCAAGGATCGTAAAGTTTGATTTCAACCCGACCAATTCCGCATGACGCCGCAGCAATTTGACACAAACCGAATGAAACGTCCCCATCCAAGGCATGCCTTCGACGGTTTGCCCCATCAGATCCCCAACACGCACCTTCATTTCGCGCGCCGCTTTGTTGGTAAAGGTCACAGCCAGCACTTCGTTTGGACGTGCGCGCCCGGTCACAAACAGATGCGCAATCCGGGTGGTTAACGCCTTGGTTTTACCCGTGCCTGCCCCAGCCAGCATCAAAACCGGCCCATCCAACGCCTCAACGGCATCGCGCTGCGCGGGGTTTAGCCCATCTAAATAGGGCGTGGGACGCGCAGACATGGCCTGACGTGACAAGGGAATCGCGGCCTCAAAGGCCTCTTCTTCGGAATAGCTGCTCATGCTGCAACCTACCCGTTGGAGCCCCGCGATAAAAGAGGTGTTCCCCGAATGTTCGCAACTTTTCGGTCAGAATTCGCACAAATTAGCGAAATGTTAATGCGCGATGTCGAATACTAAAGACGAACAGGGCGTAATCCATGAAACAGATTGATCAAAATTCTCCGATCGATGTTGAACGACATCGGGTCAAAATGCGTCCCATTTTGATCGGTAGCTTGCTTGCTCTATTAGGAGTTGCTTCGTTTTTCATCACCCGCACGTTGCCCCAGCCGATTGTGCATTGGATGCTGCATACCGGCGTGCCTGCGCAGGCTGAAATGTGGATTGGTCGCATGCAGGCTAATCTAACCCGCCTGCCCGAAATTGTCGAAACGGGTGAGGTTACGTTTGAAGAAGACGTGTTTTTGCAAGCCGCAGCGCAGACCTCGGATGTGTTTAGCATCACATTGATCCGGATTGATGGCACCGTGATGTGGTCCAATAACCACGACACGGCCAAAGGATCAGTGATCGACAATATGGGGTATCATGAAGTCTTAACGACAGGTGAACCCTGCTATGATCTGGTCCATGTTCCCCATGGTGGACTTGACCATCAAGGTTTTGAGGATCCAAGTACGCATAACGAAGAAAGCGGTCATGCCGTATTTCACGTGTATTACCCGTTGATTGAACGTGGCCAATTAATCGGAATGGTGCATTTTGCGTCAGATTTTACGTCGCTGCACGACACATTTATTGGCCGTATCAGAACAGGCTTAATCGCGGTTCAAGCTTTTATCGTCATAACGTTGCTGATCAGCCTGACGTTCATTTATCGCTCTGCGCGTCATCAGGAACGTGTGTTTCAAAAACAGGCGGATCGCGAACGGAAATGGGTTGATAACCAAATCAGTCTGGCCCGCGAAGTGAAGCTGATCAGCGAACTTAACGAGTGGTTGCAAAGCTCAAAATCCTTGTCGGAATTATTTGACATGGTGGCCAGTTTTATGACCAATCTGCTGCCCGATTGTGAGGGTTCGCTTTACGTTTATTCCAATTCACGGGATGTTTTGGATGGCTCTGTCAGCTGGAACAACGGGGATCACCGTGACCACATCCACCCCGATGAATGCTGGGGGTTGCGACGTGGTAGACCTTATTATTACGGCCAAAGCGAGGTAAATTTTTCCTGTGGGCATGTCTCTCATAACGACAAGAGACCCTATTATTGCATCCCAATTCTGGCGCATGGTGAAACGATTGGATTGTTGCATCTGCGCGCCATCGAAGGCGTTTCAATCGAACAATTTGAAACCAGCCGAAAACTGGCGCGGTTGACTGCCGAACAGATTTCAATGGCCATTGCTAATGTTAGAATGCGGGATCAATTGCAGGATCAGTCGATCCGCGATCCATTGACGGGTTTGTTCAACCGCCGTCATCTAACGGAATCGTTGCGCCGTCTGATCCGCCGATCAGAACGCAATGACGAACCTCTGTCGATCGTCTCAATTGACGTGGATGACTTCAAAAAGTTCAACGACAATCACGGCCATGATGCCGGTGATATGGTGCTACGCGCCGTCGGTGGCGTTTTGGAACAAGGCTGCAACGGGGATGAGGTGGCCTGTCGGTTCGGCGGAGAAGAGTTCATGCTTCTTATTCCAAAGCTCGACCAAAAACAGATGATGAAACGGGCCGACGAAGTCAGAGAGGCCGTCAGTGCCATCGCCGTTAGATACGGAGAGCGGGAGCTGCCACATATTACAATATCTGTAGGTGTCGCTATGTTCCCCGACCACGGGGATCTACCGCAGGATCTGATGAATTCTGCAGATCGCGCCCTGTACCAAGCCAAAACACAAGGGCGAAATCAGGTTGTTTTGGCAAAAGAAGATGGAATATTTCCTATTCCGACAACCAAAGGTGACGCGGCGTAAAAGCCCTGCATTTCAGACAAGTCCACAAATTCAAAGGCTTTGTGCTAAATCGTTGCATTGGCAAGGTTTTACTACCCAAAAATACCCGGTTTACACCGGATAAAGAATGTTCATAGTCGCGCTGCGCCTGAACTAGGGGAAGATATCGTGCCAGATTTCAAGAAGATTCTGATCGCCAATCGCGGCGAAATTGCCATCCGCATCATGCGGGCCGCCAATGAGATGGGTAAAAAAACCGTCGCCGTTTATGCCGAAGAGGATAAACTGGGATTGCACCGGTTCAAAGCTGATGAAGCTTATCGAATTGGCGAAAATCTAGGCCCTGTCGCGGCTTATCTTTCTATCGAAGAAATCATCCGGGTCGCCAAGGAATGTGGCGCCGATGCAATCCACCCAGGTTATGGGCTGTTGTCTGAGAACCCTGACTTTGTTGACGCCTGTGCAGAAAACGGCATCACGTTCATTGGCCCCAAAGCCGAAACCATGCGCGCTTTGGGCGACAAAGCCAGCGCACGTCAGGTTGCCATTCAAGCAGACGTTCCCGTGGTTCCAGCGACAGATGTGCTGGGCGATGACATGGAGCTGATCAAAAAACAAGCCGCCGAAATTGGCTATCCCCTGATGCTCAAGGCGTCTTGGGGTGGTGGCGGTCGCGGTATGCGCCCGATTTATGGCGAAGACGAGCTGGAAGAAAAGGTACTGGAAGGCCGTCGCGAAGCGGAAGCCGCCTTTGGCAATGGGGAAGGTTATCTGGAAAAGATGATCACCCGCGCACGCCACGTCGAGGTTCAGATCCTGGGCGATAGCAACGGTGAGATTTACCATCTTTGGGAACGGGATTGTTCGGTTCAACGCCGCAACCAAAAAGTCGTTGAACGCGCCCCTGCCCCTTATTTGTCCGGCACCCAGCGCGAAGCGATCTGTAATCTTGGCAAAAAAATCTGCCAGCATGTGAATTATGAATGTGCCGGGACGGTCGAATTCCTGATGGATATGAATTCAGGTGAATTCTATTTCATCGAGGTGAACCCCCGCGTTCAGGTGGAACACACCGTCACCGAAGAGGTCACGGGCATTGATATTGTGCGCGCGCAGATCCTGATCGCCGAAGGGAAATCCCTGGTCGAGGCCACCGGTTGCGCCAGCCAATATGACGTTGTTCTTAAGGGGCATGCGCTGCAATGCCGTGTGACAACAGAAGACCCGACAAACAACTTTATTCCCGATTACGGACGGATCCAAACATATCGTTCGGCCACCGGGATGGGCATTCGTCTGGACGGTGGGACGGCCTATTCTGGCGCGGTCATCACCCGCTATTATGACAGCCTGCTGACCAAAGTGACCGCATGGGCCCCAACCCCCGAAGCGGCGATTGCCCGGATGGACCGCGCCCTGCGGGAATTCCGTATTCGCGGCGTCAGCACCAATATTGCGTTTGTCGAAAATCTGCTAAAACACCCGACATTCTTGTCAAACGAATATTCCACAACGTTTATCGATCAGACCCCTGACCTGTTTGATTTTAAGGCACGTCGGGATCGCGCGACCAAAATCCTGACCTATATTGCCGACATCACCG
The DNA here is from genome assembly GCF_040932005.1 of Aestuariibius sp. HNIBRBA575. Classification (NCBI taxonomy): domain Bacteria; kingdom Pseudomonadati; phylum Pseudomonadota; class Alphaproteobacteria; order Rhodobacterales; family Paracoccaceae; genus Aestuariibius; species Aestuariibius sp. HNIBRBA575. The sequence goes on from NZ_CP162414.1 coordinate 2,122,259, forward strand.
TCAATGGGCATCCCGAAACCGAAAACCGCCCGCGCCCTCATGCGGATGTGAAACCGGCGCGGACGCCTGCGCTGAAATCTGATGTGGTCACACCGGGCACCCGCAATTTGCTGGAAACCAAAGGCCCGCAAGCGGTCGCTGACTGGATGAAAGCCCAGAAACAATTGCTGATCACCGACACGACCATGCGGGACGGGCATCAATCGCTTTTGGCGACGCGCATGCGGTCGATTGACATGATCCAAGCGGCGCCAGCTTATGCGGCCAACCTGCCGCAATTGTTCAGCGTTGAATGCTGGGGCGGTGCGACATTTGATGTGGCCTACCGGTTCCTGCAGGAATGCCCGTGGCAACGGCTGCGCGACATCCGCAAAGCGATGCCAAACCTGCTGACACAAATGTTGCTGCGCGCGTCAAACGGGGTTGGGTACACCAATTACCCTGACAATGTGGTGCAGGAATTTGTCCGTCAGGCCGCCGAAACCGGCGTTGATGTGTTCCGCGTCTTTGACAGCCTGAACTGGGTTGAAAATATGCGCGTGGCCATGGATGCGGTCGTTGACAGTGGCAAAATCTGCGAAGGCACAATTTGCTATACCGGCGATTTGTTTGACGCCAACCGGTCCAAATACGACCTGAAATACTATGTCGGCATGGCCAAAGAGCTGGAAGCCGCCGGCGCCCATGTTCTGGGCGTCAAAGATATGGCAGGCCTGCTAAAAGCCCCCGCCGCAACCGCCCTGTTCAAAGCCCTGAAGGAAGAGGTCGGCCTGCCGATCCATTTCCACACCCATGACACATCCGGCGCCTCTGTGGCGACGGTACTGGCTGCGGCCGATGCGGGTGTTGACGTTGTGGACGCCGCCATGGACAGCTTTTCTGGCAACACGTCGCAGCCCACACTTGGCTCTATCGTCGAAGCCCTGCGTCACACGGATCGTGACACCGGGTTGGACATTGGCGCGATCCGCGACATGTCGAACTACTTTGAACAGGTGCGCGCCCATTACACGGCGTTTGAATCCGGCCTTCAGGCCCCCGCATCCGAAGTGTACTTGCACGAAATGCCGGGTGGCCAGTTCACAAACCTCAAGGCACAGGCACGCAGCCTTGGGCTTGAGGATCGCTGGCATGAGGTCGCCCAGACCTATGCTGATGTGAACCAGATGTTTGGGGATATCGTCAAAGTGACGCCGTCTTCGAAGGTGGTGGGTGACATGGCGCTGATGATGGTCAGCCAAAACCTGACCCGCGACGACGTTGAGGACCCCCAGACCGATGTGGCCTTTCCGGATTCGGTCATTGATATGATGCGCGGCAATCTGGGCCAGCCTCCGGGTGGGTTCCCTGACGCGATCGTCGCCAAGGCGCTGAAAGGTGAGAAACCAAACACCGATCGTCCGGGCCAAAGCCTGCCGCCCGTCAATCTAGAAGACGTGCGTGCAGAATTGTCCGCCCAATTGGACGGGATGCAGATCGATAACGAAGATCTGAACGGCTATCTGATGTATCCAAAGGTGTTCCTGGATTATATGGGCCGTCACCGGACCTATGGCCCAGTGCGTACATTGCCCACGCAGACGTTCTTTTATGGGATGGAACCGGGCAACGAAATCAGCGCTGAAATTGATCCCGGCAAAACCCTGGAAATTCGCCTGCAAGCCGTTGGGGAAACCAACGAAGAAGGCGAAGTGAAGGTGTTTTTTGAGTTGAACGGTCAACCCCGCACCATTCGCGTGCCAAATCGCAAAGCGGCGGCAACCACGGCCAAACGCCCTCAGGCGGAACTGGGCAATGCCAACCACCTTGGCGCGCCAATGCCGGGTGTTGTGGCATCCGTGGCGGTGACAGCGGGTCAAAACGTCAAACAAGGCGACCTGCTGCTGACAATTGAAGCGATGAAGATGGAAACGGGCATCCACGCGGAACGTGATGCGGTCATCACGGCCATCCATGTGCAGCCCGGTGGCCAGATCGACGCAAAGGATTTGCTGATCGAACTGGAATAAACCACCTCACTTTGAACGGATTGGGGCGCTTGGATTAATCTGAGCGCCCTTTTTATTTACCGATTTGCGAAAAATGCCAGAACAGGTGATTTTCCTCTTGCGGCCAACGCTGTGATTTCATATCTCACGGCTCACCAACGGAAGCGGGCGTAGCTCAGGGGTAGAGCATAACCTTGCCAAGGTTAGGGTCGGGCGTTCGAATCGCCTCGCCCGCTCCAATGGTCAAAATGTCTGAAGCGCGGGCGTAGCTCAGGGGTAGAGCATAACCTTGCCAAGGTTAGGGTCGGGCGTTCGAATCGCCTCGCCCGCTCCAGACATCCTTTAGATTGAATTGAACAACAACACGACCTAGCCCATTGCGGGTTAGGTATTCGATGTTCGTTGTAACCTGTTGCAAGCCCCTACCCTGCCCCAACTTGCCGGATAGGAAATGGGACCGCAAAAGCGATCCCAAGCAAACCTGGTTTAGAAATCGTGCCAAACGCCGCCTTGCGCCATTTGAGCAGGTTGTAGCGGCTCATCGACCTCGTCCCATTCAGAAGGGTCATAAGCGGGCTTTGAATCCTGAGGGGGCGCTTTTACTACCGGCGTTTTTTCCGGTTTGGAGGTTTTGGCAGTGTCGTCCTTCGGTTTTGCGCGCACCTCATGTGATTCCTGTGCTGCTACTTCCTCAGTGTCAGATGCGGGAACGGGCTTGGGTTCTGCAACAGGAACATCCAGCTCCACCTCAACGTCAAACATTGCCATCAACTCAGACAATCGACGAGAATCCGCATTCAACATATGACCTGCTGCAGTCGCCTCTTCGACCATGGCGACATTTTGTTGAGTGACCTGTTCCAACTGCATCATACCAGAGTTGATTTCCCCAAGGCCATTTGCCTGCTCTACCGTCCCTGTCGCAATGCCGGAAATCAGTTCTGAAATGTCGTTGACCCGCCCAATAATACTGTTGAGCGCTTCGCCCGCCTTCGCTACCAGATCAACGCCGTCGTCGACTTGCTTAGAACTGTCAACAATCAGGTCTTTGATTTCGGTTGCGGCATCAGCAGAACGCTGTGCCAGCCCGCGCACCTCAAAGGCCACAACGGCAAACCCTCGACCTGCCTCGCCTGCGCGTGCCGCTTCGACGCCTGCGTTAAGCGCCAATAGATTGGTTTGGAACGCAATATCTTCGATCACACTCACGATCTGAGAAATTTCAGTCGAAGATTTTGCAATACCCGTCATGGCTGACACGGCATCTTGAACAATTTCACTGCTGCGATCTGCATGGCTTCTGGCATCGGCCATTGTTGTGCCGACACTTTTGGCGCCTTCCGCTGCGGAATTAACCGAATTGGTCATCTCTTCTAATGCGGTTGTGGATTCCTCTAGAGTTGCGGCTTGGCCTTCTGTTCGTTTTGATAAATCGTCAGCTGCCTGACTAATCTCGCTCGCGCCATTACTGATGCTCGCAGCGGCGATGATCACATCCGTTATCGTCGACTTCAACGTCGCAACGGTTTCGTTAAAACTATTGCGCAATGATTCATATTCCTCGGGGAACGCCTCTTCAATCTCACATTTCAAATCCCGCTGTGCCAGTCGATCCAAATGCATTGCCAATGTTCCAACGACGGCCCCACGATTTGCAATTCTGGCGTCTTCGACCTGCTGCAACTTCAGCTCCGCTTCTTCCAAAGCCTCGCGAGTGATTTCCATTGCTTTGCTGAGGTTGCCAATTTCAGTTTTGCTCTCTTGGTTTTGAGGAATAAAATCAAATTCTTTACACGCCAGTTTATTCAGATCACTTTGTAATGCGCCAAACTGAGACGTGAACATCATCATCAGTCGGGCCCCAATCACCGCGCTGACCAACAATGAAATCGCAATGCCAATCACAGTAATCATCAGCGCGATTGTCGCGGCTTGGGCTTCGATTCGGGCCAGGTTGGCCATTTCAGTTGTGGCCTGCACTTCGACCGCATGAAGATAGGTCAACCAATCAGTCGCCAGTTCAAACCATCGTTCCGCCGTTTGGTTGGGTAATGCCCCTTCCGGGCCAGCCTCCAGAATTGCGGTACGTAAGCGTTCAAACTCACTTTGCGATAAATAGGCCTGAAAATCTAACTCGGGGAAAAAATCGAGCAAAGTTAAAGTCGCCACTTCAAGAAGTTTTGCTTCAAATGCTGCGGAATCCGAGAATTTTCGATAACTTTCTAGCGGAAAGTCCCCTAGGGCGAGCCCGGTTGCGCCCGTGGCACGGAGCAGTCCAGCCGCTTCTTTGGCCGAAGAAAGAGCAACAAGCCCAGATCCAATTTGCGCCATATCTGGATTGGATTGATGCACCAATCTTTGATCCGTTAAGTATAAAAGGTCATTGATGATTCCTGTGTAAAAATCGCCCGACTGGGCCAACCGAACACGTTGATCGCTGATCGCCTGACGCATATCCCCCAACTCTGCGAGTGCTTGAGGATGATGATCTGAGGAAATTCCCGCCAGCGCCTCATCCACGATCAGGCGTGTTTGCGTCAATTCCTCAGATAAAAACTGCCCTTGTGATGTGACAAATACCGCTGACTGCCCCCTTTCGACCTGCAAATAATGCACAAGGTTAATGAACCCCTCACTGAGAGTTGCGGTTTCGATCGTTGTACGTGCGGCCTGCAAACGCTGCCAGTCAGAAATGCCTTTTATGCTACCGATTCCAACCAAAGCAACAAACGGCACGGCAAGTAATGTCAAAATTTGCGACCTAAAAGTCATTCTGAACGCCTTCTAATAGAGCAGTTTCAATCTGACCGTATGTGTATGCCACGAGTGTCAAGCATTGGTAAAAGCGCGCAACATTAAAGAAATATGGGCATTTTTCTCGTTGTCCCATTCTTCAAGCTATTAATGGGAACCAGTGAACGCATCCAGATAGTGGCAAGTCCTGTTCTTTAAACAGCGTCGTTATCGCAGTCGACTACACATGAGAAAATGAAGGTTCTTGTTGGTGGAAAGTAGGAAATCTGTTCTGAACGCAATTTGTACCTGGCACGTGTTTAACGACAGGAGTTGCAGGTCGCGAGCAAATCGCAACTTAGGAATATCCCCAGAGAACTTGAAATGGTGCCCCCACACGGACTCGAACCGCGGACCTACTGATTACAAATCAGTTGCTCTACCAGCTGAGCTATAGGGGCACTGGGCGGGGAATTAATATGGTTTTATGACGGTTGCAACCCCTAACGATTAGCACGCGCCAATAAAGCGACAGCAACCAGTCCAACGAGGCAAATGATCAAGGCTGCGGGGGCCGCATCGGTCAAGTTTTCAAGGGATGCCTTCTCATGTACGCGGGTTGCGAGCGTGTCGTAATTAAATGGTCCACGCAGCAAAATTGTCGCCGGAAGTTCCTTTACGCAGTCCACAAACACCAACAAAAGCGCCGAACCAATGGTGCCACGAATCAACGGTAGGTGCACTTCGCGTAATGTGTCCCCTGCACCGCGGCCCAACGACCGCGAAGCCATCGACAAACTGGGGGCAACGCGCCCCAATGCGGCATCGGACGCGCCCTGCGCAATCGCAAAGAAACGCACAAAATAGGTCAGCACCAATGCCCCGGCCGTGCCAGTGATCAACAGGCCCGGATCATAGCCCGTCCACGCCAAAACAGTATCGGCCACTGCGTTGTCCAGCGTCGCCATGGGAATGAGGATCCCTAACCCCAACACAGCCCCCGGCGCAGCATAGCCAATCGACGTCACCGGCATCAACAATCGTGGCACCCGCGATTGCGACAATCGCACGCCATAGACCATAAACAACGCGCCAAGCACCGTCAGGATCGCCGCCGCCCCGCCAACAAAGATGGTGTGCCACATGGCGTCCAGCAGGCCAGGTTCGGCCCAAACATGGGAATCAGACGCATGGGTCAGCAACACGGCCACAGGCAGCACAAACCCAAACCCAAACGGCAGGAAACACGCCAATGCGACCCCTGCCCCCCAAACGCCCGTCAATTTGTGCGCAACGACGGGTCGCGTGTTGCGCGCAGTCTGGAAAAACCGGCTGCGGCGACGGCTATAGCGTTCTAACAACACGCAAATGACGATCAAAACCAATGCAAGCGTGGCGATTTGCGCCGCGCCTCCGACGTTCCGGGTTTGGAACCAAGTTGAAAAAATCCCCGTGGTCAGGGTTTGAACCGCAAAATAATCCACCGTGCCAAAATCATTCACGGTTTCCATAATCGCAACGATCGCCCCGGCAGCAATCGCCGGACGCGCCAAGGGCAAACCAACCCGGACAAATCGGCCCCATGGACCAACCCCCAGCGCCCGGGCCACGTCATATCCAGCAGAGCTTTGTTCGCGAAATGCAGCGCGGGCCAGGATGTAGACATAAGGGTACAGCGCGGCGCTTAGGACCAGAATGGCGGCGGTTCGGGATCTGATTTCAGGGAACCAATAGGACCGAGCATTTTCCCAACCAAAAAGACCCCGCATCGTGGTTTGAACTGGACCGGCATATTCCAGAAAATCCACCAATGCATAAGCCCCCACATAGGCAGGTACGGCCAATGGCATCAACAAAGCCCATTGCAACCAGCGTTTGCCCGGAAAATCATACATCACCACCAGCCATGCTGATCCAGTGCCAATCGCAGCGGTCAACACACCGACACCCGCCATCAAGATACCCGTATTTGCCAGATATCTCGGCAATGTGGTCGCCAAAAGATGGGGCCAGATGTTTTCTGTGGGATGGGCCGCCAACCAAAAGACCGACAATATCGGCAAAACCACGATCAGGGCGATAACGACCGCCCCAACGGTCCAGCGGTTGGGTAATTTCAGGCCTATGGACGGCTTCATCTGCGCACTTATCCGAGTAGTTTGCTCAGTCATCAGTTGCGACTATCCGAAACTGGTTTGCCTGTCCAGAAAGGAGCGACTAGGGTAGGCCCAACAGGCAAAAGGCAAAAATTATGCAAATCGTCTTTCATATCGGGGCGAACCAAACCGACGAAGAGAGGTTGTTGAAATCGCTGTTGAAAAACGGCGATGTGTTTTCACAACAAGGGATCAAAGTGCCCGGCCCCGGCAAATACCGTCGCCTTTTGCGTGAAACCATCAAGAACCTCCAGGGGGCAACCCCCTCAGAGGACACGCGCGACATACTGATTGATGCGATTTTGGACGATGAACAGGCCAACCGTTTGGTGATGAGCCATGTCTCTTTCTTTGGGGTTGCGCAGTGGATTTTTGACGGTGGCGAATTCTATGGATTGGCAGAACGCAAACTCACTGGATTGCGCGCCCTATTTCCCGACGATGAACTCGAACTACATTTTGCGATCCGCAACCCGGCGACGTTTTTGCCCGCCATCATGAAAGATGCAAAAAGCAATGACATCAACGACTTCATGCGCGGAGTTGATCCAATGTCATTGCGCTGGTCGAATTTGATCACCCGGATAAAAACCTGTTTGCCCGACGTGCCTTTGACCGTTTGGAGCAACGAAGATACGCCGATGATCTGGGCGCAATTGATCCGGGAAATGTCTGGGGTAGACCCGCTGACAAAAATCGTTGGGGGGTTTGATTTGCTGTCCGCCATCATGAGCGAAGACGGCATGAAACGACTGCTGACCTATCTGAAATCGCATCCCCCCCAAACAGAGGTGCAAAAGCGGCGCATCGTTGCGGCGTTTTTGGACAAATTTGCGCTGGATGATCAGATAGAAGAGGAACTGGATGTGCCCGGCTGGACCGACCACACAGTGGCGCTTTTGTCGGATCAATATGAGCAGGATATTGATCTCATTGCCCGTATGTCGGGCGTTAACTTTATTGCGCCCTAGATCATGAGCGTGCGGGATCAATACGAAGCCTATCCCTACCCGGCCCGTGATCCAGCGGATGAAAAAAAACGTCTGGTGCAAGGGTCGCCATCGCTGCCCACCGAAATCGACCATTTTCTGTTTGATGGCAGCCGCGATTGGACACGCCCGTTGCGGGTTTTGGTTGCGGGCGGTGGCACGGGCGATGGGCTTATTCAGCTTGCGACCCTGCTGACCAAGGCCAATCGCCCTTATCAAATTGTCTATGTGGATTTGTCCACGTCATCGCGTAAAATCGCCGAAGAGCGCGCGCAGATCCGCCAGTTGACAGACATCACATTTCTGACCGGCAGCCTGCTGGACGCGGCGAAACTTGGCCAATTTGACTATATCGATTGCTGCGGTGTCTTGCATCACTTGCCTGACCCTGATGCCGGGTTTCACGCACTCAGATCTGCGCTTGCCCCCGGTGGCGGCATCGGTTTCATGGTCTATGCGCCTTATGGCCGCTCTGGTGTTTACCCTTTGCAGGACGCCTATAACGCATTGTTTTCTCAGCTATCTCCAGAAGAAAAACTAGCGGCAGCCAAATCGGTTCAGGAAAAATTGCCGGCCGGACATCCCTTTGCCAACAATCCCAATCTCGGGGATCACAAAGCCAGTGATGCGGGGTTTTATGACCTGTTGTTGCATTCGCAGGACCGATCCTATGATGTTGTGCAACTGACGGATGCCTTAACCCGCGCTGACCTGTCATTGGTGTCCTTTGCCACGCCCGGATTGTATCAACTTCAACGTTTTGCCCCCCGGCCTGCGGGTATGGATGACATCACCGCAATGGCCATCGCAGAAAAGCTAAACGGCACGATCAAGACCCATGTGGCCTATGCCGTGCCCATCAGCGAAGCCCGAAATCCAGCACGACCCAACGGATCAAAACGCCCGCATATCCGGGGACCGATTACTAAAATTGCCCAAGTGGTGGCCAAAACTGGCATGCTGGCCCTTCAGGGCCAAGATCCGCGGATCACCCTGAATATTCCGCGCGCAGCAGCACCGCTATTGGCGCGTGCAAATGGTCAGTTTACCCTGGATCAGATCCGGGCCAAATCCGGGCTGGATCCAATCCAGTTTACCATGCTCTGGACACAGGTCGACAAGGCCCTCACGCCGTGGGGGCTCTTGCACTATTCGAACATTATCGCGTCGTTTTAGCTCACATACCCAGTGCGGATTTGTACATATCCATCACTGCCTCTTCTTCTGCGATGTCATCTGGTTCGCGCTTACGTAGGGCGACAACCTTGCGCAAAACCTTTGTGTCATACCCGCGCCCTTTGGCTTCGGCCATCACCTCTTTTTGCTGCTCGGCGATGTCTTTCTTCTCGGCTTCCAGCCGTTCGTAACGCTCAATAAACTGGCGCAATTCATCTGCGGTGACACGGTATTGGGCGTCGGTGACGGAATCTGACATAGGAACCTCAAGGCTGTTTGTTTGTTTTCTTCTGTGTGTTTCCTACAATCCCATCGCATTTGCCGCAAGATGGGCAAACAAACATTCCAAACCCGCGCGGATTGTGCATCAGAACCGTTGAAAACTTGAACATCTGCGCCACATCCGATAACGCCTGCCACAGACCCAATTGCACCGTTCAAAGGACCTAAAATGCAATATCTGATCTGGATTGGCGCCGCGATCTCTGCCCTTGGACTTGCTGGGATTTTCACATCAATTTACAAGGTGAACAGCGCCCGCAAACAGGGTTTATCAGACGAAGATCTGCGCGCACGCATTCAAAAAATCCTGCCGCTGAACCTGGGATCGCTGTTTTTGTCCGTGATCGGGCTGATGATGGTCATTCTGGGCATTTCGTTTAGCTGAGCATCAGTGCCCGCCGACCCAGCGCGTCAAAGCCATCGGCGTATTTCGTCGCATCCGTGACCAATTCCGGCACCGCCCAAAACGGTGCGTCTTTGGACCAATCGGCCATGTCACGCTGCAAACGGGTCAATCCCATGATCTGTGCTGCCATCATCGGCCCGCCGCGCCAGCGCGGAAACCCAAGCCCGTGGATGGATAATGCATCGATATCAGCGCCTTTGGCGGCTTTGCGATCCTCAATCAACTTGGCGCCTTCGACCATCAATGCCGAAATGATGCGTCGCTGAATTTCGTGACCATTGGGGCCAATGCGCGCATCAACTGCCCCAAAAAGCGGACGTTCAAAACCGTAATCCACCAATGCACCATCAATGTCGCGTTCAGAATATCCGTGATCGACCAGATAATTTGCAACCGCGCCAAACACATGCTGCAGACGCGACACGACGCCCCGCCCATCTGGATCCACAATCCGACGATTGGGCCCCTCGGCCTTCATCAGCTCTGCGCCAATTTCGCGTTCTGCCAGAAAGACATGGCGCAAAGCGGTGGATTGCGGCCCATTCATGCATTCATCGGCCGCCGCTTTTTCAAAACTCAGCCCAGCATCAAACGGCAAAAGCAAGGCCGCCTCAACGCAATCGATAATTTTGGCCGGGGCAAGCAAAGGCGAGGTTTCAAGCGCCTTTCGCCGTCGCAGCGTTGTTTTCAGAAACACCTCACCTTGGCTAAGATGGGTGCGAATATTACGCACGGGGCGCGGCGCGGCTCCGTTATCCATCAGCCCCATTGCATATGCAAACGCCCCCGTATGCAGATGCCCCTGCACCATTGAATCAATCAATCCAAGGGTTTGGGCCTGTTGCCCGGTGACATGTTGCCCCCCTAACATCAAATCCAATGCAGCCTCAGCGCCACATAATCGCGCCAAACGTTGGGTTGCGCCCCCTTCTGGAACAATCCCCAATGTCACCTCAGGCAAACCAAGCGTGGCCAAAGGCGATGCAACCCGGTGATGCGCCGCCAAAGCCAGCGACATGCCGCTACCCAATGTTGGCCCATGCAATCCCGCAACAACCGGATGGGGGCATGCCTCAATCAGATTACACACATCACTAAGGCTGGGTTGGTTTTCAGACGATTTGCCCTGTGATCGGCCCATCGTGCGGATGTCATCCCCCGCCGAAAACAACTTTCCCTCAGCGATCAGGGTCACGGCTTTGACGTCTGGATGGGTTTCGATTTTCTTGAAAACCTCAAACAACCCGGACAACACATCTGGTTCCAGCGCATTCACCGGCGGATTGGCCAGCGTCACAATAGCGATACCGCCCCGAATTCTGAATTTTACCAGTTTAGCCACAATTAATTACCTTTTCACAGACCCTTAGCCCATTAATGAGAGGATACGCCCTCTGGGCAAAATACTTCGTAAACGCGTTCCAAAATAGGAATGACACGCGGATCGGCCAATGCATATCGAATGATGCGCCCATCCCGGTTGGCCTGAACCAACCCTTCGCTGCGCAACCGCGCCAATTGCCCGGACACATAGGATTGGCTGGCCCCCAGCACAATTTCCAATTCCCCCACACTGCGTTCACCCGGCACCAAGGCACACATCAATCGCAATCGCGACGGGTTCGACAGCGCCTTTAGCAATGTGGCGGCTTCGTCTGCTGCGGCGGCAATGACCGCATCGGGAATAATAAAATCTTCAGGCATGGGCCTCCTGCTCACTGGAATTGCCGCAAAATAAAAACATTTTAATATTGAAATGTTTCTGCGGCCAGCCTATTTTTGTCATCAAAGGAGAAATCATCATGTCCCCTATCGTAAAAGCTTTCTTCGACAACGCAACCAACACTGTGTCTTATGTGGTGCGCGATCCACAGGGCAACCAATGCGCCATCATCGATTCCGTGCTGGATTTCGACTATGCCTCTGGACGCACCGACACGGCATCGGCAGATCAGGTGATCGATTGGGTGCGCGATCAGGATCTGGATGTCACATGGATATTGGAAACACATGTGCATGCCGACCACCTTTCTGCAGCGCCCTATATTCAACAACGCGTCGGTGGTAAAATTGGCATCGGGGATCAGATCACCGTGATCCAGGACACATTCGGAAAAGTGTTCAACGAAGGCACCGAATTTCAACGTGATGGCAGCCAGTTCGATCAGCTCTTTGTCCAAGGCGATACATTTGAAATCGGATCGCTCACAGGGCGGGTTTTACACACGCCCGGCCACACGCCGGCCTGCCTGACCTATGTGATCGCAGATACTGCGTTTGTCGGCGACACGATGTTTATGCCCGATTTTGGCACTGCGCGGTGTGATTTCCCCGGCGGATCCTCGGAAATGCTGTTTGCATCGATCCAAAAAATCCTTGCTCTGCCGGACGCCACCAGAATTTTTGTCGGGCACGACTACAAAGCGCCCGGGCGGGATGATTTTGCGTGGGAAACCACCGTGGCGGAACAAAAGGCGGCCAATATCCACGTCGGCGAAGGCAAAAACAAAGCCGCATTTGTGGAAATGCGCGACGCGCGGGATGCGACTTTGGCGATGCCAAAACTGATCATCCCATCGCTTCAGGTTAATATGCGCGCAGGCCAAATGCCCCCCGAAGACGAACAAGGTGACGTGTTTCTAAAGGTGCCGGTTAACAAGATATAACAAGGGCCTATCGCAAGGCCGTCATAGAATGGCCAGCGCAACAAAACGCCCCAAATACCCGTCGCATAAAGGAGAGAACATGCAAACGGACTGGATTTACGGCCTCATCGGAGGCGGCTTGATCGGTGTGGCGGCGGCCATCTATTTGCTGGTCAATGGCCGGATCATGGGCGCGTCAGGGATTATCGGCGGCGTTGTGGATGGCTCTGCAAAAGATCAAACGTCTGAACGGATCGCATTTATCGCCGGGCTGGTTGGCATCCCAACGGTGATTGCGTTGTTGATGGGCGGGGCTGAAACGCATGCCACGCAAAATCTAGCGATCATCATTGCCGCGGGCCTGTTGGTTGGTATCGGCACACGGATCGCAAATGGCTGCACCAGTGGGCATGGCGTCTGCGGTATCTCTCGTTTTTCGCTGCGTGGCATGGTTGCAACCGTGTTTTACATCGGTGCGGGTGGGTTGATCATGATCCTGTTCCGCCATGTTTTGGGGCTAATCTAATGCGCAAAATTTTTGCTTTTATCGCCGGTGGTTTATTTGGCACCGGGCTTTTGATTTCAGGGATGACCGACACTCTCAAAGTGCAGGGCTGGCTGGATGTTTTTGGCGACTGGGACCCGACATTGGCCTTTGTTATGGGCGGGGCGATCATCCCTATGGCAATCGCTTGGCGGTTCACTGCAGGGCGCAATCCGGCGCTGGGTGGTTTGTTTCCCCCCAAACCAAAGGCAGAACTGGGCCGCAATCTGGTTGTGGGGTCTATTCTGTTTGGCATGGGCTGGGGATTGGCCGGTCTGTGCCCCGGGCCCGCCATTGCATCCCTGTCTTTTGGTGGGCTTAGCGGGATCGTGTTTGTGGTTGCCATGGTTGCTGGTATGATCGCCGCGCCGCCCCTTCGGGCAAAACTCGACCAGATGCAGGCCACTCACTAATCAGGACGCTTTTTATGAACATCAACTACCTTTCGCCGAACTATGCCGTCAGCCCCCAAATAGCGCCGGATGATGTGCCTGCCCTGGTCAAAGAAGGCTTCACCACGGTTATTTGCAACCGACCAGATGCGGAAATCCCTGCATCGATCTGCGCGCAAAATATGCGTTCCGTGGTCGAACAGGCCGGGTTGAAATTTGTCGATAACCCCTTTTCTCATCAGGATTTTTCGATGGATTTGGTCACAACCCAAGCCGCTGCGATAACGCAGGATCAAGGCAAGGTGTTTGCCTATTGTGCGTCTGGAAACCGGTGTTCAGTTTTGTGGGCGTTTGGGCAGGCACAAGCCGGTGAACTGGATGCAGATCAGATTATCGATGCCGCTGCGCAGGCGGGATATGATCTGCGAGGCATGAAACCTCAGCTGCAAACGCTGGCGCCGTCAAAACCAAACCAAGCGTAACTTGGCCTCGTCCCGATTGGGGTTAGTCATCGTCGTCAAGCGGAGGCAGCTCCATCGGGAAACCATCCCCAAGCTCTAGACCAGTGTCAGAGTCTTCAGCGCCCGCATCAGGATCAAAGTCAAGATCAAGCGCGATCCCACCGCCACCAATATCCGGTAATTCATCGGATTCCGACTGCGCGTCATCCATGTCACCGATATCCAGCGGCATCGCGGCGGGCATATCTGGGTCAGGCAGATCGATACCGGTATCGATGTCTGGGTCAAACGCCCCCATTTCCATTGCCATTTCTGGCCCTGCATCAGCGGCCATCATCCCACCAGCTTCTAGCAATCCGGCGCCACCTCCGGGGGAAACGTCATGCATTTCCGGTGTTTCAGGATCCTCGATCCGAATGGCGCACATACCATTGACCTGCCCCAACCGACCACGTGCAATTGTACGGCCATCCGAATCCGTCAACTTCAGATCTGTAACCTTACATCCATGGAGCGGCAGGACCTGCCCCACTTCGAATGATTCCGCATCTTTCAGCGTGAGCCGCATTTTGTGCAACACCGCGTGCAATTGCGTCGGCGCGGTTGAAACGACGCCGGTCAATTCCTGCTGCCAACCGGTTGGCGCATTGTTTTCGCCCACATATTCGACCTCAGGGGGCAATGCCTGCGCAAGTGTCAGTTCCCCGTGCCGATCCCCTGCCCCAACGTCCAAGGCAATGCGCACAAACCGATATTTTACGGATTCAAGCATCAAGCTGGCGGCGCGTGGATCTTGAATTCGCGCCTTGGAACGGACCAGATCAAGCCAGCCGATCAGTTCTGACTCATCTGCATTGCTGCTGACGTCACGCACAAATGTGTCCACCACAGGTCCACACAGCGCTGCATCCACAGCAGAAACGGCGCGTTCGCTGGCGGGACCATTGCCCAATCGCCCCATGGTTTGCATTTCGACAATTGCAGTGCGCAGTTGCAAATCCATTGCGCTGACGCCGCTCGGGCGTCCCCGGATCGCAAGGCAAATCAGCAAATCATCCGCATTCAGGCGCGATATGACCTCAGCCAGAGATAAGATTTCGACCTGAACATTGGTCACCGTCACCAACAGACCCGCCGCACGTTCAGCCGCACGTTCCCATCCCAACCGCAATAGTCGCGTTGGGGAATTGGCAGATTCCTCGTTTACTCTGTCCTGAGTCGACGCCATCTGCCCGAGAATCGATTGTCCACCGTCCATCGTTGCCCGATACTCACTTGATCTGTTCTTTCGCAGATTAATTCGCCAAGGTTACCAGTAACCTAACACAATCCGGTTTCCTGCAGATCAAATCACCTAAGGCAATGTCACCCGAAACGCTGCACCGCCCTGCCCGGGCAAATAAGAGACTTTGCCGCACAAACGGTGCATGATTTCACGGCAAATCGCCAATCCAAGCCCGGCCCCACCCGCAGTACGATGATCTGCAAGCCGAGAGAATTTTTCAAATATCAGTTTTTGGCTTTCCACAGGGATTCCATCGCCGTTGTCAACGAAATCAACGACATACCGACCAGATACCCGGCTGGTTCGGATTTCTAACGCGGGCCGTTGCGCCAAACAATATTTTTGCGCGTTTGAAATCAAGTTGATGAATACCTGCCCAAGGCGGTCCAAATCCGTATCCAGCATCACGCCGATTTCCTGATCGAAATCCCGATGAATCACCATCTCAGAACTGCGGCCCTCAGTTGCGGCAACGGCACGGTCGATCAAATCTCGCAGCGACCCGGTTTGCTGTTGCAACGTCACCTGACCATTTTCCAGCACACTCAGGTCCAGCAAATCATCCAGCAATCGCGTCAAACGAATGGCTTCGGCGTGAATGATTCCTGCATATCGATCCAAAGAAGCCTGATCCAGATCACCTTCGCGCAGGATTTCGGAAAAGGACCGGATCGATGTCATCGGCGTGCGCAATTCATGGCTGATCTGACTGAGGAAAGCATCCTTTTGGATCGACAATTGCGTCAGCTTTTCATTCGCTTCTCGCAGGGCACGCGCGGTGCGATCCTGTTCGGCTGACTTCGCTTCGAGCCGGCTGGAATATTCCATAATCTGCGCCGTTTCATCAGCCACCGCGATCAAATCTTCGACTGAAACGCTGGCGCCTTCGGTCAGCTGGCCAATCATGGCATGCGCCGTCGCTGCCCCAACGGACCCTGACAGAACCTTTTCTAATCGTTCAATAAAATCGGACGTCACATCGGGCAGATAACCCTCTTTGCCTTGGCGTGCCGCTTCGTTTTCAAAGAAAGTCTGCGCCTCGGCGGGTCCCAGAATGCGCTGCACCATGATCAGCAGATCTTCGGCGGCCGCAGCACTACGTGTCCATGTGGGGGCGGCAGCGGAATGTTCAAATACATTGACAAATTGCGCGCCCTGCAACCGTTCCAATGGTGTGGGAAAGGTCATGATCGAAATGATCATCATCGCCAGCGTGTTCAGCATCATTGACCAGAATAATGCATGCACAACCGGGTCCAGACCTTCGATGCCAAATAGGGCCTGCGGACGCAACCAGTCAAACCCCCATGGACCATGATCCAGCACCGCCTGAGAAATCACCGCATCGGTGCCAAATGACGGCAAAAACAAGGTCCAGGCCCAGATGGCAAACCCGATCAGCAAACCAGATGCCGCGCCCAAACGGTTGGCGCCGCGCCAAAACAGGGCGGCAAAAACAGCGGGCAAAATTTGCGCGACCCCGGCAAAGGAAATCAACCCGATTGCGGCCAATGCTTCTGATCCGCCAGACAATCGGTAGTAAACATACCCCAGTGCCAACACGCCCGCGATGGACATGCGTCGCGCGCCCACAACCACCGAACGCACATCACCAGACAGCATCGCCCCCGTCCCCGAAGACGACAGCCATATCGGCACAACAATGTGGTTGGACACCATGGTTGCCAACGCAATGGTCGCAACGATCACCATAGATGTGGCCGATGAAAAGCCCCCCAAAAAGGACAGGATCGCCAATCCTTCGCGTTCTTGGCTCAGGGGAAGGGTCAGCACAAACAGGTCCGGGTTCGATCCCTCGGGCAGCAGGTCCAGCCCAATCACCGCAATTGGCACAACAAATAGCGAAATCGCTGCAAGGTATAGCGGAAAGGCCCAACTTGCCGTGGCCAAATGCCGTTCATCGACATTTTCCACCACCAAGACCTGAAACATGCGGGGCAGACATATGATCGCGGCAGCCGACAGGAATATCAGCGCAACCCAGCGCCCGCCCGGCTGTTCCCATTCCCCGATCGGGGAGGCATCAATGCGCGTTAAGGTGTCTTGGACCCCGTCGGCGATGCCCCAAACCACAAAGGCTCCAACCGCCATCAGCGCACCTAGTTTGACCACAGCTTCGACGGCGATGGCCATGACGATGCCGTTATGACGTTCATTTGCATCCAGATTGCGGGTGCCAAACAGGATCGTAAACACCGCCAGCCCCCCCGCAACCCAGAGCCCAGCGGTCGACAATTCTTCGGTGCCCCAATGCCGGCCTGCGGCCTCTGCAAAGACTGCAAATGACAGGGTAACCGATTGCAATTGCAGCGCGATATAGGGCGTCGTGCCAATCACAGCCATTAAGGTGACAATCACCCCCAGCATGGTGGATTTGCCGAACCGCGACGATATCAAATCAGCGATGGATGTGATGCGTTGGCTACGCCCAATGCGCACCAATTTGCGCAGGATCCACCACCATCCAATCAGGACCAAACTGGGTCCCAGATAGATCGTAATATATTCCAGACCGGATCGCGCCGCATATCCAACGGCGCCATAAAATGTCCAGGCGGTGCAATAGATCGACAAGGACAACGTATAAATCGTCGAGGATCGCAAAAAGGCCCCGCGCCCTTTTTCAACCTGACGTTCTGCGGCAAACGCGACGATAAACAGGAACGCCACATAGGCAATGGCGACGGCAACCAATAGGTTAAACGACACCATTTATGGCCTCTCTTGGTGGGATTTTGGTGCGGTTTGGGTCGAAAAATCAGACGCGCCTTCAGTGGGTGTCATCCCATCCCGAAGCTTGCGCGACACAGCCACAGCGACGGCCACCAGCACCAACCACACAAAAAACAGATACAGCAACGCATCTGCGGTCCCATGATCAGATTGCGCGCCCCCCGGCCAAAGCAGGGGCATCAACACCAAAATCACCCCGATAATGGGCAACAATCGGGCAAAATCCCGAATGCGCCGCTGTCGATATCCGGATCGCTCCAGAAATATCGGAGCTTGGCGCGGCGTGTTCATGCTGAATCTTGCCCAGCCAAGGCCCGCACATGTTCCAAAATCTCAGAATTCGAAAATGGCTTGGTCATGAACCGGGTGACCCCCAATGCTTCGGCCAATTCACGATCTTTGGTTTGACCGCGCGCCGTCAACATCATTACCGGCAGGTCATGCATATCCGCATCCCCGCGCAAATCGCGCAGGATGTCATAGCCCGACCGCCCCGGTAGCATAACGTCCAAAATCACCATATCAGGTGGTGATGCGCGCACTTTGTCCATCGCAGTTGTGCCATCCGAATGGGTGTGCACCGTCCAGCCATCCCTTGATAGAATAAAGCTGATTGCCTCGATGATGTTTGGCTCGTCCTCGATCAAAAGAACGCGCCGCCCCATTGCCTGCCCTTCCCGGCCAGTGCTGGTCATGCCCGTGCTGGTCATGGATGTGTCCTCCCCGTCTTCGAACTATCGCGTCAAAGTTATGCACTTGTAAAGAACAGCAAACCTTGATGTGTCGCAGATTAACCAAATTGGTGGTCTACGATTCAGCATTTTCTATCGGTTTCTCCCCAAGTTCCGACAGAATGGACGGTTCACGCCGCGCCACGCAGTCCGTTCTGGGACAAACGCGACACCCGATACCCACTGGCCGCGCCTCTGATTGTGGTAAATCCGAGGCCGGCAAAACAAGCATCGTCGCCTCCATAACAGGTTCGCGATCAAATCCCGCTGTGACTCTGGGACGCGCAACCGCATAACATAAAAACCGCTCAGAGGGTTCGCCCGGCAATGCCACATGCCCCCGAATGGGAAAACCCGGTCGCGCCAAGGATTGATAAATCGGCCAAAGCGGACAGGACCCGCTGGCCCGCGGCAATTGAAACCCGCCCAGTGGTTTTTGATAAATCAACGCCCCCGACATGTCACAAATCGCCAAGCCACGCTGGGGTTTGCCCGGTTGATCCGGCAAATGGGCCAGACGGCGCAGAATTTGATCCATAGGCACATCAAACATGTCCGCCAATGTATCCGGGTTGGGCCCCACATCATTCACGGCCTGAAAAAACGGCTCAAATGGCAACGCCCGCGCATCCGCCGAATATTCCCTTAGATGCGCGCGCAAAATACGCTGCGACACCCGTGATGGCGGCGTATCTGCGGCCCCCAACACATCGCTGATCACTGCTGTGCTATCACCAGCCAATGCAGCCTGATCCAAATCCGGCAACCAATATCCACGCCGCGCCAAGAACGATTCAACCTCTTCTTGGGGCAACAAAGCAGTCCCGCCTTCGTCTTCGGCGGTGTCCAGATACGCCACCAAAGATTGCGAACTTTCTGCCAAACGCTGGCTGTCTTTGTGAATATTGCCATGAAACCGGTTCAGCCAATCCTGATCCAATGTGTCATCTTCGACCAAAATCGACGCCGTGGACCGGATAGAGGTCACAGCTGAAATCACTTCATGCAGGGCCTCGGCCAATTGGGGGTCATGGGCCAAACGGTCTGCCAGAACCTTGATCTGTTCCTCAAGCTGGCCGATGCGACGGTTCTGTGCGGCGATCAACCCGGCCCAGCCCGGAAACCGGCCGGCAAATTCTTCGGATCGGGTCAGTTCGACGCCCCTGTCAGAAACCCGTGCCGCGGCCTGCCCCAGCGCCTCGAGCACCCCCGCCTCGGCCCCATCCGTTAAGGTTGTTCGTTCAACCCCCAAAGCCTGCGCGATGTCTTGCAACAATTTGCCGCCGATTCTGCGCCGATTATGTTCAATCAAGTTCAAATAGGATGCGGAAATCCCGGCCTGACGCGCCAGATCTGATTGGCGCATGCCCCGATCCATGCGCCGTTCACGGATGCGGGTTCCTGTCAGCTGCTTCTGAGACATTGCTGGTTTCCAATTTCCTGAGGCTTTTCATGTCCATTCTGCAGTCGCAAGAAAATGAATTTACACACTTCGCACCTGCAGTGTGCAATTCTTTACAAAAATATTGTTGCGTCAATGGGCCTTGTTGAAAAATTTACGAATTCGTAACGATACTTAAAACACAGTGTAAACTGTACGCAGCAGGGCAGAGGAGGCCCAGCTGCACCACAAACAGGGAGGATTCTAATGTCCAAAACCAACTTTACACGTCGTCGCGTGCTGAAATCTGGTGCCGTTGCTGGCGCTGCTTTGGCCACACCGACGATCTTTACGGCGTCTTCGGTTGCTGCGTTCACCAATGAACCAACCGGGTCCACCGTGACCTTTGGCTTTAACGTGCCACAGACCGGTCCATATGCGGACGAAGGCGCGGACGAATTGCGCGCATATGAACTTGCGGTTGAGCACCTGAATGGCGGTGGCGATGGCGGCATGCTGAGCACATTCAGCTCTAATGCGCTGGAAGGCACAGGTATTCTTGGCAAAGAAGTGAACTTTGTCACAGGTGACACACAGACCAAATCAGACGCGGCCCGTGCATCGGCCAAGTCGATGATCGAAAAAGACGGCGCCATCATGATCACCGGCGGGTCATCCTCGGGTGTGGCGATTGCGGTTCAGGGTCTGTGCCAAGAAGCTGGCGTGATCTTTATGGCCGGTCTGACACATTCGAACGACACAACCGGCAAAGATAAGAAAGCCAACGGTTTCCGTCACTTCTTTAACGGGTACATGTCTGGTGCGGCTTTGGCACCGGTGTTGGCCAATCGCTATGGGACAGACCGCAAGGCCTATCACCTGACCGCTGACTACACATGGGGCTGGACACAGCAAGAATCCATCGCGGCTTCAACAGAAGCCATGGGTTGGGAAACTGTTAACGACGTGCGCACGCCGCTCGCCGAAACAGATTTCTCTGCGTATATCGCGCCTGTGCTGAACTCTGGTGCGGATGTTCTGGTTCTGAACCATTACGGCGGCAACATGGTGAACTCGCTGACCAACGCGGTTCAGTTTGGCCTGCGCGAAGCATCTGCCAATGGCAAAAACTTCGAAATCGTTGTGCCGCTCTATTCGCGTCTGATGGCGCAGGGTGCGGGAGCCAACGTGGCCGGGATCCTTGGATCGACCAACTGGCACTGGACGCTGGATCGTCCGGGAACTGCTGAATTCGTTCAGTCGTTTGGCCAAAAATACGGTCGCCCACCTAGCCAGGCTGCACACACGACATATTGCCAGACCATCCTTTATGCGGATGCGGCACAGCGTGCGGGGTCCTTTAACCCATGTGCGATTGCCGAAGCTCTGGAAGACTTTGAATTCTCTGGTTTGGGCAACGGTGACGTTCTGTACCGTGGCGCTGATCACCAGTGTTTCAAAGACGTGCTGGTTGTGCAGGGTAAAGAAAACCCTGAAAACGAGTTCGATCTTCTCGAAGTTGTGGAAGTTACACCGGCGGCTCAGGTTACATATGAACCTGATCACCCGATGTTTGCAGGTGGCTCTTTGGGTGAATGTAACCCAGGCGCTTAATCTATCCATCAAATGGGCGCGCGCAATCCGCGCGTCCATACCTGCCATAACCCACTGAAAAACTGCGCATATTGGCAGCATAGCAGGCCCGCATGCACGCAAAACCCCCGGATCAAATCGGGTCTACGTGCGCCCCCCGCCTGACTCCTATGACAAAGGAAGAACAATGACCTCTCCAGGGAATGGACTGATAAAGGCGGCCACCACTCCGCTTATTCTCGTGGTAATCGTCGGCTTATTGCTGGCCTTCATTCCACTTAATGAACTCATTCTTCAGCTGCTTAACGGTCTGGACAAAGGCTCGGCTTATGCCTTGATTGCCCTCGGACTGACGCTGATTTTCGGCACGCTTGGTGTTGTGAACTTTGCCCATGGGGCGCTGTTTATGATCGGGTCGTTCTGTGCGGTGACGCTGAGCCGTATCCTGTCTTTGTCTTACGAAGTGATCGACCCGGAACGCAAAGATTTCCTTGGCAACCCCCTAAAGGTGGATGTGCCCTATGTGGAAAAATGGTTCGGCGAAGCCACGGGCGCGGCCATTATCGACTGGGCTGTGCCGCTGGCGATCCTGTTTGCCATTCCGGTGATGATCGCCGTTGGTTTCATCATGGAACGCGGGCTGATCAAACATTTCTACAAACGTCCCCACGCGGATCAGATCCTTGTGACATTTGGTCTGGCGATTGTTTTGCAGGAAATCATCAAAGCCCTCTATGGCGCCAACCCGATCCCAACCCCTGCCCCAGAAGTGTTCAAAGGCTCGTTCGACTTTGGGGTCTGGATGGGATTTGACGCCAACAAAATCCTCTATCCTTACTGGCGCATCGTCTATTTCTTGTTCTCAGCGGCCATCATCGGCGCAGTCTTTGCCTTTTTGCGGTTCACCACCTTTGGGATGGTTGTGCGCGCAGGGATGGCTGACCGTGAAACCGTGGGTCTGCTGGGCATCAACATCGACAAACGCTTTACCATGATGTTTGGCATCGCCGCCGCCGTCGCTGGTCTGGCCGGTGTGATGTACACACCGATCAATTCGCCAAACTACCATATGGGCATGGATTTCCTTGTTCTGTCCTTTGTTGTGGTGGTTGTTGGTGGCATGGGATCGCTGCCCGGTGCGGTTCTGGCAGGCTTTATGCTGGGTATCCTGCAAAGCTTTGCGTCCATGAACATCTTCAAAGACATCATCCCCGGCATCGACCAAATCATCATCTACGTCGTTGCTATTATCATTCTGCTGACCCGTCCTCGGGGCCTGATGGGCCGCAAGGGCGTGATGGAGGAATAAGCCATGCTCGGTCTTACCAAAAAAGACACTACCCTCTTGATCGTTGTGGCCATCCTGTCCATGTGCGCACCGTTCATCCTGAACCCCTTCCCCGAAGGCTCCGCCCTGGCGCAGTTCAACGCAGGTTATCCTGACTTGATGCAACGCTTTGTAATCTTTGGCATCTTTGCCGTCGGGTTTAATCTGTTATTCGGCCTGACAGGCTATCTGTCCTTTGGTCACGCCGCGTTTCTGGGTGTGGGGTCCTACTCAGCCGTTTGGATGTTCAAACTGCTATCCATGAACGTCCTGCCCGCCATTATCCTGTCGGTCATCGTGGCCGGATTGTTCAGCCTGCTGATTGGATATGTCAGTCTGCGGCGCTCGGGCATCTACTTTTCGATCCTGACGCTGGCATTCGCGGAAATGTCATTCCGGTTGGCCTATTCGGTGCTGACACCGCTGACCAACGGCGAAACCGGCCTGCAATTGGCGCTGGATGACCCCCGCATTCTGGACGGAGGCGGCACGCTGACTTCACTCCCTGTTACCAACCTGTTTGGGCTGGAAATGCGGTCGACATATACGCTGGACGTGGCGGGCTGGTCGTTTGACTTCTCGGTTGGCTACTACCTATGTGCGTTGATCCTGATCGCGGCCTTCTATCTGTCGATCCGCATCTTCCGCTCGCCGTTTGGACTGATGTTGCGGGCGGTGAAATCCAACCAGCAACGGATGATGTATACAGGTCTGAACCCCCGTCCCTACACATTGGCTGTGTTTGTGATTTCTGGCATGTATGCCGGTCTGGCCGGTGGTTTGATGGCGTCGATGGATCCTTTGGCTGGGGCCGAACGGATGCAATGGACCCAATCGGGCGAAGTTGTTCTGATGACGGTTCTGGGCGGCGTTGGCACTTTGATCGGTCCGGTGCTGGGCGCGGGCTTTATCAAGTACTTCGAAAACATCTTTTCGAAGATCAACGACACCGTGTTGCATGGCTGGTTTGAATTCCTGCCAGATGGGCTTGAAAACCTGATCGTCACCATTCTGCACCCGTTTATCGGCAAAGGCTGGCACCTGACATTGGGCATCATGTTCATGCTGGTTGTGACCTTCTTGCCCGGTGGTCTGGTGGATGGCGGCAAACGGATCGGCAATCTGCTGAAACGCAAAAAAGCCCCCGATGAAACCGTCACCCCCAACACAAACCCCGCCGAATAAGGAGCACGACCTATGGGTATTCTCGAAGTCAAAGGCGTGAACAAACGCTTCGGTGGTTTGCAAGCGCTGGGGGATGTGAACCTCAGCGTGACCGAAAACACCTGCCACGCAATTATCGGCCCAAACGGGGCCGGTAAATCCACCCTGCTGAACTGTTTGGTGGGCAAATTGATCCCCGACAGCGGATCGGTTAGTTTTGATGGCCAATCAGTGTTGGGACGTAAACCGTTTGAAATCAACCAGATGGGCATATCGCGCGTGTTCCAAACGCCAGAAATCTTTGCGGATCTGACGGTGTTGGAAAACGTGATGATCCCTTGTTTTGCGCGTCGCGATGGGTCCTACCGGATGCATGCCATTGAATCTGTGGGCGACGAAAAAGACATTCTGGAAATGGCAGAAAAACAATTGTCGGACGTCAAGATGCTGGACAAATCCAACATCACCGCGTCGTCCCTGTCACGTGGGGATAAACGGCGGTTGGAAATGGCCATGTGTCTGGTGCAGGAACCGCGTCTGTTGCTGCTGGATGAACCCACCGCCGGGATGGCCCGCGCGGATACGGAAAACACCATTCAGCTGCTCAAAGACATCCGTACGGAACGCGGCCTGACCATGGCGATCATCGAACACGATATGAATGTTGTGTTCAGCCTTGCCGATCGGATCACCGTTTTGGCACAGGGCACCCCCTTGGTCGAAGACATCCCGGAAAACATCAAAGGCCATCCCAAGGTACGCGAAGCGTATCTGGGCGAAGCGCAGGTCTAAGGAGCAACATTATGACGTCCAATCCAAATTGGGATCCAAATGCCCAACACGCGTCGCACGCCCCTGCTTTCCTCAGTGTGCATGAAATCGAAGCCTATTACGGCGAAAGCTATATCGTTCAAAATATCAGCTTTAACATCCACGAAGGCGAAATTCTGGCGCTGCTCGGGCGCAATGGGGCCGGTAAAACATCCACCCTGCGCACCATTGCCCGTCTGGACGATCCGGAATTGCGGCACGGGGAAATCTGGCTGGATCACCAACCGCTGCACAAAATGAAATCGCACGAAGCGGCATCCGTAGGCATCGGTCTGGTTCCAGAAGACCGGCGGATCATCCCCGGCCTCACGGTGGAGGAAAACCTGCAACTGGCCCAGATCGCCCCACCTGTGGGATGGTCGCTGGAACGGCTCTATGGCTTGTTCCCGCGTCTGGGCGAACGCCGCAAACAAGAGGGCGTGACCCTGTCTGGTGGGGAACAGCAAATGCTGGCCATTGCCCGCGCCCTGGCCCGCGACATTAAGGTATTGTTGCTGGATGAACCCTACGAAGGTCTGGCCCCTGTGATCGTGCAAGAGATTGCCAAAACCCTTAACGTCATCCGCGATCAAGGCATCACAACCGTGATTGTGGAACAAAATGCGGTGGCTGCGCTGAAACTGGCGGATCGCGCCGTGATTTTGGACACCGGCAAGGTGGTCTTTGATGGCGATGCCAAAGAAGTGCTGAACGACGAAGCTTTGCGCCAACAATATCTGGCGATTTGACGATACTCCCAAGCGTTTATCGACGCTTACTCTGGCAGGCTGATCTTGGATTGGCCTGCTTTTTTTAACACTTCCTTTACCCTGTGGTCAGTTTCCCCCCTGATTTGGGCGATTTTCATCCTCCGATTAACACTTCCCGCGTTTGGCTTTGCTAATCTCATCCTTGGTGGGGGCTCTGTTAAAGGAGCCTGAGATGGAAATTCAACCGACAACCCAAGTGCCTCCGGCGCCGCGGCTTGTCGCTGATCAGCGACCTGTGGCCGATGTGGCCGCAACGGTTCGCGATCCGCAACCCAACGTGCCTTTGGCGATCCCGCCATCAACATCCCAACAAGCCGTGGTATCAGCCAGCATGTTGGAAGCCAGCGAAACGGGTCACAATAACCGCACTGAAATCAAAGAAATTGAACGCGTCCTAAAACCATATGGCGTTACACTGCTGCCGCATTCCGCGCAGACGGCCGAAAAACGCCAGGCAGCTGAAGATGCAGCACAAGAGGCGGAAACCAAACAAGCCGATGCCAAAGATGCCAGCGCCAAGGCTGAAACCGCCGCTGTAGAAGCCAACGAAACCGAACGCGCCGAAGAAAACAGCGCCGCAGATGCAGAGCGTATTGAAACCGCTGCTATTGAACGGGCAGATGCGCAAATCAGTGACGCACAGACCCTAAGCGAGCCAAAAGCCCTGATTTCCCCCAAACAAGAGGAGAATAACTAACCCGTTTTCCGCACCGACCTGCTTTCCCCTGACGGGCTTGTGGCATATAAGCCCTAAATCAGATGACTTTCCCCTAGGACAGTCGACCGGTTTGCGTATAAATCACGCAAACCCATGAAAACAGGCAACGGGCCGAGGACGACAGATGAGTGAAAATTCCAAGCACGAAGGCGACGTAAGTTTTATCCGCGCATTGGCTGAACTTTTGCAGGAAAATGACCTGACAGAGTTGGAAGTGAGCCGCGATTACGGTGAAAATGACGGGTTAAACGTCCGTGTGAGCCGTCAAAAACAGGTTGTACACCAAGTTGCAGCGCCGGTTGCCGCCGCCGCCGCACCTGTTGCTACGGCCCCTGCAGCCGCGCCTACCGCGGTTGAGGCCCCCGAAGATCCGTCCAGCCATCCCGGCGCTGTGACCTCTCCGATGGTGGGCACTGTGTATCTGCAGGCAGAACCCGGCGCGCCAGCGTTTTCGATCGTTGGCAACCAAGTGTCCGAAGGCGACACATTGTTGATCATCGAAGCGATGAAAACAATGAACCAGATCCCCGCCCCTAAATCCGGTACAATTAAACGGATCCTCGTCGAAGATGGCAGCCCAGTCGAATATGGCGCGCCTCTTGTGATTATCGAATAAGGCGCTGTCCATGTTCGATAAAATCCTGATTGCCAACCGTGGCGAAATCGCCCTGCGCGTGATCCGCGCTGCCCGCGAAATGGGAATTGCATCGGTTGCGGTGCATTCCACCGCGGACAGCGATGCGATGCATGTGCGCATGGCCGACGAAGCCATCTGCATCGGCCCCGCCCCTTCGACACAAAGCTACCTGAACTTTCCAGCGATCATTTCCGCCTGCGAAGTGACCGGAGCCCAAGCGATCCATCCCGGCTATGGTTTCCTGTCTGAAAACGCCAATTTTGTCCAAGTCGTCGAAGATCACGACCTGACATTCATTGGCCCCACAGCGGAACATATCCGCATGATGGGCGACAAAATCACCGCCAAGGACACCATGAAAGCGCTGGGCGTGCCCTGCGTTCCAGGGTCTGACGGCGGCGTTCCCGATCTGGAAACCGCGAAACGCATCGGTGACGAAATCGGCTATCCTGTGATCATCAAAGCCACAGCTGGTGGCGGTGGTCGCGGCATGAAAGTGGCGCAAACAGCCGCTGACATGGAAGAGGCCTTTGGCACCGCACGGTCCGAAGGCAAATCCAATTTCGGCAATGACGAGGTCTATATTGAAAAATATCTGACCACCCCCCGTCACATCGAAATTCAGGTTTTTGGCGACGGCAAAGGCAAAGCTGTGCATTTGGGGGAACGCGATTGTTCCCTGCAACGCCGCCATCAAAAAGTGTTCGAAGAAGCCCCCGGCCCCAGCATTTCTGCCGAAGAACGTGCCAAAATCGGTAAAATTTGTGCGGATGCTTGTGCCAATATCAACTATATCGGCGCGGGCACCATCGAATTTCTCTATGAAAATGGCGAATTCTATTTCATCGAAATGAACACCCGTTTGCAGGTGGAACATCCCGTCACCGAGGCTATTTTTGGTGTCGATCTGGTGCGCGAACAAATTCGCGTGGCCGAAGGCCTGCCAATGTCGTTCACGCAGGATGATCTTTCTATCAACGGCCACGCCATTGAGGTTCGGATTAATGCGGAAAAGCTGCCGAATTTTGCCCCATGTCCGGGTAAAATTTCAGCCTATCACGCTCCGGGCGGTTTGGGCGTTCGGATGGATTCTGCGCTATATGACGGCTATTCAATCCCGCCCTATTACGATTCCCTCATTGGGAAACTGATCGTACATGGCCGGGACCGTCCAGAAGCCCTGTCACGATTGGCCCGCGCATTGGGCGAATTGATTGTGGATGGCATCGATACGACAGTTCCGCTGTTCCATGCGTTGTTGCAAGAAGAAGCGGTGTTATCAGGCTCTTACAACATTCACTGGCTGGAAAAGTGGCTGGAAGAAAACCTATAATTCAGAGGCGGGCGTCATGAACGCCCCCCTCACCCCAGAGCTGCTGCTACATGCCTATGCCAGCGGCATTTTCCCCATGTCCGAAGGCAAAGACGATCCAGAAGTGTTCTGGGTTGACCCAAAACGCCGTGGAATTCTGCCGCTTGATGGGTTTCACATTTCGAGATCCCTGGCCAAACGCATTCAGCGTGGTGGATTTGATGTGACGCTGAACCAGGACTTCACCGGCTGCGTCCAAGCCTGTGCCAACCGTCCTGAAACCTGGATTAACGACACGATTTTCAGCCTTTATACGGCGCTGCACATTGCTGGCTTTGCCCATTCTATCGAGGTCTGGCAGGGCAAAAACATGGTTGGCGGCGTTTACGGCGTTGCCCTTGGCAGCGTGTTTTTTGGTGAAAGCATGTTTTCCACCCAAACCGATATGTCAAAGGTCGCGCTCGCTTATTTGACATGTCACCTGACCAATTCAGGGTTCACGCTGTTTGACACACAATTCATAACCGACCACTTGAAAAGCCTCGGTGGGATTGAGATTTCTCGTGCAGAATATCGCCGTAGATTGGCGCAAGCAATTGAAAGTGAAGCGCAATTTCAGGGGGTATCCCCCCTGCCCTCGGCTCAGGATGTGGTACAGCGCAGCACCCAAACGTCATAGCGCGGATGGTCCATTGCATTCAATGCAGGGCTGGACGCGACCATCCAACCACGAAAGGCCAGCTCATCCTGCCCCCGTGGCAAAATCGCCAATAACGCAAAGGCGTCACCGGATGGGTTCCCGGCTGGATATCGGCAATCGCCCAGATAAATTTCCAGCCGACCTTCGTGTTTGGTTTCCCCGACGGACATTTCCAAATCCACAGTGGACCCTGTGGTTTTGTCCAAGACGCGGATCATTGCGCCGTTTGCACTGCTGGCCTCTTGTGCCAAAACGGGCGCTGTGAACAGGCAAAATACGGCGGTGGCGATCGCGCGGATCATGCGCCTTCTTCTCCGCCGCTCACAAACTTAACCAGCAATTGGATTACGCTAACCGCGCCTTGGGTGTTGGTGATTTCATCGCCAGCTGCAAAGTTTTCGAATGACCCACCGGGCGAAATTTCAACGAATGTTCCCCCCAGCAATCCTTCGGATGCGACAGCGACAACGCTGTCATCGGGGATCAAAATCCCGTCCTGAAACGTCATTGTCGCATCGGCGCGATAAGTTTGCACATTCAGATCCAAGCCCGTCACAGACCCGATCTTAACCCCTGCCAAACGGATATCCGTGCCAACGCTCAGCCCTTCGGCGGACCGAAAACTGGCCGTTAAATCATAGCCTTCGCTGGATCGGCTGAGGCCAGCCGCCTGCGTCAGATAAAAGAGAAACGCCAAAGCGACACATAAAATGGCCGCGCCGGTTAAAACTTCTGTGGTATTTTCGCGCATGACAATTGTCCCTTATTCAGGGGACCAAGCCTCATAATCGGATCGGTCCGCAGGGCGGGATTGACGCAAAGACCCGTCCGGCGCATAGGCCAAAACCGTCCCGGTCAGGTTATCCTGATGCGGTTTTTCCCAATCTTTGTGCACCAAAGGTTGATCCGTAGGCGGCTGATCCCAGGTGCGGTGAATCCAACCATGCCAATCAGGGCTGATCCGGCTGCCTTCGATTTCGCCGTTGAAAATAACCCAACGTTTTGAATCATCTTGGTTTTTGTAATAGACATTGCCCTGCCCATCTTCGCCAACACGGACGCCTTTGCGCCATGTGAAAATCTGGGTGTTCAGGGTTTGCCCGTCCCACCATGTAAAGATGCGCTTGATAAAGTTAAGTACGCCCATGGGATGCTCCGTTGCTTGGCTCACTCATGCCGTAAAAAACCGCCAAGGTCCAGTGACATGAGCGCACATTTGCCGTCATTCAGGGATGCGAGCCGTGACTTCGATTTCGATTTTCATCGCCGGCTCCATCAAGGTGGCCTGAATCATTGTCGCGGCTGGTTTTGCCTTGGCGAAAACCTGCGATGTGATCGGCCAGCACGCCGGAAAATCCGCCCCATCTGTCAGGATGTAATTCACCCGGACGACGTGGTCCAAACTGGACCCCGCTTCGATCAGCGCTTTGCCAATTGTGTCGAGCGTGTTGCGGCATTGATCCTCGACGCTATCTGGCAATGTCATCGTGGCGTAATCATAGCCCGTTGTGCCAGAAACAAAGACCCAGCCATCCGCAACAACCGCGCGGCTATAGCCGATTTGCTCTTCGAACGGGGATCCGGTGGAAATGTGACGAACGTTCATAAGTCCCTCTGTAGAAAAGAAAAAGGCGACCCGAAGGCCGCCCCTTTATCACGTTGAAAAGATTAACTTGCGCTTGCCGGTTCTTGGTCCGCATCCGCATGGATCATTAGCGGCGCGGCGTCTGGGCCCACGGCCTCTTCGTTGACGACCACTTCGTTCACGCTCTCCATGCCGGGCAGGTCGAACATGGTATCCAGCAGGATATCTTCCATAATGGATCGCAGACCACGTGCGCCTGTTTTGCGTTCGATGGCGCGGTTGGCAATCGCCTGCAGCGCATCATCGGTAAAGGTCAATTTGGCATCTTCCAGCTCAAACAAACGCTGATATTGCTTGATCAACGCGTTTTTAGGCTCGGTCAAAATGGTGACCAGCGCATCTTTGTCCAAATCTTCCAACGTGGCGATCACCGGCAGACGACCAACAAATTCAGGGATCAAACCAAATTTCAACAGATCTTCTGGTTCCAGATCCTTGAAATATTCGCCAACTGTTTTCTGGCTTTCATCCCGCACATCCGCACCAAAGCCCATTGCAGAGCCTTTGCCACGTTGCGCGATAATCCGGTCCAGACCTGCAAATGCACCACCACAGATGAACAGGATGTTCGTGGTGTCCACTTGCAAAAATTCCTGCTGCGGATGTTTGCGTCCGCCTTGCGGAGGCACAGAGGCAACGGTGCCTTCCATGATCTTCAACAGGGCCTGTTGCACACCTTCGCCAGAGACATCCCGCGTGATCGAAGGATTGTCCGATTTACGCGTAATTTTATCTACTTCGTCGATGTAAACGATGCCGCGTTGGGCGCGTTCGACGTTATATTCGGACGCTTGCAGCAATTTCAGGATGATATTTTCAACGTCCTCGCCAACATAACCGGCTTCGGTCAATGTGGTCGCATCAGCCATTGTAAACGGCACATCCAGAATGCGCGCCAAAGTTTGCGCCAACAACGTTTTACCACAGCCCGTTGGACCGATCAGCATAATGTTCGATTTCGCCAACTCAATATCGGTTTTGTCGGCGTGGTTCAGACGTTTGTAATGATTGTGCACCGCCACAGACAGCACACGTTTCGCATGGCCTTGGCCAATCACGTAATCATCTAGAACTTCACAGATTTCTTTGGGTGAAGGCACCCCTTCACTCGACTTCAATCCGGCAGATTTCGTCTCTTCGCGGATAATATCCATGCATAATTCGACGCATTCATCGCAGATGAATACGGTCGGTCCCGCGATCAGCTTGCGCACTTCATGCTGGCTCTTGCCGCAAAAGCTACAATAGAGCGTGTTCTTGCTGTCACTGCCTGACGAATTCGTCATATAACTTAACCCTTCGGCCTAAGGCCCTTGTGTCCGTTCTGGACGGTCGAACTGACCTAATCCTAGGCCAGCCCGTTCCGGTCCACAACGGCAAAATCGTCGCGAATTTGTTACGCGTCGTCGTCGTCACCTTTGCTACGGGATTCAACGATCTCATCGATCAACCCCCATTCTTTGGCATCCTCTGGCGACATGAAATTATCACGTTCCAGACCCTGCTCTACTTCTTCATAGCTGCGACCGGTGTGTTTTACGTAAATTTCGTTCAACCGGCGTTTCAGTTTCAGGGTTTCCTCGGCGTGGATCATGATATCCGTGGCCTGCCCCTGATACCCACCGGATGGCTGGTGCACCATCACGCGGCTATTTGGCAGGGAAAACCGCATGCCTTTTTCGCCAGCCGTCAACAACAGCGACCCCATAGATGCGGCCTGACCGATCACCAAAGTGGACACTTTGGGTTTGATATATTGCATCGTGTCGTAGATCGACAAACCCGATGTCACAACGCCGCCGGGGCTGTTGATATACATCGAAATTTCTTTGGATGGGTTTTCAGCCTCCAGGTGCAAAAGCTGGGCCACGATCAGCGATGACATGCCATCATGCACAGGACCGTTCAGGAAAATAATCCGCTCTTTCAGCAGACGCGAAAAAATATCATAGGCGCGTTCACCACGGCTGGTCTGCTCAACCACCATGGGAACCAAGTTCATATATGTTTCTACCGGATCACGCATCGTTCTGCTGCCTCACTATATTGGACGACTACCGTCCTAATGGATAAGTCCTTTCAAGAGTCTTAGTGACCCTTCAGGGGGGCTTCAAGGGCATCAAATAATTTGACAGAATGTAAGCCACAACTTACGGTAAGTCATGACTTACGCAATCGCAACCCCAGAAAAGATCATCCACGCCTTGGCCGACCCGACCCGGCGGGCGATTGTGTCGTCCCTGTCGCGGGGCGCATCCGCGGTTGGGCAATTGGCCGATGGCCTGCCGGTCAGCCGCCCCGCTGTGTCGCAACATTTGCGCATTCTGACCGATGCCGGGCTGTTGACGGTCACCCAATGTGGCACCAAACGCCTGTATCAATTGGCCCCGGACGGGGTTGCGCCATTGCGGCGTTATCTGGATGTGATGTGGAATGATGCGCTGGCATCGTTTGAACAAGCGGCGATTGCACAGGCCAATTCAACGGCCACACCGATGACAAACAAATCAAAGGACAGCTGATGGACCCGATCCGTAAAACCCTGACGATCCCCCTGCCCCCAGCGGACGCCTTTCACCTGTTCACCCACGGTATCGACACGTGGTGGCCCAAAGACAGCCATTCCCTATCTGCCAATGACGGCGATCTGCCGCAGAAAATTGACATTGAGCCCAAAACAGGCGGCAAAATCACCGAAACCAAACCCGACGGCACCAAAGCCCCCTGGGGCCGCGTCACCCGCTGGGACCCCGCGCGCGCCTTTGGTATGGACTGGCACGTAGGCCGCCCCGCCGATCAGGCCACCCAAGTGTTGGTGGTGTTTTCACAGGTAGAGGCCGGCACACGGATCGAACTGACCCATTCGGGGTTCGAAAACCTTACCACCAACGCCATCGCAACCCATGCCGGATACCAAACAGGCTGGGATTTTGTGCTGGGCCAGTGTTATTTGGATCGCGCCACTTCGCGGCCTTTACTACATAACATGATATTGTAGCCGTAAAACGACTTTGCGGGTCAAAACTGACAATGGTTTTTCCCATGTCGATGTCTGGTTTGGGGATGCGCATCGTTGAGAAACGAAATCCAGACCATGCAGCTCTATTTTTGACGCTTGAAGGTACCGCCAATCTTTTTGAATAGAGATTTGTGATCAAGTTCAACGCCCATATATTTGAGCTTGCCGCTAATAATCGGGCGGTTTTGATGATCCATTACCCCAGCCACCTCGAAGTCGGCTAGTGGTTTGCCTTGCGTGATATCTCGGGTGACTTGCTGCAGTAGTTTTTTGAGTTCGTCAGCACTGCTACAAAGTTCCCCGAGCTGGAGAAGCAACCAAGGATTTTGACCTTTTTCTTCTCCTTCGTTCTCAAGAAAGTATTGCGGCGGCAGGCTACAAATGAGAAGAGCTGGGCATATCTCGGAAGCATCTTTTCCAAAACAGTTATGCCAAGAAAGCACGTCATCCGCGAAATCTATGTTTCGTACCGAGGAAACTGCAACAGCGTTTCCAAGTTTAGCAAAATGGCGTTCGAGGTTTGGAAGTTCCGCAATAAGCGCATCCATGACCTCATTGCCGATATTATAGTAGTCAAGAACGTAGACAAAATACTCGATACCTTGGAGGTGAGGTGCGCTAGAGGTAATTTGCGCAACTGAGGTGACGTGTAGTCCCATGATTTCTCCTAAAAGGTGGACACTGCGATAGTTTGAAACCTTTCTCAAGAGCTGGATTGAAATCGCAGATAACCTCACCGACTCCAACGCAATGGATCAAAAACACGCAAACCCTTGGAAGCAAGATTTTGGCAAACTGGCGTAAGCTGAAATTCGCGATCCAACAGCAATTGGTTGTTCGGGCTCAGAGCTGACATTCCCCAAGTTGCCCGTTATTTAAGGCCCAAAACCTAACAACGCTTGCCCGCCGTTCCCACTACACTCATCTAAGGCTCGTGCAGGGCCTCGCGGGACCGGTAGAGCGGTTTGGTCAGGTATTGCAGCACGGTTTTGGACCCAGTGTGCAATTCGACCTGCGCCTGCATCCCCGGGCGGGTTTCGATGCGCTGTTGGCGGTCGTCCAGATTGGTCAGGTCCACGGAAATGGTCACCCGGTAATGGGCGTCGCTTTCGGGGCGGCGTTCGTCTTTGAATGTATCCGCAGACACCATCATCACTTCGCCCGTCAGCGATCCATAAATGGTGTAATCATAGGCGGTTAGCTTGATCGTTGCCTGTTGGCCGGGGATCACATTGGCAATGTCTTCGGGTTTGACCTGAGCCTCAACGAACAGCTCATCGTCCAGTGGGATAATCGTAAAAATCTCTTCTCCGGGGCGCAGCACGCCGCCGATCGTGTTGACCCCAACCGAATTCACAATGCCCCGCATTGGCGATGTAATCACGGTGCGCTGCAATTGATCCTGAGACAGACGCAGATTTTGGCGCAACGTGGCCAGCTCTGACAGCGTTTCGGAAAACGAATTGGCCCGGTCCAGTTCCGCACTGGTGATCAATTCATTATACCGGTTTTCCGCGTCCTGATGGGATTTGCGTGCATCGGTCACCTCGATCAAGGCGACGATATTGCGGTTTAGCAAATCCTCCATCACGTCCAATTCACGCTGGGTTTCCTGCATCACACGACGCGCGCCTTCGGTGCGGCCCACATAGTCGGATTGGCGCGCATTCAGCAGCGCCCGTTCAGATGCCACCATGGCCGGGCTGCGGGCTTGGTATTCCTCAGGCACAACAAAATCGAACTGACCGGCGATTTCCGCCTCAAGCCGCAAGCGGCGAATATCAGCGGCGATAATCTGTTCTTCTAGATCATCCACATTGGTCGAAAACTGAGTACCCCGCAGGCGTGCCAACACATCGCCGGGTTCAACGATGGACCCTTCATGCACCAGCAATTCCGCCAGAATCCCGCCTTCGAGGTTCTGAATAATCTGCGGGCGCGATGACGACACCATTTCACCTTCGGCGCGGACAATTTCATCAATGGGCGCGAATTTGGCCCAGATCAGAAAAACCAAAACCGTCGCGCCGATCAAATAAATGATGACGCTGGCGCCGCGGGTCTTTTCTTCTAGATGCTCACTGACGGACACAGCCGGTCTACCCTTTTCGTGTCTTAAGATGTGCCAACACTTCTTCGCGTGGACCATCCACCGTCAAGCGGCCATTTTGCAAAATCATCGTGCGCTGAGTCAGCGACAGGATCGGCACACGGTGCGTGGCAATGATCGCGGTGCGGCCCTTCAGCCAGTGCTGTAGCCGTGACACGATGGTGGCCTCTAGCGTTTGGTCCAATGCTGCGGTGGGTTCGTCCAGCAGGCAAACCGCCGGATCCTGAAGCCACAGTCGTGCCCAGCCGATGGATTGACGTTGGCCAATCGACAGACCTTCGCCGCCGTCGCGGATTTCCAGATCCAGCCCTTTGGGGTGGTTGCGCACAAACGGTCCCAGCCCGGCAAAATCTAGCGCCGAAAGAAGCCGTTCATCGTCGCGTTCAAGCAATGTCAGGTTCAGGTTTTCCCGCAAAGTACCGGCAAATAGGCGCACTTCTTGGCTCAGATACCCGATCGAGCGTCGCAGATCGCGCGGCATCACCTGCCCCATATCAACGCCGTCAATCAAAACCCGGCCTTTGGTGGGCGCATAAATGCCCGACAGCAATTTCAGCAGCGTTGATTTGCCCGACCCGTTGGCCCCCAGAACAGCGATATGTTGACCGGGTTTGATATTCATCGCCGGAATATCCAACGTCTGGCCGCTTTCTTCGTCGTAACAGAACGCAATCTCGCGCAGCTCAAACGCGCCTTTGATGTCTTCGCGGCGCAGATATTGACGGTCCTCGTCCATATCCTGGGGCGCATCAGCCACCTGATCCAGCGCATCCAGCGCGGCGCGCACGTTTGACCAGCGCGCCAATGTGGCGGCCAGCTGGGTCAATGGACCCAAGGTACGAGATGTCAAAATACCCACAGCGATGATGGTCCCGACGGTGAAATCCCCGGTGAACACCATGAATGTCCCGGTCACAACGGCGGCGATATAGGTCGCCTGTTGCACGCCTTGGGACCAGAATGTCAGGGTGGATGCCAATTTGCGCTGTTCGGACGTCGCCATGGATGACAGCGCGTTCAATTCACCCCAAACCCGGCGGAACCGATCCTCGCCGCGTTGGGCTTTGATTGTGTCGGCTTCATAGATGACTTCGTGCAGCAACCGGTTGGATTTCGCCGACGCGCCTTGGGTTTCCTGCGTCAGTTTGATCATCTTTTTCTGCAGGAAAAAGCTGGGCAAAACCATGAGGATACCGCCAATAAACAACACCCAGACCACATTGCCCCCGATAGAGGCAACCAACGCCAGAAACAGCACGATAAACGGCAAATCGGTCAACGTCCCGATGGTGGATGCGGTGAAAAATTCACGCACGGATCCAAATTCACGCACGGCGGAAAACAGCCCCGAAGGCGTTTGCCCCGGTGTGCCGCGCCGCATGCCCAGAATGCGATCCATCAACAGGCTTTGCACCTGAATTTCCATTTTACGGCCAGCGCCATCCATCAAACGGGCCCGCGCGATGCGCAAAAACGCCTCTAGCAACATCGCCATGCCTGCGCCGATTGACAGCACCCATAACGTGGCCACGGATTGATGCGGGATCACACGGTCATAGACCTGCAAACTGAACAGCGCCACGGCGACCGCCAACAGGTTGGCCACAAACGACCCCAGCGCCACTTCGATAAAGTGACGTTTGAATTTCGCCAATTCCCCCCAGAACCAGTGGGATTTCTTGCCTTTTTTGGCATGACGACGGCTAAGCTCTTCGACTTTTAGATCGGCGCGCAGGATCAGGCCGCTAAAATAGGGCGTGAAATCCGACAGGGCCACCTCGGCTTTGTTGTCTTTACAGGTCGTGTCAAACACCACCAGAACGTCATCCAGCTGATCCAGCACCAGCAACATCTGACCACTGGTCATTTCAACCAAGGCAGGCCACTGATCGCGGGTCAAATGCCCGGCCGGGTTCAGCGTGGTCGCCAGACCGGTCGCACCCAATGCTTTGGCAATATCCAGTGGCGTGATGTCAGCACCGGATTGAATTGTGATATGTTCCAACAGGTCGGCGCGGATAATATCCACCCCCAACAACCCGGCATAAGTCGCGGCCAAATCGGCGCGATGACGGGTTTTTTCGCTGAACCGACTGTCGCCATTGGATGACGGAATGTCGGGCGATGTGTCAACTTCTGCTGGCAATTCTTCAACCCGGGTCAGCTTGCCGCCCCGGGTTGCGTTAATATCAAATGCCAAAACTGGACCGCTCAAATCTGATCTCCATCGACCAGGGACCCACGGATCGCTGCGATCTGCAATTTAAGCCGGGCCACTTCGAACCCCAACACCACTGCCTCGCGTTCCGTTCGTACCTTTGTTTCAAATACACCAACTGCATCTGGCACTGTTCTGCGTCCAGCTTCAAGTTGTTGTGCAAAGATATCGTAGTTTTCGGCGGCTTGGCGCGCTAAACCTTGGGCTTGGCTGGCTTGTCGCTGGGTGGAATCCAATTCGGCCTGCAGGGCCAAAAGGCTGCGATTGGCATCTTCTTGGGCCTGACCGATCCGGGCTTCGGCGCCTTCACGGGTCGCTTCGATGGCGCGCAGGCTGGCGCCCGTGCCAAATCCGATCCCATTGGCCGCGCCCACATTCAGGCCCAGACCGGATACGCCATTGCCCACATCCCCGCCCAACGACACGCCCGGCAGATATCCGGCGCGTTGTGCGGTGGCATGCGCCACGGCGCGGTTGCTTTCTGCGCGCGCCTTAAGCACGGCCAAAGGATCAATAGCGTTGCTGGTGGTGCCAATTGCGGACACACCGCTGAGCCCGGTCAATGACCCGGCGGACATGGCCGACAATTCGCCCATTGCTGCGCCAGCCGCTTCGCGGTCGGTGGCCAAATCGCTGCGCATTTGGTTCAGACGTTGGGTGACAATCGCCAGATCTGCGCGGTCGCTAACGCCTGCATTGACCCGTTCGGTCATGATATATTCAAAATGTTCCATCCGGGCCATGGCAGCCGCGTTCACATTGGCCCGCGCCGTGGCAGATTCCGCATCCAGATATAGCTCTAGCGCTGATAAAACCCGTTCATTGGTGTCCTGCGCCAGCGCGATGGCGGCCACTTCGACGTCCGCGGCGGCAAAATCGCGTTCAGCGCGTTTGCCCCCATTGTCAAACAACACCTGATCAACAACCAATTGCGTGACAACATTGCCCAGTGAATTCAGCGATAGGCCCGGCCCCAATGTGGGCAGCCAATTGGTGCTGGCCGCCTCAGCGCGCAAGGTTGCGGCCCGAAGTTCAGCCTCTGCGGCGCGGCTATTGGCATCCAGAACCGAATCCGCCACCCGCGCCAATGATCCGCCCTGCAACACAGAACGACGCGCCAAAAGCCCGTCGATAATGGCGGATCGCTCCCCATTTTCCATTTCGGATGACAACGCCGGCGCGCCCGGATCAACCGGCGCAGTTTCAGCCCCAAACAGGCCCCGCGTTGTTAAATTCTCTGCAAAACCGGCCCCGCCGCCTTGCTCACTCATACATGCCGAAAGCATTGTGGCCAGAACCAAGCCTGTTGCGATCTTGGTTGGTGTTTTGCCTGCTTTCGTTACCCCCTGCGTCACGTCGAACTCCGCCGTTATTATTATGTGACAAATGGGACGAGGCCGCCCGAAAGCGGCCCCATCAAGATCAGATAATGACGTTGATATCGTCGTCGATAATCACCGTCCCGCCTTCGTCTCCGAGGCTGTAGATATCGTAGGTGCTGCCGTCGATTGTTGCACTTTGACCGGTTGCCAATGCACCCGACATTGTGACCGTATCGTCCGAACCACCATGCACCGTCAGCGCGTTGCCGTTGTCAGACAGGTTGTTCAGCATATCAGCCGTCAGAACCAGTTCGCTGTCATCGGCCACTTGCAGATCAATCGCATCCAGGTTGACATCGTTCAGACCTGAACCCGACAGATCAACCGCGTTGGTGCCGCTTTCGTTGGCCACAAACAAGGTCGAGCTGGAATTGCCGGACGTATCTTCTGCGCTGACAATCAGATGCGACCCGTCGGGTGTATCTGTGTTGAAGTCAAAGAAGATCCGATCGCCCAGATCAAACTGGCTGCTGGACAGGTCAGAAACGTTACCCGCATTGTCCAGTTCGGACACAGACAGGGTTTCGCCATTGTCATCCACAAACACGCCGCCGATGCCGCTGCCGCTTTCGTTGATCGAGTCGATCATCGGTGTTTCGGGCACGGTTGTATCAACGCGGAACGTATCCGTGATGGATGCGGTGTTACCCACAGCATCTGTCGCATCGATGGTGACGTTTGCGGTGTAATCCCCGGCGGGCACTTCGGCTGCGGTGAAATCCACGCTCCAGTTGCCAGCGCCATCAACCGTCGCTGCGCGTGTGACGCCTTCGAATGTGACGTTCACGCTGGACCCGACTTCGACCATACCGGTCAATGTCAGACCATCGCTGGCCTCAACGAAGTTGACGATGTTGTCGCCCTCAACAGGATCCGTTGCCGACAATGTGTTGACGATTGTGTCGACCTCAACGCTGTCGGTGATGGTTTCAACATTGCCAGCCCGGTCAGTTGCTGTCGCGGTGACCGTTTGCACGCTTTCGCCTGCTGGAATGTCGGATGCCGCAAAATTGGCGGTCCATGTGCCGCTGGCCGTTGCCAGAACCGTTTGGGTTGCCCCGCCCAGTTCCACAACCACAACAGAATGAGGCTCCACAGTGCCGGAAACGGTCACACCATCGGTGGCTTCTGCACCGCTGATGATGTCATCGCCTTCGATTGGGCCATTCATGGTAAAGTTATCAACCTGCGTGTCGATATGAACGGTGTCGGCCACTTCTTTGAAGTTACCAGCCGCATCCGTGATCGACGCTGTGATCGCCGCGTCATAGGTGCCGGTGGGCACTTCTGATGCGGAATAGGTTGTGGACCATGCGCCGTTTGCACCGGCCATCACCTGATGGGATACGCCACCCAAAGTGACCGTTACGATCAGACCCGGTGTTGCTGTCCCGGAAATAATCACACCGTCTGCGGCTTCGACACCGTTGACAACGTC
The DNA here is from genome assembly GCF_040932005.1 of Aestuariibius sp. HNIBRBA575. Classification (NCBI taxonomy): domain Bacteria; kingdom Pseudomonadati; phylum Pseudomonadota; class Alphaproteobacteria; order Rhodobacterales; family Paracoccaceae; genus Aestuariibius; species Aestuariibius sp. HNIBRBA575. The sequence goes on from NZ_CP162414.1 coordinate 2,163,025, forward strand.
ATCAATTTCAATCGGTTGGCTGGACAATGCCACATCGCCTGCAACGGTGTCGACATTGACCGTTTCGGTCAGGGTCGATGTGTTGCCCGCCGCATCTGTTGCGGAAATCACGATATCGCTCTGATATTCGCCCTCAGCCAATGTGTTGGCCGCGAAATTCACGGTCCAGTTGCCATTGGCATCCACAGACGCTGCCTGAGTAGAGCCACCCATGGTTACCATCACGGTGGACCCAGCTTCGACGGTGCCGGTCAATGTGATGGGCTGCCCTACTTCGGCGGCATTGATGTAGCCATCGCCATTGGTAGGATCGCTGCCATGTGTCAGCGGATCAACCAGCGTGTCAAAGGTCACTGTGCCCGATGTCATCGCCACGTTGCCAAAGCTGTCTGTTGCGGTCACGTCAACGCCCGCATCCAATTCGCCGCTTGGCAATTCATAGGATGCGAAATCAACGGACCAAGACCCGTCAGCACCGGCTGTTGTTGTATGTGTGAACCCGTTCATGACGACGGACACAGCAGATCCAGCCTGCGCTGTCCCGGTCAAGGTCACGCCATCGCTGGCCTCAACCATGTTGACCACGCCGTCGCCTTCGATCCCGGATGTGTTCAGGGTTACGGTGGCTTCGGTATCGATCTGAACCGTGCCGGATGCAGTTGCGCTGTTGCCCGCAGCATCTGTTGCAACCGCAGTCACGGTAGCCTCATATGTGCCTGCCGCCACTTCGGCCGCAGTAAAGGTCGATGACCATGATCCATCCGCACCAGCGGTCACGGTATGCGTTGCATCGCCAAAGGTCACAACAACAGTTGCGCCCGCTTGGGCTGTGCCGGTCACTTCCATGCCAGCGGCATGTTCCACACCGTTCACCATGCCGTCGCCACCGATGGTCGCAGACGAAACAGTAACCGAAGTTTCTGTATCAATAACAAGGGTATCGGTGATGGAGTTCATGTTGCCATGCGCATCTGTCGACGTCACGGTGACGTCCAGATCGTATTCTCCGCCTGCGATCACGCCCGCACCCAGTGCCAGCGACCAGCTGGACCCTTCGACGACGGCGTCATATGTCTGACCGTCGATCAGAACCGATACGGTTGACCCGGCTTCGACCGTGCCGTTCAGTGTCACACCGTCAGAATTTTCGACCGCATTAACGGTGCCGTCAATTTCAACGGTTGAGGCGTCAAATTCCAGACCGGCGATTGTGTCGACAACCAAAACATCCGTGATGGTCGATGAACCGTTATCATTGGTGATGGTGACAGAAACCGGTGTTTCATATTCGCCGCCAATCACTTGGGTGGAATCAAACACAACATCCCAGGTCCCGTCTTCACCGACGATCACCTCTTGGGTGGCGTCGCCGATGGTGACAACAACAGTTGCACCCGCATCACCAGTCCCACCGATTTCGACGCCGTCTGAATGATCTTCGTCATTAACCACGTGACCCACGGATTCTGTACCATGGGTGATCGCAACAACCGGGGCTGATGGATTGGATCCACCGCCACCACCGCCACCACCGATGATCACGGCACCAACACCGGCCGCCGCAGCCGCCGCACCAGCGCCACCAAATCCTCCAAGCGCCATCAAAGGCGTGGCCAACATGCCAACCTCTGGATCGCCACCAACATAAGCGTCAGCCAGCATCACATCAGGTTCGCGCATAAAGTAAAGCGACTCGTCCGCGCCCCATTTCCCAGCAATCTCTGCTTCGGAATATTGCGCGTAATACATTCCGGTGCCATCTGCGACCAGATCCACCTCGGCCAAGGCCCCGCCAGATGACAGGAACAACCGGTTTTCGGCAATTCCGTCTGTGGCAAAGAAACCTTCGACTGTGACAACACGCCCATCGATCAGCGTCACTTCTAGTGCCTGACCCTGACGTGAATACGACGTTACCTGACTGGCATGCAGGTTGAGCGATACATCAGCATCGGCCCCAACTACAATTGAATCGGGTGCGCCGTCTCCGGCAACAACGCCGCGTTGAATAGTGCCCGCACTCGTGCGGACAACGAAATTAATCGCTGACATGGTACTCGCTCCGCCTCATACTGCGGCTCAGAACTGCTCGGCCGCATTTTTTGTACAATTTATTGACACCCAACCTAGACGGAACGAATCGGTATTTCTAGGGGGAATTTTCCAAAATATCGGACCGATGCCCGATTTTCGCTACATTTTCGCCACAGTTTCGCCTTATGCGGCAACACGATCTCTTGAGGTGCGCAACTTTTCACGCGCAACATTCAGCGCAGCCCCCAATAAAATCAGGTATGCACTAATATAGAGCCACATCAAAAGCGCAACCACAGCGCCCAATGATCCGTAGACTTCGTTGTAGCTGCCAAAATTCGCCAAATATTCCGAAAACCCCACCGACGCGCCCAACCACAACACAACTGCAACACCTGCCCCCGGTGTTATCCAATGCAGGCGTGCTTTGGTTCGGTTGGGGCCAAATCGATACAACATCCCTAGCGCCATCACCAATGCCACCAAAGCCGCCACCCAGCGCAAAGCATCGATCATTGGCAGGCTTTCCATTGTGGCTGGTAAAAACGCCAACACGATGGGGGCAATGATCACCACGCTCATCGCCGTGAGGGCCAGCCCGATCAGGCATAGTGTCATCAACAGCGCCACCAACGTATGCCATAATCCGTGACGGTTTGGATGCCCAAATACGGCGTTTAATCCGCGGATCAGCGATGCAACCCCGGCCCGCGCCGACCAGAGCGCCACCAACACCGACAATATAGATGCCAATCCCAATGTATCAGGCCGCGCCTGTAACAACCGGGTCAACTGGTCCACCACGATCACATAGGCAGAGGCTGGCATGATGTCTTGCATCAGCTCAACCTGCGCCAAAACCAGCGCCGGATCCGCAACCAACCCAAACAGGGCCACAATCGCTGCCAATCCCGGAAAAATCGACAGGATCGCAAAAAAGGCAACGCCCGCAGAAATCAGGGACAGGTTGCACTCTGACGTAATCACATAGGTTTCGCGCGCCAATGCGACAGGATAGGACTTCAATATCTGCATTTGGGCCTCAAATTCCTTTGTGTCCTTCATGCCATTCTTGCGACCAGCGCAACAGGCGGAAAATTGTACGTCGGGCAAAGCATCCCTCGCGCCTGCTGCAACCTTGGGTTAGCCTGTCCCAAAAAGGCAGGAGCAAGCAGTGAGCACCTTGATCGATCAAGTCGGTGAAATGGCCGATGCTATTCATGAGGCACGTGTGGGACAGGCCCGGTTGGTTGTGGCCTTGTCCGGCGCGCCGGGTGTAGGGAAATCCACCCTCGCCGCAGAGGTTGCCAAACGTCTAAACGTCCAGAAATGTTCCGCGATTGTTGTTCCGCAGGATGGGTTCCATCTGGACAATCGGCTGCTGGAACATCGCAATCTGTTACAACGAAAAGGCAGCCCCGCCAGCTTTGATTCCGCTGGTTTTCTGCATCTGGTGCGGCGTTTAAAAACCCCCGCCGGTGTTGTGTTTCCGATTTTTGATCGGGCCAAAGACATTGCCATCGCAGGTGCCGGGCATGTCCCCGCTGAATGTCAGGTGGTCATCGTCGAGGGCAATTATGTGTTGCTGGACGAAGCGCCATGGTCTGATCTTGCGCCGCTTTGGGATTTAACCGTGTCGTTGCACTTGCCCCTGCCCGATTTACGCGCAAGGTTGATCCAACGCTGGCTCGACCAAGGCCTAAGCCGGGCAGCGGCCACGCGGCGTGCAGAACAAAACGATATCCCCAATGCCGAACGGGTCAGTGCACGCGAATTGCCTGCTGATATCGTTCTTTAGGTCACGGATATGAGCATGGGCCAACTGACAATGGCCCGCAGCAACAGATGTAGCCAAACGACATATCCTCTGACAAAATACGCTTATATTTTGAAGAAATGTTTCGTTTGTCATCTGCATATCATTTTCTGGGTTCATTCCAGCATTGAAAGGGGCACCCATGTCTGATTTCACGCGATTTGCACTATATTACGTACCAGAACCCGGTGCTTTGGCCGATTTTGGCGCATCCTGGTTGGGCTGGGATTTGGTCAAAGCGGAAAAGGTCGCAGCCCCCGAATTTCCGGGCCTTTCCGCCAACCACATTCATAAATTGACCCAAACGCCGCGAAAATACGGGTTTCATGGCACTCTGAAACCTCCCTTTAGGCTGGCCAATGGCTGTGATTTGACCGGGTTGGATGCGGCGGTCCGACAGGTTGCACAGACCTTGCAGGCCACGGAAATGACCGCGTTAAAATTGGATCGGATAAACGGTTTTCTGGCCCTGACACCCGTTGGCGACACAACAGGTCTAAATGCCATTGCGCAGCGCTGTGTCGAAAAACTAGATCCCTTTCGCGCGCCCAGCACCGAAGAAGAGCTGGAACGCCGACGCAAAACACCTTTGACGCCGGTGCAGGATGCCAACCTGTTATTGTGGGGGTATCCTTATGTCTTTGACGATTTCAGGTTTCACATCACGTTGACCGGGCAAATGGACCCGGCACGTGCGCAGGATTTGCGGTATATCCTTGCCACCTACCTAGACGAATTCCTGCCGCGTCCGTTCTGTCTGGATCAGATTGCGCTGGTCGGGGAACGGCCAGATGGACGGTTTCAACTGATCCAACGCTATGATCTGACCGGGTAATATCCGACAAAGCCCAGTTCCGGCCCAGATTTTAGGGCCGAAACCTGTACAGCCCAGCGATCAAAAGGGATGGCATTCATTGGCTTTGTTTCAGGAATAACATCCAGCCGTCACATAGACGAAACATCCGCTTTGTAGGGTCGACAAAACACAAACCACCCCACGAGCAGTCACATGAAATACCGGCTACCCCCATTGCGTCTGACAGGCGCGACGATCCTTCGGGACAATGAATTGCAGGATCGTTCACTTGCAATTGCAGATGGGCGGATCACCAAGGGCAGCTATCGGGCGGTGGATTTGTCGGGGTATTACATCCTACCGGGGATCATTGACCTGCATGGGGATGTGATCGATCGACATATGGCGCCCGATGCAACATCCCCACAATCTATGATGGCTGGATTGGCGGGCGTGGACCGGGACGCCGCCGCCAATGGCGTCACCACCGCATGGGTGGCGCAACATTGGTCCTGGCAGGGCGGCAGGCACGGCCCGGATACCGCCGAGGCCATGCTGCAAGCGCGCGATGCCTATGCCACAGACGCCATGACCGATTTGCGGGTGCAATTGCGCTTTGAAACTCACACATTTGACAGCACTGATCGATTGCTGCGGGCTGTGCGCCAGCATCGCGTGGATTATGTGATGTTCCAAAACAGTTTGGACAAAGCCCTATTGATGAAGGATATCGACCCTGACGGGTTCGCCACAAAGGCGCGCGCATTGGGATGGCCCCCAATCGAATACGGGCAAATCGTCAATGAGGCGCGCAAACGTGACCAAGAAGTGCCGCGCCGATTGTGTAAAATGGCCGAAGCCTTTGATCTAATGAAAACAATTTACGGGTCACATAATGATCCAGATGGTGAAACCCGCGAAATGTACGCCATGTTAGGCGCGCGCATTTGCGAAATTCCCACGACATTTTCCGCAGCATCCGTGGCGCGCGCGGTCGGGGACCCGGTGCTGATGGGTGCACCCGATGTCCTGCGCAAAGCAACGCAAACGGGCCACGTTTCAGCCATGTCTCTGATCAAGGCCAGCAAATGCGACGCGCTTGTTTCGCAGTCCTTTTATCCTGCTCTCAGTCAGGCGGCCTTTGCCCTGGTGGATCAGAACCTAAAATCCCTGCCCGCCGCATGGAGGATGATTTCGCAAACCCCAGCATCTATTCTGCGCCTGACGGATCGCGGCATCATCGACATCGGAAAACGCGCGGATCTGGCGATCGTAAACAAAACCACCCGCAGGGTTGAGGCCACGATTTCGAACGGGCGTTTGTCCCATCTATTTGGCGAAGCTGCCTATCGGTTTGTCAGCGGCCAAACGATAAACAGCATGGCTGCGGAATAGGATGTCGGGGCAGATTTAGGCGTTCAAATCCTCAACCAGGTTTTGATGTTTGCGCATTTCGGTCAGGCATTCCCCAAAACGGGTCACATTCTGCGCCGCCAGTATGGGCAGCAGATGGGACAGAACCTGTGCAGTTGCCACCGCGTCGCCCAATGCGGTGTGGCGCATGTCAGGCGGGATCGTCACCGATAACCGATCCGACAAAGCGTCCAGCGTATGCACGTCATGCGCCCCAAAAACCACCGCCGACAGCAGGACCGTGTCCAGGACCGGATGTTCAAACGCCAATCCCATTTTTGCGCCGTATCGTTTCAGAAAACTGACATCAAACGGCGCATTATGTGCCACCAAAACCGCACCTTCGGCAAAGCGGGCAAATTCCGCCACCGCTGCCACCGGATCAAGTGCGCCCTGCACCATGTCATCGGTGATTTTATGCACCTTGGTGCTGGCCGCCGGGATCGGGCGGCCGGGATCAACCAACATGTCAAACACTTCGCCTGCAACGATTTTTCCATTGACCACCCGCACAGCGCCGATCTGAACGATGTCGTCATGTTTTGGGTCTAACCCGGTGGTTTCCGTATCAAACACCACATAGCTGAGCGCGCGCAGATCAGTGGTCGCCAGATCAGCCCCCTGACCATGAAACAGCAGATCAAAATCATAGGTCAACGGGCGTTCGGCATTGGGATCCAGCGGATCAAGCATCAGCATATAACCGGCATTTGCCCCATCCGCGCCCTGCCCCATGGATCGGATATATCCAGTGTAAACCTTGCCCGACACGGTTGAAATTGACACCGCATGGCGCGCCATATCACCGTTTTCCAATTCTTCGAGCGCAAATGCGACGCTTTCTTGATCCAGATATTCAAACAGGGATGCATTCAGCCGCGCGGGGGCTTCGGCGGCCAACATTTCCGCCGCCTGCCCATCATAAAGTACCAATAAATGCGCCGGACTGATGATCATGACGGCTGTGGGAATGCCAGTCAGGATTTCGGCCAACTTTTCCTTTTCCGCCGCCAGTGATGCGGTTTGTTGGGCGATCATCTGGGCTGTGTCCATCGTGGATGATGTCAATTGATGGGTCACCGCCGCCATGGCCGGGGCCAGATCCCCCAGATATTTTGCCTGCCCGACATCGATTTCCTGCCCCACACCCCCATGCGCGCGGGCCCGCATTTGGGCAGCCAGCCGTTCCAATGGACGTGCCACGTTTTCATCAAACAGCAGCCAAATCCCAGCCGCCAATCCCAACAATCCAAACACCGACACGGCCCCGGCGGTGACAAACGCGGACAGCGCTTTGGGGGTGGCCAATTGCCGGTATCCCATCCACAGGCCCAGCCCCATCACAACGCCGCCGCCCACTCCGATCAGTGCAAAAAACAGCAGGATCCGAAATCTGAGCGACAGGCGGTGCATCTCAGGTCCCCCCGGTGCAGATTGTGGACACAACCGGATCATCCGTGCCCAGCGCGGCCCATGTCATATTGTCCATGCTTCCATCCGCCAAAAACGCCTGCACATTGGCCAGTGGTGACAGGCGGCCTTGGGCGCAATCAACCAGCGCGGGCACAACCTGCAACGCCGCCCAGCGCCGGTAAAGATAGGTTTGCGCGATGGCAAAATCGGGCTGTTCCTGGTTGCGCAACACGCTGTCCACATCCACCGCCACAAAGCTGGACGTCATCGGATAGAAAAATGTCCAAGGCCGAAACAGCGCGGCGTCGGATGCGGTGGATGCAACGGTCAGACCGTCCGCCAATGCGCGTTCTGTGCGTTCAAACCAGCCATATTCCAGTGAAATCGTTGCCGCGATCATCGCACAGCCCGCCGCCACCGGCATGACCCATTTCGCCAATCGACCGCCCAGCAATCGGTTCAGTGCATAGACCACCAACCCCGCCAGCGCCCCTGCAAACACGATGCCAATCAATTCCAGAAACATAGTTTTCCTCCCTCATCGGCGAATGGATTATCCCAGAACGCCACGCCCCTGCATCAAGGCCGATTGCATGGTTTTTACCACCACAAACGCATCCCTTAGATGGCTGCGTTCAAAATCGGACAGCCCTGACGGGGCCATGTAATTATCCGGCTTTTCCCCGGCTTTGATTTGTGCCGCCTGATTTTCCAGACGGGTTTGGGCAATCATATCATAGGCATCCAGCAAATCCCGCGCACCGCTGGGCGACACGGCCCCCCTGTCAGGGGCGGCCTGAATACGCGCGCGGGTATTGGCGACGGTGATTTTGCCCTGCAGCGCATACATCCGCCCCAGATCAACAATCGGCACGACGCCGTTGGATTTCATATCAATGTGATTGCGATGTTCACCTGATCGCACCGTGGCAAAGCTTCGGATCAGCCCCAAAGGTGGCACATGGCCCACCGCATTGGTGGCCATATGGGCGGTGAAAAACGAATTGCGCGACGTGGCTTTCAACACATCCGTTTGCAACGGCGTGAACAGGGTTTCGTCCCCGTCAATGACCCGCAGATCAAACATCACCGATGCCAGCATCTGCGCCTCTTTGCTGGGGCGGGCGATCCAATCGTCGAAATAGCCCTGCCACGTGGATTGACGTGCGCACCAACGCAGGTTGGTCGCCATCATATCGCCGGGGCAATAGACATATCCCGCCACGTTCAGACCATCACAAACGAACTGGGCGAATTTGGCGAAATAGTCCATGTCACGCGGGCTGGCCGCATTGTCGATGATCAGGCAATTGTCCTGATCGCTGACCCCGGTTTGTTCCTGACGCCCCTGCGATCCACAGGCCGCCCAGCAAAACGGCACAGGCGCGGGCCCAAACTGGTCCTGCGCCAATGCGATCAACCGGCGGGTCACCCCATCGGCCACATCTGTAATCAGACGGGTGACCACTTCGTGGCGGTTCCCGGCCCCGACCAATTGCACCAACAGATCGGGGATATTAGCGGTGATTTTTGCCAGATCAGCTGGGGTCTTGGCGCGGCGCATATCGGCCATCATGCCCGCAGATGTGCTGGCCATGAACCGCATCAGATCGGTCTGCGTAACCACCCCGATCAGCTTGGTCCCATCCACCACGGGCAAATGCCCCATATGCCGTTCCATCATCAGATGCAGCACATCCGATCCGATGGCCGAACTGGGCAACGTGATCAGATCGCGTGTCATGATTTGATCCACGGTGGTATCAATCGGCAGCCCACCCGCAATGGCGCGGTTGGACATGTCGCGCACGGTCACGATGCCTTTTAGGTCATCCCCATCCGCGACAAACAGGCTGGAAATGCGCGTATCACGCATGATCTGCGCCGCCGCCTGCAATGTTGTGTCAGACGGGCAGGTTTTGGGATCACGCACCATCAAATCGTCAACACGGGTGGTGGTCAATTCGCCCGCGCGCGTGGTGCTGCGATCCCGCGCAATGTCCCCCCGATCAAAGAACCGGCGCACCGGATCATGATCCGCCATCAAGGTCGCAAACAAATCGGCGGGGATCAAAAACAGCTTTGTCGGCTCTAAGGTGCGCGCGGATGTGACGGCGCGCCCATCCTTTAGCAATCCGCGTTCGCCAAATGAATTGCCCCCCGACAGATGCGACAATTCCTGCCCCGTATCGTCAAACACAATCACAGTGCCATGTTCGATCACATACAGCCCACGCAGTTTGTTCCCGACGGAATAGACATCGTGATCAGCGGGCAAATCCAGCACGTCGATCCGGTCCGCGATCTGCGCGCGCATCGTTTGTGACAGATGATCATAGGGATGCTGGCGTGACAGAAACGTCTGAATTCGGCCTAACATGTGATCCGTTTCGGGTTTGGTCATGGGTCTCTCTCAAAAGAAAATCCTGCGCCGGGTTATCCGCCGCAGGATGCGTTTGTTCAATGATCTAGCGCAAGGCCAGCATTGGTTTAGTGATCCTGAGCCGCACCTGCGCCACGGGGCACACGCACGCTTTCGACCAGATCTTGGATCTCTTTGGGGGTTTCTTTGGTCATATTGGTCACAATGAACGCCGTGGCAAAGTTCAGCATCGCACCCACGGCCCCGAAGGATGTGGATTTGATTGTGCCCAACAGAGGGTCCGCATCCGTAAAGGAATTGGTGCCCGGAACAAAGAACCAGCCTTTGTGCAGGAAGATGTAGATCAGGGTGACAACCAGACCAACCAGCATACCGGCAACAGCGCCTGTATTGTTGATACGTTTGCTAAAGATCCCCATCATCAATGCCGGGAAGATCGACGCCGCCGCCAGACCAAAGGCCAGAGCAACCGTTTGCGCCGCAAAGCCCGGAGGGTTCAGACCCAACCAAGTGGCCACACCAATCGCGACTGCCATGGAAATCCGGGCTGTCAGCAATTCGTTGCGCTCAGACATGTTCGGGGTCAGTTGACCTTTGAACAGATCGTGGGACACAGCAGACGAAATCGCCAGCAACAGACCCGCCGCGGTGGACAATGCCGCCGCCAGACCACCCGCAGCCACAAGGCCGATCACCCAACCCGGCAGGTTGGCAATTTCTGGGTTCGCCAGCACAAGGATGTCGCGGTTGAATTTAACCAATTCATTGCCGGACCAGCCATTGGCCGCCGCACGTTCCTGCAGCTCAGCATTGCTATCGTTGTAATACTGAATTTGGCCGTCGCCGTTTTTGTCTTCCCAGTCCAACAGACCGGTTTTCTGCCATGTGGCCATCCATGCATAGGCATCATCGTTTTCGATCATTTCAACCGTAACAGCCTGACCATCCGTGCCATTTGGCCACATCAGTTCAGAAATGTTCAGACGCGCCATCGCCCCCACAGCCGGAGCCGTCAGATAAAGCAACGCGATGAACACCAGCGCCCAACCGGCAGACCAACGTGCGTCCGACACTTTGGGCACCGTAAAGAACCGCATGATAACGTGGGGCAGACCCGCCGTACCAATCATCAGGGACAAGGTGAACAACACCATGTTCAGCGTGTCGGCGTGATGGGCGGTATATTCGTTAAACCCCAGATCGGTAACAATCGCATCCAGCTTCGCCAAGAGCGGCTCGCCTGATGCCACGTGATCGCCAAACAGACCCAAAGCTGGGATTGGATTGCCGGTCAGTTGCAGCGAAATAAAGATCGCAGGGATTGTATAGGCCAGGATCAGCACGCAGTATTGGGCCACTTGGGTATAGGTCACACCCTTCATGCCGCCAAACACCGCATAGGCAAACACAACAGCCGCGCCGATGAACAGGCCGGTATCTGTGTCCACTTCCAGGAAACGACCAAAGGCCACGCCCACACCGGTCATCTGACCAATCACATATGTGATCGACGCGGTGATCAGACAGATCACAGCCACCAGACGTGCGGTTGGCGAATAGAAACGGTCGCCGATAAATTCTGGCACCGTGAACTTGCCGAACTTACGCAGATAAGGCGCAAGGAGGAGAGCAAGAAGCACGTAGCCACCGGTCCAACCCATCAGGAAGGAAGAATTGTCATAACCGGTAAAAGCAATCAGGCCGGCCATCGAAATGAACGACGCCGCAGACATCCAGTCCGCTGCTGTTGCCATGCCATTGACCACAGGATGCACACCCCGGCCAGCGGCGTAAAATTCAGATGTAGACCCGGCACGGGCCCAAATCGCGATCCCGATATAAAGCGCAAAAGACGCGCCCACAAACAGGAGGTTGAGTGTAAACTGATCCATGGAAATTACTCCTCGACGCCGAATTCACGGTCGAGCTTGTTCATGCGCCAGGCATAGAAAAAGATCAGACCAAGAAAGACCAGGATCGATCCTTGCTGAGCAAACCAGAAGCCCAGATCGGTGCCGCCCACGGAAATTCCCGACAACATCGGGCGCAGCAAAATGCCGAACCCAAAGGACACGACGGCCCAGATGACAAGTGATATCAAAATGATGCGCACATTGGCTGCCCAATAGGCTGCATCACGACTAGATTGGTCCGACATGCGGAGTCCTCCTCTGTTCCCGCGCCCGGCATGGGGTGCGGATGGTATGAAACATCGTTTCGGTTTTTGGGGCCTGCGGATCAGATCCGCAGACAAGTATTCGGCTTTAGGCGGATCGCACGATCTGCTGCAAAGCCTGTGCAATATCGTCAATTGCGCCCATGGCGGGCACGGATTGCAGATTGCCCTGCGCGCCGTAATAGGCGATCAGCGGCGCGGTTTCGGCGTGGTATGCCTCTAGACGAGAGGCAACCGTGGCGGCGTTGTCATCAGCGCGACGTTTGAATTCTTCGCTGCCGCAGCTGTCACATTTTCCGGCCTCGACGGGTTGTTTGAACGTGTCATGGAACCCCTCACCGCAATTGGCGCAGGTGTAGCGCCCGGAAATCCGGTCAACCATGGCGGCATCGTCCACTTCCAATGACACCACCGCGCTGATCGACTGGCCTTGTTCGGCCAGCAATGTGTCCAGCGCTTCGGCTTGGGCTGCGGTACGGGGGAACCCGTCCAGAATGATCCCCGCGGCCACATCGTCATCACCCAGTCGATCCCGCAGGATGTTGATGACGATGTCATCGCTGACCAGACCGCCTGCTGCCATGACAGATTGCGCGGCTTTGCCAGCGTCGGTGCCAGCCGCCACCGCAGCCCGCAACAGATCACCGGTGGACAATTGCACCAGACCAAATTGGTCCTGCAACATCCGCGCCTGTGTGCCTTTGCCAGCCCCCGGAGGCCCCAGCAGGATCAGAACAGGGCTTTGTGTGTTGGGCGTTGCTCCGTCCATCATCCTTACCCCTTGTTCATGCGGTTTTCGATCAGCTCGTCGACCACAGAAGGATCGGCCAGCGTCGATGTATCGCCCAATGCGCCATAATCGTTTTCCGCGATTTTACGCAGGATGCGACGCATGATTTTACCGGACCGGGTTTTTGGCAGGCCGGGCGCCCACTGGATCAGATCCGGCGCCGCAATCGGCCCGATTTCAGTACGAACCCAAGTGCGCAGCTCTTTGCGCAGCTCTTCGCTGGGTTCCTGATCATTCATCAAGGTGACATAGCAATAGATGCCCTGCCCTTTGATATCATGCGGATAGCCGACCACGGCGGCTTCGGCGACTTTGGCATGGGCGACCAGCGCGCTTTCAACCTCAGCCGTGCCCATCCGGTGACCGGACACGTTGATCACGTCATCCACACGGCCCGTGATCCAGTAATCGCCATCTTCGTCGCGCTTACAGCCGTCACCGGCAAAGTAGTAGCCTTTGTAGTCGCTGAAATAGGTTTTCTGGAACCGTTCGTGATCGCCCCACACGGTGCGCATCTGACCGGGCCAGCTGTCTTTGATACACAGCACGCCTTCGGTTGGATAATCGTGGATTTCCTCGCCCGATGTGGGTTCCAGAACCACGGGTTGCACCCCAAAAAACGGCTTCATCGCGGAACCCGGTTTCATCGCATGCGCACCGGGCAGTGGCGTCATCATGTGCCCCCCCGTTTCGGTCTGCCACCATGTGTCAACGATAGGGCATTTCCCTTTGCCGACCACTTCGTTGTACCAGTTCCACGCCTCGGGGTTGATCGGTTCGCCCACGGTGCCCAGCACCTTTAGGTCGCTCAGGTCATAGCCTTCGACGAAACTATTGCCTTGCCCCATCAGGGCGCGCAATGCGGTGGGGGCGGTGTAGAATTGGTTCACTTTGTGTTTTTCACAAACCTGCCAGAACCGGCCTGCATCAGGATAGGTTGGCACGCCCTCGAACATCACGGTGGTCGCCCCATTGGCCAGCGGCCCATAGACGATATAGCTGTGCCCCGTGACCCAGCCCACATCGGCCGTACACCAGAACACATCGCCATCGTGATAATCAAACGTGATTTCCTGTGTCATGGACGCAAAAACCAGATAGCCACCAGATGTGTGCACCACGCCTTTGGGCTGACCGGTAGAGCCAGATGTATATAGCACAAAGAGCGGATCTTCGGCGTTCATTTCCGCGGGCGTACAATAAGAGGACGCTTCGGCGGCCAATGCGTTATAATCGTGATCGCGGTCCTGAATCCAAGTGGTTTGATCGCCGGTGCGTTTCACCACCAGAACCTGAACACTGTCTTTGCAATGCAGCAAAGCCGCGTCGGTGTTGGATTTCAGCCCGGTTTTGCGGCCACCGCGGGGGGCAGTGTCAGCAGTGATCACCACCTTGGCGTCACAGCCATTGATCCGGGCCCCCAACGCATCGGGGCTAAAGCCCGCAAAGACGATGGAATGGATCGCACCAATGCGCGCACAGGCTAGCATGGCATAGGCGGCTTCGGGAATCATCGGCAGATAGATCACAACCCGGTCGCCTTTGCCCACGCCCAGACCTTTTAGGACATTGGCCATGCGGCTGACATTTTCCAATAGCTGAATATAGCTGATATGCTGCGCGGATTCTGCTGGATCATCCGGCTCAAAAATGATCGCCGTTTGATTGCCGCGTGTGGCGACATGGCGGTCGATGCAATTGGCAGACACGTTCAATGTGCCGTCTTCGAACCAATTGATGGCCACTTCGCCGAAATTGTAGTTTGTATTCTTGACCTTGGTGAACGGTTTGATCCAGTCAATCCGTTTGCCATGTTCGCCCCAGAACCCGTCCGGGTCCTTGATCGAAGCCGCATACATTTCATTATATTTCGCCTCATCAACATGGGCGTTGGCTGCGAAATCCGCGCTTGGCGGATAAACAGACTTCTGAACTGTTTCGGTGGTCATGGCTTCCCCTTATGTCTCCTGAAATGGGTTCTTCCGCTCCTACTCGGTAGAACCCTCCCTCTGGTTGCAATAAACGCGTTTTGGGGGAGATTGTATATAAGTGGCTCTTATTTCGATCTTATTGAGTAAATAATTTTACAGCTTTTTCGTTAAATCAGTAAACGAGACATAATCAACCCCTGCAAACCCCTTTGAATTTGCAGAAATTTCGCCGTGATCCATGGCTCAGCTTGTCAATTTTTATCCGCAATACTGGGTAGAACAGACAGATCAGGCCCCGCCTGCGACACCTTGACCTGTCTGTTATATCAATAAATCTGGCGGTCTGATCGAATCTGCCCCGCCCCATCAATCGGTTCAGCCCGCTTAGATGGGATTGGCCCGCATTAGGCGGCAGGAGCCGGTTTCGGGGCGGCCTCTTCCTTGAAAATGGCGCCCGAAATCACCCCGGCGCCGGTCTTTGTTAACAACACAGCGACCCCAATGATCAGGGCCACCAGCAACACTGCGCCAATGGCCACATGTGGGGTTGATCCGGTGGCCTCAGCAAATCGGAAACTGGCAATTGATGCGGCGGCAATGGGAAAGGACAGCGCCCAAAACGACAGCGAAAACGGCAGCGACACCATGCGTGGCAATTGCACGGCGACAATCAGCGTAAACAAATAGGCCCCATTCAGCAAAATCCGCGCAAAGCCATCAACCACTCCGCCATTCAGCTGCATCCAAGCGACAAAAGCCACCGCAGGCGGCGCAATCAGAATAACCAAAGTGGGCTGCAAACGCCCGGGCATTGGATCGTGGAAAATCAGCCGGTTCACCACCAATGTCATCAAGATCACCCAGAAAATCAGCCCAACGGACATAAAATACCAAGACGTTTCAATATACCCCAACGGCACCCCCGCCAACGGTACAATCACATTGCCCACGGCCGGAATGAACCATGCCGGGGATAATGCACCGGTTTGAAAACTGCGCATGCCTATCCAACCTGATACCACGGCAATGGTCAGCCCCCCCTGCCCGATCATCCCGATGATCCACAACGGCAATGCCAGTACAGGCGCATGCGTCAAACTGGCTGTGGACAACAACAAAAGCGATATGGAAATGGCCGGAAAAAACGCAAGCTTCACTGGGTGGTGCCATTCGGATCGCACAGCATCTGGGTGTAATATTGCCTTTGTGGTATAGGTGATCGAAATCAAACCAAACAAAGAAAATGCTATCAGATAGGCAGTCAACCCAACCCAGATTGGCACACCAACCGCAGACGCCGCCGCCTGCAAAGCAAGAGCCAACCCGGTCATCCCCATCACAATTGCAAATAGAGGAACCGGTGCGTTTTTGAGGCGGTTGATTGGGTCAGAAGTCATCTTCACGGTCCTTTTGATCGTCGCAATCCCACAAATGGGACCATCTACGTCTTCGCACGGGGTGCAATATACATTTGCAAAGTGACATATGTCATTTCACCATCCAGTCACAACATGCAAAACCTACAGACACGTTAAAGTGAGCAAACAACCATGCCCGTGCCCGGACAGCCCATTGATCTATCGAAAAAATAGCTTTTTGCACGCAAACCCTGCGTCATATTGACTTAGATCAACCTCAGCATCGGCAAATAGCTGCATAATTCACCTAACTTTAGGGGGGCAATATGCGGCTGACGGTTCGAACAAATCTGGCGATGCGGGTTTTGATGTTTTGCGCAGTTCATCCAGGGGTAAAGGTGCGAAAACGCCAGATCGCCGAGAGCTGCAACGCCTCAGAAGCTCATTTAGGCATGATTATCAATCAACTAAGCCAGACGGGCTTTATTGAAACGATGCGCGGACGAGGCGGCGGTATCCGGTTGGCCTGCCCACCAGCTGACATAACTGTGGGCCGTGTGTTTCGGGTGTTTGAGGCAGACACGCCGTTTACGGAATGTTTTGCGGGACGCGACAATCATTGCCCGATCACCCCGGCCTGCCGGCTGCGCGGCGCATTATCGCGGGCGCTGAACGCGTTTTATGCAGAGCTGGATCAGGTCACATTGTCGGAATTGGTCGAGGGCAATACCGGGTTGGAACGAATTTTACAGTTCGAAGGTGGCTGCCCCGTTTCAACAACCTGATCCACAAGATTGAATTCAAAGGAAAAACGCCCACCCAATGGCGGGGAGGGCGTTTCTTTTTGTATCATGTAGTGGCGGTGTTACGCCGCCGCTTCGCCCGGCTTTTTGCCCAAAATGATCATGCTCAGCAGATCATCGTCCGTGACATCATCAATGTCGACAGTGCCAACCAATTGCCCGTTTTTCATCACGCTGGCCCGATCACATAGCTGCATCACCGAATGCACATCGTGATCGATCAGGAAAATCCCGATCCCTTCGGCTTTTAGTTGTTGGATCAGTTCGGCAACCATCTGGGTTTCGTGAGGGCCCAACGCCGCTGTGGGTTCATCCATGATCAGGATACGCGCGTTGAAATAGACCGCACGGGCGATGGCCACTGATTGGCGTTGCCCACCTGACAGGGCGGAAACCGGCTCAGAGAATTTCTGAAAATTCGGGTTTAATCGCCCCATGATCTGGCGGCATTCTGCCTCCATTGCGGCGTCATTAACCAACCCAAATGGGGTGACCAATTCACGCCCCAAAAACAGGTTTGATGCCGCATCCAGGTTATCGGCCAGCGCTAAGGTCTGATAAATTGTTTCAACATTATAAGACCTTGCATCCCGCGGATTGTGGATTTCGGCCCGTTCGCCATTGATGCGAATTTCGCCGCTATCCATGGCATAGGCGCCCGACAGGATTTTGATCAGCGTCGATTTCCCAGCCCCGTTATGGCCCAGCAGGCCCACAACTTCGCCGGGATGCAGATCGACGCTGACGTGATCCACCGCTTTGACACCCCCAAAAGAAATTGAGATGTCGTTCATTTCAACCAGCGGCGTTTCACCCGCTGCACGATGTTTGTTACGCGCCATCACTTTGCCCCCAAACGTTTGCGGTACTGGATGTCGATGAACACAGCCGCCACCAGAACGGACCCAACAACGATGTTTTGAAACGGTGCATCCACGCCCACCATTGCCATACCGGATTGCAGGCTTTGCATAATCAACGCGCCCAGGATTGCCCCATAAATGGTGCCAAACCCACCCGACAGGGCCGTGCCGCCAATCACCGCAGCCGCGATGACCCGCAGTTCATCCAACGTACCGATGTCGTTGGAATGGTTGGCCAATCGCGCCGATGCCACCACCGCAGACAAGGCACATAGAAACCCCATCAGCGCAAAGATTTTGACCGTCAATAACCGCGTGTTGATGCCCGACAATTCCGCCGCATCCGGGTTGCCACCGGTGGCAAAGATATAGCGCCCAAACCGGGTGCGTTTGGCGATGATGGTCATCACAATCGCGACCGAGATCAGGATCAACACCGAAATCGGCAAGCCATAGCCCACAACCAAGCCTTCGGGCATCACTTCTCCGCGTGCCTCAAACATGCGGGCAAGGCGGCGTTCGGGGATGTTATAGGCGTTCAGGATCGCCACAAATCCAAGGATCGCCCCGACAACAATGGTCGCCATTGTGGCTTCGGCCCAGATCGGTTTGACCGGAAAGCCATGCGCCATTTTGGACCGGCGTCCGTTCAGCAACGCCCAGACCGCCAGCGCCGCCGCAATCAAGCCAATCGCCCAACTGACCGACGTGCCCAGCGTGCCGTTGGTGCCGCCAAAGATCATGAATGTGCTGTCCAATGGCCCAATTGTCTGACCGCTGGTCAGATACCAAGCCACGTTGCGCCAGACCAGAAACCCGCCCAGCGTCACGATAAAGGCCGGAATGGTCAGATAGCCGATCATCCAGCCGTGAAACGCCCCGATCAGCGTCCCAGCCGTCAGCCCGACCACCAATGTGATCAGCCACGTGGCCGGATGGTTTAACCCCAGCCCTAACATATTGGGCAGGATATCGGTTTGGGTCATCGCCATGATCGCCGAACAGGTCGCCAGCAGCGCCCCCACGGACAGATCAATGTGGCGGGTGACAATCACAAACACCATGCCCGTGGCCATGATAGCGACGGAAACGGTCTGAATGGTTAGGTTGAATATGTTGCGCGGCGTCAGGAAACGCCCATCCGTCATCAGATCGAATCCGATGCAAAGAACAACAAAGGCACCAATCATTCCCAATAGCCGCATGTCCAGTTCCAGTTGCTGAAACAGGTTGCGCTTACTTTGGGACGGGATTGGCTGAGACGTGGTTTCGGTCATGTCCGAACTCCAGAAATCAGCAGAAAGTGTCAAGAAGTGTCAGGCGCGCCCCATCATCATAACAGGGGCGCACCGATGCACCAAATCGGTGGTTTCACCGATTGATTACAACATCTTAGTTACAGGGCGCAGGACCGTTGGTCACACCTTGGCACAGGGCCTCTTGGGTGATCCAGCCAGCGTCTACAACAACCGACAGGTTGTCAGCAGTCACCGGAACCGGGGCCAGGAAAACAGATGTCATGTCTGTGCCGCCTGGGGATGTCCATGCGCCAGCGCCCTCGACGTCAGCCATCATCGCACCACCGGCCAAGGCCACGGCGATTTCACCAGCAGCCGCGCCCAATTCACGGGCGTCTTTCCAGACAGATACGGTCTGCGTGCCCAGTGCGACGCGATTCAGCGCTGCGTGATCGCCATCCTGACCGGACACGGCAATGCCTTCCATGCCTTGAGCCGTCAGCGCGGCAACAACACCACCAGCCGTGCCGTCATTGGACGCCACAACCGCATCAACATTGTTGTCTTGCGCAGTCAGGATCTGTTCCATGTTGCGCTGTGCGTTGGCAGGCAGCCAGCCATCTGTGTAGGCTTCGCCGACGATGGTGATGTCACCGCTATCGATCGCAGCTTGCAGGATTTCCTGCTGACCACCGCGCAGGAAATCTGCGTTTGGATCGGTTGGCGACCCTTTGATCATCACGTAATTGCCGGATGGCTGCGCCTCAAATACGGCGCGGGCCTGCATGCGGCCAACTTCGACATTGTCAAAGGTCAGGTAAAACGCGCGGCTGTCTTCGATCAGACGGTCATACGCCACCACAGGAATGCCTTCGTCAGCGGCCGCTTGTACTGCGGGGCCGATGGCTTGGGTGTCTTGCGCCAGAATGATCAACGCATCGACGCCTTGTGCGATCAGGCTCTCAACATCTGATAGCTGCTTGGACGAAGATGATTGCGCATCCGCGGACAGGTAGGTTGCGCCGCCTGCTTCCAATGCGGCAACGATCGCTGCCTCATCGGTTTTCCAGCGCTCTTCTTGGAAGTTGGACCAGCTCACGCCAACTGTCAGGCCGTCCGCAAAAACAGATGTTCCCGCAAACGCGACAACAGCCGCAACCGAAATTGCACTCAAAGTTCTCATTGTATTCCTCCCGTTTCGCACCAGACCGAACCCTTTTGGGATTCGCAGCACGTCCTAAATATTTAGCACTATTTTTTTGGTTCGCAAATTAAATAATGCTTAATCGGAACCAAACCTTGCCTAATCACTGGTTTTCCTAGATAAATAGGCAAATTCTAGGGGGAGTTATTGCGATGACCGAAAATATTCGGCTGTCTCATTCAGGGGAACAACGCGAAACCGGACGCCAACATGTGTTCGATGCAATCCGAAATGCGGGCAATATCGCGCGGATTGATATTGCGCGCGCAACCGGTGTCAGTCCGGCCACTGTCACGGCGATCACATCTGAACTGATCGATGCCAACCTGATCGAAGAAATCCGCCCAGACACGCCCCCCACCGCCGCCAAACGCGGCCGTCCGCGTGTGGCGTTAAAGGTCAAAGGCTCGGCGTTGAAAATCGCCGGTATCAAAGTGTCGTTCCACGCGATATCCGCCATGGTCGTCGATTTCGAAGGCAATTCCATTGTCGATCACGAAATGGCCCTGACCGAAGGCCGCATGGAACCAGAACAATTGGCCCAAGCCATCGTCAAAGCCTTGGAAGAAACCTGTGCCAAAGGTGGATTTGAGGTCGCCGATATCGCCGGTGTCGGCATTGGGATTGCGGGGCTGGTCGATGCGCCCAACCGATCTGTGCATTGGTCGTCATCCCTGACCAAACGCAACGTCAATCTCGGCGCTTATATGGATGCGGTTCTGCCCTGCCATGTTTACATCGATAACGACGCCAATCTGGTGGCCATGGCGGAACAATCCTTTGGGTTGGGGCGCAATGTCAGTGATTTCATCGTGATCACCATCGAACATGGGGTTGGGATGGGGATTGTGATCAACAATGACATTTATCGCGGAACGCGTGGTTGCGGCGCAGAATTTGGCCACACCAAGGTCCAGCTGGAAGGGGCGCTGTGTCAATGCGGGCAACGCGGCTGCCTAGAGGCATATGTCGGGGATTACGCCCTGCTGCGCGAAGCCAACATCATTTCAACCGGCCAGCCGAAACAAGAGCTGGCAGCGCTGTTTGGCGCGGCGCAATCGGGCAATCAGATGGCCGCGTCAATCTTTGATCGGGCGGGCCGGATGTTTGCGATGGGGCTGGCCAATGTCATCAATATTTTTGATCCCAAACTGGTCATTCTGGCCGGTGCTCGCATGTCGTTTGATTATCTTTATGCGGACAAAGTGATCGAAGAAATGCGCCGATCCGTGGTGCAAACTGATGCCCCCCTGCCAGAAGTACGCATTCACAAATGGGGGGATCTGATGTGGGCCAAAGGCGCAGCCGCCTATGCGATGGAACAGGTCAGCGCCCTAAAGATCAAGGAACTGGCCGCCAATGCTGGGTAGAATATGCGTGACCATCTGTATCGCCAATGCCGCCGTAGCAGAGCCGTTTTCCACCCCCAGCTTTGTTGCGCGGGACGTGCCCCAACACATTTACGCCGGGGGATGGGAACATTTCGTTGGCGGAGGCGTGGCAGCGTTTGATTGCAACGGTGATCATTTGCCCGAACTCTACGCTGCGGGCGGGTCCAACCCGGCCCAGTTGATGGTCAACACCACCACCGGCCCCGGCGCGGCGCTGACGTTTACACAGGACACACCAGAAACGCTGTCATTAACGGGCGTCATAGGCGCCTATCCGCTGGACGTCGATGGAGACGCTGTGCTGGATCTGGCGATCCTTCGGGTGGGGCCAGATGTGCTGATGCGGGGGCTTGGCGATTGCCAGTTTGCCCTGTTTGACACGCTGGGCTTTGCCAGCGGTGATCACTGGACCACCGCGTTTTCCGCCACATGGGAAGGTGACAATACTTTGCCGACGCTGGCCTTTGGCACCTATGTGGATCGCAGCGATCCCGACGGCCCGTTTGAAGCCTGTGACGACACATTACTGTATCGCCCCGATGGGGGAAAATACGGCGAACCGACACATCTGACGCCCGGTTATTGCGCCTTGTCGATGCTGTTTTCGGATTGGAACCGCGACGGACATGCCGATCTGCGGATCAGCAATGACCGGCACTATTATGTGCGCGACGGGCAGGAACAGATGTGGGCGATGGATGCACAACCCCGTCTTTACACCCAAGCCGATAACTGGCTGCCTTACAGCCTATGGGGCATGGGGATCGCATCACGAGACGTCACAGGCGACGGGTTTGCCGACATGTATCTGACATCGATGGGTGATCAGAAATTTCAAACCTTTGATCAACAAACAGGCGGCCCAACCTGGCGGGATGCGACCTATGAATTTGGCACCACCGCCCATCGCCCCCATACCGGCCCCGATGGACGACCCTCGACCGGCTGGCATGCTGCGTTTGGAGATGTGAACAACGATGGGATCAATGACATTTTTGTGGCCAAAGGCAATGTCGAACAAATGCCCGACGCCGCAATGCAAGACCCAAATTCCCTGCTGATGGGGCAAACCGACGGGACCTATCAGGACCTGTCGGTCATTGCCGGGATTGCCACTATGGATCGTTCCCGTGGCGCGGCCTTGGTGGATATGAATCTGGACGGAAAACTGGATTTGGCGGTTGTGAACCGTCGCGCGGCGCTTGAACTTTATGAAAATGACACCGCGCCCGGCCATTGGGTTATGGTGGATGTTACCCCCCTGCCCGTCGGCAGTTTTGTTGAACTGCGCCAAGGCGATCAAACCCAAGTGCAGGAAATCACCATCGGTGGCGGCCATGCCAGTGGCCATTACGGCATGCTGCATTTTGGTCTGCAAAGTGGCGACGATATCCAAATGCGGGTGCTGTCCAGCCGTCTGGGCTGTGTTGATCCAGACTGGACTGACTTTGCCGCGGATCAAATCATCAACCCGCCCGCAGGATGCCCCTAACGATCCACGGGCAAACCGCTGGGCACCGTTTCGGGCACGCCCATACGTTCAACCGGATCGGTCAACGCCGCCAAAAACGCCAACAGATCGGCGATCTCGGACGCGCTCAGATCTATGGGGGCCAGTTCATTGGCCGCTGCAATCGCGGCCATTTCCTGCGGATCATCCAAAACATTCCAATCCTGCGCACCGGAAAAATCATGCAGAACCGCCTGATTGCGGTCATAGGCCATCAGTGACGCAACCGGATCCAAATGATGCCGCACAACCGCATCCAATGTCGCATAGGCCCCGTCATGCCCATAGGGTCCGGTCAATGTCACATTGCGCAGCGACGGTGTGCGGAACCGATAGGCATCTGCCGCGTCCCCCGTGACCCGCATCCGCCCCACATCCCGGTTGTGATTTTCAAACCGCGCCGCTTTGCCCGGCCCGATCTGAGGCATCGCGATCGCATGAAAATCATGATCCGTCTGAAGCCACCCGGAATGACAATCTGCGCATTGCGCCTGACCGTAAAACAGGTCCATCCCGCGCATTGCAGCCGCACCCATCGGCGTGCCGCTGATCATATATCGATCAAACGGGGCATCATCCGCGCGCCATTCCGCCGCGATGAAATCTGCGACGACATTGGAAATATCGGTAAATGTGACCGGATTTTGCGCGCCGTTTATGTCGGCAAAGGCATCGCGATATGCAGGGATCTGCGCCACCCGCAGGGCAATCAGATCCCATGCGCCGTCTTGCAGCGACAAATGCCCCAACCGAACCGCTTGGGCGATTTCGTTTTCCGAATAATGCCCGGCCATTTCATCGCTGGATAAAACCGGGAACATCGCCTGTGCGGATAGTACGCTATCAAACCCAGCGATCATCTCGGCCCCCAAAGGCGTGCGCATTCCACCGGGCTGTGACGGATCAGCCTCAAGTCGGCCATCGTGAAACATGACCTGAAATTCATCCGCGCCAAGGTTAAACAAAGCCGGCGCATTGCGCCCGATCCGTTGCTCGGGGGGATTGTCGGGGTCCATATGTCGATCTGGCCCCAACCCAATGCCGCCATCCCCAATCGACAGCGACATGCCATCGCTGGTGCCCAAGCGAGGGTGATGGCATGTCGCACATGACACGCTGCGATTGCCCGATAGAATGGGATCATAAAACAGCAATTGCCCCAATGCGATCTGCGCCTCAGAAGCGGCTTCAAATTCTGGCCGCACGCCCAGGTCCTGCGCATGTGCAGACCCCGCCAAACACATTAAGATCGCCGCATATTTCATTGTGATATCTGCTTTATCTCTACTTCCAGAACCTGCCGATAAGGATGTTCAGGCGTGGCGATCACGCTGGGGAATGACGGGATATTCACCGCATTTGGATGCCCCTGCGGTTCAAAACAAAACCCAGCCGCAGCTGGATAAGTCTGACCATTCAGGCCCCCGCTCAACTCTGGCATGCCCGCGGCATTATAGATCTGCGCCCCCGACTGATCTGACCAGACCCGCATTGTAACCCCGTTATCAGCGCGAAAACAGGCAACAGGCGCATCAGGATCACGATCCTTGGGAAACACCAAATGCCCATCCAGCACGCCCCTGTCTGGGCTGGGCTGATCCGGATGGGCCTGATCAAAACGACGGGCTTGGCGGAAATCAAACGCGGTCTGCGCCACAGGATCGATTTGCCCAGTGCTGACATTATCCGGCCCCTTGGCCAGAACATGGTCGGCCACACAGGTCATCTGATGGCCCCAGATACCCCCGTGCCCCATCAGGTTATAATAATTGTGTTGCGCCAAAGAAATCGGTGTCGGTCGATCCACCTGCGCCTGCAATTCGTAGGTCACTATGGCCCCATTCAGATGGATTTTGACATGAAAGGTCACATTCCCCGGATAGCCATTTTCGCCATGTGCGGATTGAAGCCCAAGCTGAACCGTTTGGTCATCAACCTGCTCAATGTCCCAGAATTTTGTGTTCAAGGCATCAGGGCCGCCATGCAATTGATTGGTGCCTTCGTTGGCGGCCAAAACATGGTCCTGCCCATTCAGTGAAAACCGCGCGCCCCCAATCCGGTTAGAAACCCGCCCAGCAATGGTGCCCAAAAAATAAGGCGAGGTCAGATAATCCGCCGGGTTCTGAAACCCAAGGATCACAGAAACGGGTTTTCCGTCCACAGGCACAACCCAGTTTCGCGTCACCGCACCGTAATTCAGCACGCTCAGCATGTGATCGCCATCCCGCAAAACCGCCTCTTGGATGTTTGGACGATTGGCAATGGGGTGCTGAATTAACTGTGGCATATCAGGGTCTTTCGAACGGCAAAAAAGCTTGGGAACGTTTGGGATGCCGCACCAAAGGGCCATGCGTCAACCAAATCATTGGCCCAGCGCCGCCTTTAGGTTTGGATAAAGGGCGCGATATGTGTCATGCGCCCGGGCATAATCCGCAACCAAGTCAGCACGCGGCGCCACCGTCCGCGCAATTTCTGGTTTGGTCATGATGGCCGCCAAATCCGCCCCGGGCTGCGCCGCCATGGCCAATCTTGCCGCCCCCAAAGCCGCGCCAAATTCGCCCTGCGCAGGAATGTCGATTTGGATATTAAGAACCGACGCCAACGTCTGAACCCAAAAATCGGATTTCGTCCCGCCCCCGATCGCCAAGAGCCGTTCAAACTTTGTGCCGGTCGCCTTTAACGCATCATGGCAATCGGCCAGCGCAAATGCGACGCCTTCCATGACGGCTTGGGTCATGTCCAGCGGCGTGGTTGTCACATCCAGACCAATGAATGACCCGCGAATTGCGCTGTCATTATGCGGGGTCCGTTCCCCCGATAAATAGGGCAAAAACAGCAATCGCGACGGTCCTGAAATGGTGTCAGGCAACGCGTTCGCTAAGTCTGCCGGCCTAGCGTTCAAAACCTCCGCCAACCAATTCAAACAATCGGTCGCGGCCAAAATCACGCCCATCTGATACCAAGTATCCGGAACCGCATGACAAAACGTGTGAACAGCCGTTGCCGGATCAGGGGCGAACCGATCCTTGGCGGCCAATAGCACCCCAGACGTGCCCAACGAAACAAAGCCATCGCCATCCTGAAAACAGCCAACACCACATGCCGCCGCAGCATTGTCCCCCGCGCCCCCAGCCACGATAACGGTGTTAGAAATTCCCCATTTTTCCTGCAATTCTCTGCGCAAATGCCCAGCTGGGGCTGTGCCTTCGACCAGAGTGGGCATTTGATCTGCGCGCATGTCACTGGCGTTCAACAATTCAGGCGACCAATCACGCGCGCCCACATCCAACCACGCGGTGCCTGCTGCATCAGACATGTCCGACACATCCCCCCCCGTGAGCCAGAACCGCAGATAATCTTTGGGCAGCAATACTTTGGCGATTTGGGCAAAGATGTCTGGTTCGTGTTTGGCAACCCAGGCCACCTTGGGGGCGGTAAATCCGGGGAACACAATATTTCCAGAGAGTTCCCGGACATGTTCAGCCGCATCCAGCTCTGCTGCTTGGGGTGTGGATCGCGTATCGTTCCACAACATA
The DNA here is from genome assembly GCF_040932005.1 of Aestuariibius sp. HNIBRBA575. Taxonomy (NCBI): domain Bacteria; kingdom Pseudomonadati; phylum Pseudomonadota; class Alphaproteobacteria; order Rhodobacterales; family Paracoccaceae; genus Aestuariibius; species Aestuariibius sp. HNIBRBA575. The sequence goes on from NZ_CP162414.1 coordinate 2,189,680, forward strand.
CATGGCCGCAAAACGTTGAAATCAGCATCCAGCAACGTGGCGCCATGCATATGCCCGCTGAGGCCGATCCCAGAAAGTGCAGCCAATTCCGTTGGATAGCTGCCCTGCAACGCCGCCAAACATGTTTCGCAGGCCGCGATCCAATCCGCCGGGTCCTGTTCGCTCCAACCGGAATGGGGATGGGACACGGAACAGGACGCCTCTGACCAGCCGATCACAGCGCCGCCTGAATCCACCAAAAGCGCCCGCAATCCGGACGTGCCAAGGTCTAACCCCAGAAACATAATGCCACTCCCTTGTGCATCTGCGATGCTGATCTTTATTTCAGTTTGTGAAATTAATCATGGTCGCGCCGGTCTGTCAACGTATTGGACACGCCACCAAGCGCTGAAAAAGACGCCATCACGCGCAAAAAGCAGGCGTTACGCACAAAAAACGGGCAAATCATCCCAATATGCCCCCCAATTCATCTGTTCCCGCTGTCGAAACGTTGCCCAATTTTCCAGCGCCGGGAACGTTTGTGGCGAAAGGTTTACAGATGAACGCCCCGCTTAATAATTTGCCGCAATCGGCCCCACCCCCCGCTGCGCCACAACGCAGTATTGGGAATGCATCTGTGCAAATGGGGCGGGTCAACGGTCAGGCACGGCTGCGCGATCTGCATCAATCAGGGTCCGCCAAGGCGATTTTACCCCATCAACATAAGCCCCCCCCCACAGGTCCAGAGGTCGTGTTTTTAAACACTTCAGGCGGATTAACCGGGGGGGATCATCTGACATATGCGTTAAAGACCGGCGCAGATGTGCGGGTGACCGCCACCACCCAGACCGCAGAACGCGCCTATCGCAGCCTTCACGGGGCGGCGCAAATGGACGTTTCTTTGCGGGTGGATGACGGCGGGCATTTGGATTGGCTGCCGCAGGAAACCATTCTGTTTAACCATGCAAATCTAAAACGCAAAACCCGGATTGATCTGTTTGGGACCGCCACCTGCCTTTGCGTTGAAACCATCATACTTGGCCGCTTTGCCATGGGGGAAAGCCTGACTCATCTGTCCCTACTGGATCAGCGGGAAATATGGCGGGACAATCGCCCCATTTTACTGGACCCGTTGCGGATCACTGGGGCGACATTAACCGCTGGACCTGCGGCGCTTGGAGCCGCCCGTGCCATGGCCAGCGTCGCGATGATCACCCCAGATGCGGGCGATATTCTGGCCGCGTTGCGCGCCGAATTGACCGATCCTGATTGCAGCGCGTTTGCCTCGGCCTTTGACGGGAAATTGACCATCCGCATCACCGCATTGGACGGGATGCCGCTGCGTCGTCAGCTGATCCGAATTCTGGACATCCTACGCCCCGGGGCCCTGCCCCGCGTTTGGCAAATCTAAGAGGACCACATGAACCTGACCCCCCGAGAAAAAGACAAGCTGTTGATCAGCCTCGCCGCCATGGTGGCCCGCGATCGGTTGAACCGCGGCGTCAAACTAAACCACCCCGAAAGCATTGCAATCATTACAGATTTCGTCGTCGAAGGCGCAAGGGATGGGCGGTCTGTTGCGGATCTGATGTCTGCGGGGGCCCATGTCATAACAGCTGATCAATGTATGCCCGGCATTCCTGAAATGATCCATTCCGTTCAAGTCGAAGCCACCTTTCCGGACGGAACCAAATTGGTCACCGTTCACCACCCCATTCGTTAGGTCCGTATCATGTCAGACACATTCATACCGGGTCAGATTTTCCCCGCTCAGGGCGCTGTGACGCTCAATGAAAATGCCGAAATGGTCACGATAATCGTCGCCAATACCGGTGATCGCCCTATTCAGGTCGGCAGCCATTACCATTTTGCAGAAACCAATGCCGGGTTGGAATTTGACCGGGCCGCAGCGCGTGGAACACGCCTGGACATTCCCGCCGGCACCGCCGTTCGGTTTGAGCCCGGCCAATCGCGTGAGGTCCGGCTGATCCCCCTGTCTGGCACCCGTCGCGTGTTCGGATTTAACCAAGCCATCATGGGAGACCTATAATGCCCACATCCATGAACCGCGCTGAATATGCTGCGATGTTTGGCCCAACCACAGGCGACAAAGTCCGGCTGGGTGATACCGACATCATTATCGAAGTGGAACGGGACTTCACCACCTACGGCGATGAGGTGAAATTTGGCGGCGGCAAAGTGATCCGCGATGGCATGGGCCAAAGCCAGATCACCCGCGTTGAGGGGGCGATGGATACCGTGATCACCAATGCGTTGGTGCTGGATTATACTGGGATTTACAAAGCCGACATTGGCCTGCGGGATGGAAATATCGCCGCGATTGGCAAGGCTGGAAACCCGGATACACAGCCCAATGTGGATGTGATCATCGGCCCCGGTACCGAAATCATCGCAGGCGAAGGCCGCATTTTAACCGCCGGTGGGATGGATGCGCATATCCATTTCATCTGCCCCCAACAGATCGACGATGCGCTGCATTCAGGCATCACCACGATGTTGGGCGGCGGCACAGGTCCGGCCCATGGCACGCTGGCCACCACCTGTACGCCGGGGCCGTGGCATATCGGTCGGATGATGCAGGCGGCGGACGCATTTCCGATGAATCTGGCCTTTGCGGGCAAAGGAAACGCATCACAACCTGCGGGGTTAATCGAACAGATCAATGCCGGGGCTTGTGCGTTGAAATTGCACGAAGATTGGGGCACCACGCCCGGCGCAATTGATTGCTGCCTATCGGTGGCCGATGACATGGATGTGCAGGTGATGATCCACACTGACACCCTGAACGAAAGCGGCTTTGTCGAAAACACATTGGCCGCCATCAAAGGCCGCACCATCCACGCCTTTCACACCGAAGGCGCGGGCGGCGGCCATGCCCCCGACATCATCAAAGTGGTGTCCGAAGAGAACGTCATTCCGTCCTCGACCAACCCCACAATGCCCTACACAATCAACACAATAGAAGAGCATCTGGACATGCTCATGGTCTGTCATCATCTGGATAATAAGGTGCCAGAGGATGTCGCATTCGCCGAAAGCCGCATCCGGCGCGAAACCATTGCCGCAGAGGATATCCTGCATGACATGGGCGCGTTCAGCGTGATTTCCTCGGACAGTCAGGCCATGGGCCGTGTGGGCGAAGTCATCACACGCACATGGCAAACCGCCCATAAAATGAAGGTTCAGCGCGGCGCGCTGATCGATGAAGTTGGCGACAACGATAATGCCCGCGCCAAGCGCTATATTGCGAAATACACCATCAACCCCGCCATCGCGCACGGCCTGTCGCCGCATATCGGATCGATTGAGATCGGCAAACGCGCCGATCTGGTCCTGTGGTCACCTGCGTTTTTCGGGGCCAAACCGGAAATGGTTCTGTTGGGTGGCACCATCGTTGTGGCGCAAATGGGCGATCCAAATGCGTCGATCCCCACCCCACAGCCCGTCTATACCCGCCCGATGTTTGGGGCCTATGGCCGGTCGGTGGAACGCAATGCCGTTGTGTTTGTGTCAGGCGCTGCGCAGGCCAATAATATCGGCGACACACTGGGGTTGGCCAAACAAACCCTGCCGGTGATCGGCACGCGCAATATCGGCAAATCGCAGATGAAACTGAACCATGCCAAGCCGCAGATCGAGGTTGATCCAGAAACCTACGAAGTGCGCGCGGATGGGGAATTGCTGACCTGCGAACCGGCAACTGTCCTGCCGCTCGCGCAGCGTTACTTCATGTTTTAGGGGGACACATGTCTGATTATCCAACCGCATATGCCATTGTTCTGGCCCCGGATGTGACCCAATCGCCGATGGATCAGGTGGTGCTGGACTACGACGCGCGCATCCTGCGTCGCAAACGGCTAACCTGTGACAGTGGCACACATTTTCTGGTGGATTTGCCCAAAACCACCAACCTGAATGCCGGCGATTGCCTGTCCACCGAAACGGGCCTAATCAAGGTGGTGGCCGCTGATGAACCTGTGCTGGAAATCACCGCCACTGATCCCGGCGCGCTGTCCCGGCTGGCCTGGCATATCGGCAATCGCCACACGCCCTGTCAGATCGAACCGGATCGGCTGATCATTCGCCAAGACCACGTGCTTGAGGAAATGTTGCATCTGTTGGGGGCGCATATCCACCGCATAACGGCCCCTTTTACCCCGGAAGGCGGGGCTTATGGCCATGGGCGCACCATGGGCCATTCACACTAGGATAATGGCCCTATGCGCGATCTTTTGACCTTAACCCAATGGTTGTCCCCTGCCTTTCCAACCGGGGCCTTTGCCTATTCTCATGGGTTAGAGGCGGCGATGGCGCAGGGCCAGATTTCGAATGCGGACACACTATTTGAATGGCTGTCCGATATCCTGACCTATGGCGCAGGCTGGCAGGATGCAGTGATTTTGGCACAGGCCCTTGCTGCGGATGCAGATTACGCATTGCTGGCCGATTACGCGACCGCATTGCAATCCTCGGCTGGGCGACGAAACGAAACCCTAAATCAAGGCACCGCTTTGGCGCGCACGGTGTCACATATCACCGGACAGACCATTGCCCCGGCCCCTTTGCCGGTTGTTCTGGGCCAAGCCGCCGCCACGTTTGCGGTGTCTAACCAGCAGATCATCGCGCTTTACCTGCACAGCTTTGCCTCTAACCTGACATCCGTGGGGGTGCGTTTTGTGCCATTGGGCCAAACCCAAGGCCAACAGGTGCTGGACAAATTACACCCAATCATTGCCGATATCGCCCTAAAGGCGGCAATGTCGGATTTAGAGGATCTGGGCGGTGCAGCGATCGGCGCTGATATGGCGGCCATGGCTCAGGAAACGTTGGATGTAAGGTTGTTCAAATCATGATCTGGATTTTATCGGGTGTTTTGCTGATCTTGGCCGGGCTTCATATCATGTGGGGATTGGGCATTTGGTGGCCCAATCGCGACGAAGCTGCGCTCGCGCGGACCATTGCCGGGTTCAAAGGCATCGACAGGATGCCCGGCGCCATTCCCTGCGCCATTGTTGCGGTTGCCCTTCTTGCTGCGGCGCGCTGGCCACATCTGGAGGATGGTTTTCTGCGCAATTTGGGGATGTTTGGGTTTGCCGCGGTGTTTTTGGGACGCGGATCTATCGGGTTCACCCAAAAATGGGCCGACATCACCCCTGAACAGCCATTTCGCCGGTTGGATCGGCACTATTTTTCACCGCTCTGCCTGCTGATTGGGGCGGGCTATTCCCTCTTGTTATTACAGGCTCTTACATGACCAAACAGATACATAACGGCCCCTTGCGCGTTGGAATTGGTGGGCCGGTCGGGGCCGGGAAAACATCCCTCACCGAAGCCTTGGCCCGCGCCCTGGCAGCACGCTGTTCCATGGCCGTGATCACCAATGACATCTACACAAGCGAGGACGCAGAAGCATTGGTGCGCGCACAGGTTCTGCCAGCCGACCGTATCCGGGGCGTGGAAACTGGCGGATGCCCCCATACCGCCATTCGAGAAGATGCCTCTATCAATCTGGCGGCCATTGATGAATTGAACACCGCCTTTCCAGATCTGGATTTGATCCTGATCGAAAGTGGCGGCGATAATCTAGCAGCCACCTTTAGCCCGGAACTGGCGGATCTGACGATCTATGTGATCGACACAGCGGCGGGACAGGATATTCCACGCAAACGTGGGCCGGGATTGACGAAATCGGACCTGCTATTTGTCAACAAAACCGACCTGGCACCCTATGTTGGTGTGGATTTGACCCAACTGGATCACGACACGCAAACCGCACGTTCCACGCGCCCCTATATTCTAGGGGCTGTGCGCGACAATAACGGCATCGACGACGTCGTTACCTTTTTGAAAACCCAAGGCGGTCTGTCGCTTTCACCTAGTGCCTAGGCCCGGAGCGGCACTCACTTTTTATTGTCACGCGCCGCTTTTTCTTCTTTGGTCAGCTTGTTGTTCCAAACGTTGTTGCTCAGCCCTAGCTCGGCTTTGGCGGGTTTGGTTTTACCAACGCTGACTTTGCCACCCTTGTTCAGATATTCCTGAATAAGCGCGTCATCTGTGGATTCTTTTTGTACATGTTTCATAGAGAAATCTTAGACCGGGGCGGATCTGAATGTCACGGGGTTTGATCGCGTGACTTCAAACTGTCACATGCGCGAGGACCAGCGCGCAATCAATACGGAACGATGCGGTCTGCAGAGATGGCATAGGCAATATCCGCAAGCTGCGTCGAAATGGATGATGTTCCAAACATTCCGATCACATTCACCGGCTCATATAGCCCGGCGGTCTGGTATGGGTCCTGCGTGGTGACAAAAACCAGTTGATTGGCAGGTGGGGGTGGCACATGCACACATGCCCCAACAAAAGGCACCAGAATAAAGGCGGTGACCCCGGTGCCCGAATAATCGATTGGCACGATAAACCCCGGCAGCCGCACGACCTGCCCGTTCCAATCGGTGCGCACCCCGTTGGATTGCGGCTGTTGGGACGACATGGGCGGCTGATCATGATCAATCAAATCCTGCAGCATTGGCGGCATAGCCACCTGCCCGTCCGGTATTAAATCGGTCCATTCCAGATCGACAAAGTCTTCTGCTTGGGCCAGCGAAGGCAGCGTTGCAAACGCCCCCAACCCTGCCAGTAATGCGCGCCGGTCCAAATCCTGTTTCACCAGACATAGACCTCCATGTCGTCGGCGCGCAGCGTATACCCGGTTTCGGCAACCTCGGTGGATTGCAATTCGTGTTGCATCAGCCCGGTGACCCACACAGCATCCCATAGGTTATCGCTGGGCCAAGGCGTCTGTGTGGTCACAAACACCAATTGATTGGGCGGCGGGGGCGGAACATGCAGACAGGCCCCGACATAGGGCACCAGCACAAACGACGTGACACCACTGGTCGATATATCAATCGGAATGATGAACCCCGGCATTTTGATATAGGCCCCATCCAAGGTGGGGTTCAATTTCGTCGCATTGCTATCAAAAACCGGCTGCCAGATGTCATTGCGTTCATCCATGACGCCTTCGGAAATGATTTCTGAATAGGGCACCCCCGGTGGGATCAGATCATCCCAGGTGATTTCGATGGGAATATCCGCCATCGCCACCTTTGGCAGCGCCGTGGCCGCCGCCACAGAAAGCAGGAGATTGCGCCGTGACAAATCCATTTCGCACCTCTGAAAGTCTAAATCCGAACCATCATACCATCGGCCAACGACATCCGGTAGGCACGCAACGCCGGGATCATGCTCACAATTGCGCCAGCGACAACAACCCCCAGCAAAACCCATGCCTCTCGCCATGTTGGCGGCTCGATCGGTAAATACAAACCAAAGGCATTGTCGATCATTGGTTGGCCAACAAATAACCCCACATACAGCAAAAACAGCCCTAAAACCGCGCCAAGTGCTGCCATCAGAACCGCCTCTAGGACCAGTAGGGTCAGCACCACAATTGGCCGCGCGCCCATTGCGCGAAAAATCGCCATTTCCCGACGACGTTCGTTCAAACTGGAAAAAATCGTCGCCATCATGCCTATCAGGGCGGTGACAACCACCATCGCCGATACCCCAATCAACGCCGTTTCAGCGATCCCAACGATCTGCCACAACTCTTGTAGGGCGACGCCGGGTAAAATCGCCAAAAGCGGCTCTTGGGGGTATTCATTGATGGCCCGCTGCAGGCTGAACACACGCAGCCTGCTTTTGACGCCGACCAACGCGGCGGTTACCGCCTGAGGATGCAGGTCCATTTGTCGGATAACATCTGGTGATGTGGATTGCCCCGGAATTTGCGCCCCGTTTTGCCAATCCACATGGATGGCTTCGATGGCGCGCAAACTGACGATCACGGTGCGATCCACTGGTGTGCCGGTTTTTTCCAGAATGCCAGAGACGCGAAATGGCTGATCTTTGTGCTGCGTAAACGAGGCCAGCCCATGTGCCACAACAATGGGATCACCGACATTATAGCCCAGCGCAGTGGCGACATCTGCCCCGATCACCGTGTCAAACAGGTCCGACATGACCGCGCCATCAGCCACGACCAAAGATTGGCCTGAACGGTATTTATACCGGTCAAAAAACGCTGTTGTTGTCCCCATGACGCGAAATTTCCGGTGGCTGTCGCCTAACGAAATCGGAACGATCCAATCAACATCGGGGCGCGCTGCGATGTCTTGATAGCTTTGCCAGGTCATGTTGTTGGTCGCATTGCCAATCCGAAAAACCGAATAAAGCAGCAATTGAACCGACCCGGACCGCGCCCCAACGATCAAATCGGTCCCCGAAATTGTATCTGCGAAGCTGGCTTTGGCGCCGGTGCGGATTTTTTCCACTCCTAAAAACAATGCAACAGACAGGGCGATGGCCAAAATGGTCATGAACACCGTCAATGCGCGCGCACTCAGCGATCCCCAAGCAAGTCTAAGTATCATGCCCGTCTCTTTCTGATGTGGCGATATCGGACATGTGAATGACCCGATCAAACTGATCCGCCAGCCGCGCATCATGGCTGACCATCAATAACGCAGTGTCATGGGCAGAACTTTGGGCAAACAGCAATTGCAGAAACGTGGCCTGCGTTGCGGCATCCAAGGACGACGTGGGCTCATCCGCGATAATCAACGGCGGCGTGCCAATCAGGGCGCGCGCGGCGGCCACCCGTTGCTGCTGACCGACGCTGATCGAACCGGCTTTGGCGTGGATCACGTCCTGCGGCAATCCCAATGCCTGACATAGTTGTTTTGCTTTTTCTTGGGGCGGCGAAACCCGTTTGCGGCGCAGCGGCGCAAATTGAAGCGGCAACAGAATATTATCCAGAACACTGGCGAAAGGCAGCAGGTTAAACTGCTGAAAAATCAGCCCGATATGTTCGGCGCGAAATTGATCCCGCTTGCCAGAAGACAGGGATGCAATGTCAGTTCCCGCGACAACAACTTGGCCGGACTGGGCCAAAATGGTCCCACAAATCAGGGATAACAAAGTGGACTTTCCCGACCCACTTTCGCCCAGTAGCAAAACGGTTTCGGCCGGAGCCAATGTCAATTCCGGGACATGTAGCCCAAAGGAACGCTGCCCCGGCCATCGATAGCGCAGATCGGTGAGCTGAAGGATCGGGGCAGAGAATGTCATATGTGTTTCGCCACTTAAAACAGAGAGCTTACATCCAGAGTTGGCGCGTCTCGCATCACCTCAAAGGATGTGGCACCTTTATCCGAAAGGATCTGAATTTCCAGCTCTTTTGAGTTTGGAAAGGCTTCGAAGTAAGGGAAAGTGAGCTCAGAAATCTGGGCAACATCCGCACATTCCAGCACATATTCTGCGTGGAACTCTGTATGACCGGTTTCTTCGCTGTGCTCTTTGTGGTCGTCGTGATCGTCATGTTCAGCGTGTTCGTCATGATCATCATGGTCGTCATGATCTTCATGATCATCGTGGTCGTCATGATCCGCGTGTTCGTCATGGTCATCGTGATCGTCATGACCATCGCCAACGAGCCCCGCATCGATATGATCAGCGGCGCAACCAGCGGCGTCGGGCACTCCAATCAAAGCCAGTGGGTCAGACAAGGCCGAAATAGCGGTCTCAATCTTATGGTGATCTTCGTCACTTTGCGCGGCATATTCAAAGCCAACAATATCTGCCCCGGGCGCGTGCAATTCCATCGCAATTTGCGTGCCTTCGACCGCGATCAACAGTTGGCCCACGCCATGCTCATGCGCATCCAGCTGGCGGGTTTCTTCGGCCCAGATCGGTGTGGCGCAGGAGACAGATAACGCAAGAAAAGGAAGTCGTTTCACAATAATGTCCTATAGATCAGAGGGGGTTATGAGTGAGAACAGCCATGGCAAAACCCGTGAATTTCCACGATATGCCGTGTGGTCTGAAAATTGGATTTTGCGGATATCGCCGTAAGTTCGGGCAGCAAGCTTGCGCCGTCATGTTCTTGGGCAGTGCCGCATTTGCTGCAAATTTCGAGAACGGGAACCGATTTATGATGCTGGCAGCGACACGCCACAAATGCACTGATCGATTCAAGTTTATGCGCGCGGCCCTGTTCGGTCAGGGCGCTAAGGGCGCGGTAAATGGTCGGAGCGGCCAAATCAGGTTCACCGGATTTCAACTCTGACAAAATGGCATAAGCCGTCATGGGCTTTTCTTGCCCTTTGAGGACGTTCAAAACATCCGATTGTCGTGTTGCAGCTTGTTTTCGCATGTCACCTCTGGGTCGGCTGATGCCCGGTTTTCTATTTGTTATTTTATAAAGTAACAAATGGCCATGCAATAATTCCCCTGCCCGACAAAGCACGCAAAACATCGCCGATCGCCCGCGACACCACGCCAAACCTGTGGGACGGGTTCAATTTTGGGGATGTCGTTTTGAGATCTGTGGCGGAGAGACAGGGATTCGAACCCTGGGACCGCTCTCACGGTCAACGGTTTTCAAGACCGCCGCATTCGACCACTCTGCCACCTCTCCGTCCAGGGTTATTTAGGGCCGTCTGCGACCGACGTAAAGCAGAAATCGGCGCAAAACGCGATCCAATCGCGACAAAGTGGCGTGGAAATCCGCCGATCCGGGCAAGGCCAGACTTTCCTTAACGGATTTGCACGTCTATTGTCCCACCTAAGCAGAAGGATTTTCGCGCTCAGGGCTCTGGTTTCAGGGCCATATGATTGAAAAGGCCAGATAAAGGGCCAATCATATTCGGTGAGCGCCAGCAGACAGGACAGGTCGCGATCATGACGGGCAGAATTATTTCCGCGAATATGCATTCAGGCGCATCAGGGATTTCCACCCCTAAGCCACGCAAACAAACTCCCATCACTATTGCCTTATTGACGGGCGCCGTTTTGGCCCTCAGCGCATGTGACGAAAACGGTGAATTCAACTTTGGGGCCTTGGCGCCCAATGGTGACGCGGCCACAACCGGCCCCGCCAACAGCACATCAGTGCAATTGGTCGAACGGGATGTTGAAGCACCAGAGGTGTTTCAGGTAACCGAAAACGGTCTGTGGGACGGGCGTCCTTCCTTGGGTGGCGTCTGGGTCGCACATCCTGATGTGGGCGATCCCGAACGTGTGATCATCCGCAACCGCGCCAATGGCAACTTTGTGATTGGGGCTTTGTTCCGCCGCGAACGCGACAATCCCGGTCCACGGCTTCAGGTGTCGTCTGACGCCGCCGAAGCGTTGGGCATGTTGGCCGGCGCACCCGTCGAATTGAACGTCACAGCATTGCGCCGCGAAGAAGTGGCCGATACCCCGCCTGTTGTGGATTTGGACACCGCGGCGACGTCCGATCTGGCCGCCCCCGCCGAAATCGAAGCCACATCGCTGGATCCGATTGCCGGGGCCGCCGCAGCGATTGACGCCGCCGAAGCCACCACGGCCTCTGTCACACCTGCACCAGTTCCGACGCCCTCAGTTGCGCCGACACCGACATCCAGCCTGACCAAACCGTTCATTCAGATCGGGATTTTCAGCGTCGAAGACAATGCCAACCGCACGTCTGACCGACTGCGATCCATTGGAATCGTGCCAACCGTCCTGCGCCAAGAAAGCCAGGGCCGTGTGTTCTGGCGTGTCATTGTCGGCCCTGCGTCCAGTTCAACTGAACGCGCGGACCTGCTGGAAAAGGTCAAAGGTCTCGGCTTTGAAGACGCGTATTTTGTTACCAACTGACGGGGTTCCCGTCTGAAATACCCCATCTGACGGGTCCCCCGTCCCAATCGGAGAAGTGTCCGTAATGCTGCGTCACGTATACATGATGCTGACACTTGCCTTGGCGCTGACCTGCGCCAGCGCTGTCGCATTCGCCCAAACCTTTGATACCCGTGCCACGGCGGCCTATGTCTATGATCAGACAACGGGCATCGTGTTGTTGGAAAAAAACGCGGATGATCCGCTGCCACCGGCATCGATGTCCAAATTGATGACGCTTTATATGGCTTTCGAAGCCATCGCTGATGGCCGTTTGCGCATCGATGAACGTCTGCCTGTGTCGCAACATGCGATGTCCTATACCGGGTCGACCATGTTTCTGGACACCACCGACCGCGTCGTCGTCGAAGATTTGCTGCGCGGCATTATCGTTCTGTCCGGCAATGATGCCTGTGCGGTGATCGCCGAAGCGCTGTCATTAAACGGAACCGAGGCCGGATTTGCCCGCATGATGACCGAACGGGCGCGCGAATTGGGTATGACCCATTCGTCATTCGCCAATTCCAACGGCTGGCCTGCCGCGGGTCAACGCATGTCCATGCGTGATCTGGGCATTCTGGCGAACCGGATCATTCTGGATTTCCCCACCTACTACCCGCTGTTTTCCGAAACCGAATTTGCCTTTGATGGCCGCGCGCCGGGCAATGTGCGCAACCGCAACCCGTTGTTAAACCTCGGAATTGGCGCGGATGGATTAAAAACCGGCCACACAAGCGAAGCCGGATATGGCTTGGTTGGGTCCGCCAAACAGGGTGACCGGCGCATCGTGTTTGTCATCACTGGCCTACAATCCGAAGCGGCCCGCGCAGAAGAGGCAGAGCGTATCGTGAACTGGGCGTTCCGCCAATTTGCCGAACGTGACATTCACCCTGCCGGCACCCAAATCGCCATGGCGGATGTCTGGGGCGGAGAAGTGCCCAGCGTTGGCATGGTTCTAGCCGACGATCTGTCCATGCTTGTCCCGACCATTCGTCAAAACGACCTGACCGGCGAAGTTGTTTATACTGGCCCAATTGAGGCACCTATTGCAGCGGGCGATCAACTGGGGGAACTGGTCATTACGCTGGATGGTCTGCCGGAAACACGTGTGCCGCTGCTGGCCGAAAATGACGTGGCTGCAGGCGGGTTTAGCCAACGATTGCGCATGGCCGCGATGGTTTTGTTGGAAAAGATTCGACCCGCCGAGGCAGAAGAGGCATAAGCCCGCCATGGCGAGCTTATTTATCACATTTGAAGGCATTGACGGGTCCGGGAAATCCACGCAAGCGCGGATGTTGGCGGACCGTCTAAAGGCCGACGGGCAAGACACCCTTTTGACCCGAGAACCCGGCGGATCCCCCGGCGCAGAAGAAATCCGTCAGCTGGTTTTAACCGGTGAACCGGATCGCTGGAGCGTGGAAACCGAAATGTTGCTGTTCAACGCAGCCCGGCGCGATCACATCGAAAAAACCGTTGATCCGGCATTGGCCGACGGCAAAGTGGTGATCTGTGACCGTTTTGTGGACAGTTCCCGCATCTATCAAGGCACAACGCGGGGCGATTTGCGCGCCAAAGTGGACGCGCTGCATGATCTGATGATCGGACGTGAACCGGACGTGACCTTTATCATCGATATGGACCCGGAACTGGGCCTGAAACGGGGCTTGGCCCGTGTGGGCGCCGAACAACGGTTCGAAGATTTTGGCGTCGATCTACAGGAAACCGCCCGACACGGGTTCCTAAACATCGCGCATCAATTCCCCGAACGCTGCATCGTCATCGAAGGCAACCGCACCCCTGACGAAGTCGCCGCAGAAATCTATGTTCAATACACAGCTCGCATCGCAGAATTGTCGTCGAGGCATGCATGAGCATCGCGCCTGAGGATCGCCCAGAACCAGATCGCATTGCCGGCGCCCCCCATCCACGCGAAACCCAAACGCTGATTGGGCAGGATGCGGCACAGGCTGAATTCCTTGAGGCGTATAATTCCGGGCGTTTGCATTCTGGCTGGCTGATCACCGGGCCGCGCGGCGTGGGCAAGGCCACATTGGCGTGGAAAATCGCCACTTTTTTATTGGCAGAGCCCCCACAGGACGGTGGGCTATTTGGCGCCCCGCCCCCGCCAACATCACTGAATGTCGATCCCGATCATCCCGACGCGCATCTTGTGCAATCGGGCGCACATCCCCGTCTTTATGTGGTGCGTCGACCGTTTGACGAAAAATCCGGCAAGCTAAAAACCGAAATCACCGCTGATCCCGTGCGCGCCCTGAAAGGGTTCTTTCACCTCTCTGCCACCGATGGCGGCCGCCGGGTTGTGATCGTCGATTGCGCCGATGAAATGAACGTCACCGCCGCCAATTCCCTGCTCAAAGAATTGGAAGAGCCCCCCGCCAACACCACCATCCTGCTGATTTCGCACCAGCCCGCTGGGTTGTTGGCGACGATCAAATCGCGGTGCCGTGAATTACGGCTGGGGATGCTGACACCAGACGACATGCAACAGGCCATGCAGTCCGCCGGGATTGTTGATGCCGAAGCGCCCGCGCTGGCGGCCCTGTCGGGTGGGTCCGTGGGCGAAGCAATCCTGCTGCACAATATGGATGGGCTGGCGCTTTATTCTGATCTGATCAAACTGTTTTCCGGCATGCCGCGCATGGATCGCACCATAGCGTTGGCGCTGGCGGAATCCTGCGTTGGGGTGAAAAACGCCGCGCGATTTGGGCTGATGCTGGATCTGATCGATCTGTTTTTGTCGCGCACGGCCCGCGCTGGGATCATAGGTGAACCCCATCAACAGGCCGCCCCCCATGAGGCATTGCTGCTGGTGCGGTTATCGCCTCATGACGTGGCCGCGCGGGCTTGGGCGGCATTGGCACAGGAATTGACCGACAGAAGCCGCCATGGCCGTGCTGTCAACCTTGACCCTGCCAGCCTGATCCTTGATATGTTCTTTAAGATAGAAGAGACGGCGCAGAAATTCGCCGCATCCTGAGGCGGCGCAATGACGAATACCCAGATTTCCCCAAACAGCCAATTTCCGATTGTTGACAGTCATTGCCATCTGGATTTCCCGGATTTTGACGGGCAGTTGGACGATGTGATCGCGCGCGCGGCTGAGGCTGGTGTGACACGTATGGTGTCGATCTGCACACGTCTGCGCAACCTGCCGCAGGTTCAGGCCATTGCTGAAACGCATGATCCGGTTTTCTTTGCCGCTGGCACCCATCCCATGTCCGTCGCAGAAGAACCCATGACATCGGTTGATGAATTGGTCAGCCTGTCCAAACATCCTAAATTTGTGGGGATCGGCGAAACCGGGCTGGATTATCACTATACCGCCGAAAGCGCCGAGGCACAGAAAGAAAGCCTGCGTATTCATATAGATGCCGCCCGCGAGGCCAAGCTGCCCTTGATCATTCACGCCCGCGCAGCAGATGACGACATGGCGCAAATCCTGCGCGAAGGCTATGCCAACGGCGCCTATGATTGTGTGATGCATTGTTTTTCCAGCTCGGCTGAACTGGGCCGGGCGGCGCTGGATTTAGGGTTCTATTTGTCGATGTCTGGCATCGCTACATTCCCAAAATCGCAGGAATTGCGCGACATTTTTGCGACCGCCCCTGTGGATCGGATTTTGGTTGAAACCGACAGTCCCTATCTGGCGCCCAAACCCCATCGCGGCAAACGCAACGAACCGGCCTATTCGGCGCACACTGCACAGGTTGGTGCGGATATATTCAAACTCAGCTACGCGGATTTTGCCGCGCAAACCACCGCCAATTTTGATCGTCTGTTTGCCAAAGCAGCGCAATGGGTGCCGACCTGATGGCACAGATCAGTTTTCGCATATTGGGCTGTGGCTCCTCTGGTGGGGTGCCACGGATTGGCGGTCATTGGGGGGATTGCGATCCCACAAATCCCAAAAACCGCCGCAGTCGCTGTTCGCTGTTGATCAGCCGCACGGATGACAATGGCACCACGCGCGTTTTGATCGATACCTCGCCTGATATGCGCAACCAGCTGCTGGATGCTGACATCGATCGGCTGGATGGCGTGGTTTACACCCATTCCCACGCAGACCATGTGCATGGGCTGGATGATATCCGGCAAATTGTTTTTAACATGCGCAACCGCATTCAGGTCTGGGCCGATGGCGATACATCTGAATCCCTGTTGGGGCGGTTTGGCTATGCGTTTTCGCAACCCAAAGGGTCAACCTACCCCCCGATTTGCGAATTGAACCTGATTGACGGCGATGTGACCATTGATGGCCCCGGTGGCCCGATTACCCTGACGCCGTTTCAGGTCAATCACGGTGCCATCGACGCGCTGGGATTTCGCATCGGCGATGTGGCCTATCTGCCGGATGTGGCGGACATTGACGACGAAACCTGGCCCGTTCTGGAAAATCTGGACCTGTGGATTGTGGATGCGCTGCGGCGTGATCCGCACCCGACCCATGCCCATTTGGCGAAAACGCTGGGCTGGATCGAAAAAATGGCTCCCAAAACGGCAATCCTGACCAATATGCATATCGATCTGGATTACGCCACGATTGAGGCCGAGACACCCGATCATATCAGCGCCGCCTATGATGGGTTAACCCGCAGTTTTGAGGTCTGATTCATGGGCGAATTGACCAGTGTGATCCTTCCGGTCTTTCTGGTCATTGGATTTGGGTATCTGGCCGTTTGGCGCGGGCTGTTTAGCAATGAGGGCGTGGATGCGCTGATGCGGTTCACCCAGACCTTTGCGATCCCTGCCCTGCTGTTTCGCGCGATTTCCACGCTGGACCTGCGCGCCGGATTTGATTTTGCGCTGTTGGGCACGTTTTACACAGGGGCTTTGACCGGCTTTGTTCTGGCGCTGTTTGGCGCGCGGATTTTGTTTAACCGCCCATGGGAAGACAGCGTCGCCATCGGGTTTGCAGGGTTGTTTTCCAATTCGCTATTGCTGGGCGTCCCCATCATGGAACGGGCCTATGGCACCGACGCCTTGGGGCCGAACTACGCGATCATCGCGATCCATTCGCCATTTTGTTACGGCATCGGCATCACCACGATGGAAATCGTGCGCGCCCGCGGCGCCCCGGCACGTCAATTGCCGCAAAAGGTGTTAAAGGCGATGTTTTCCAATGCGTTAATCGTGGGCATTACGCTGGGCTTTATCGTTAATCTGGGCAGCATTCCCATGCCGTCGGTGCTGACAGATGCGTTGGATTTGCTGACCCGCGCGGCATTACCGGCGGCGCTGTTTGGCCTTGGGGGTGTTCTTTATCGGTACCGTCCAGAAGGCGATTTACGCACCATCCTTTATGTCTGTCTGATTTCGCTCATCATCCATCCGGCCATCGCATGGGGGCTGGGCCGGTCGTTTGATCTGTCCGACGAAGCCTTTCGATCAGTGATCGTCACAGCGGCCATGGCCCCGGGCGTGAACACCTATGTCTTTGCCAATATGTACGGCGTTGCCAAACGGGTTGCGGCGTCGGTTGTGTTATTTGGCACCGCGTTGACGATGTTAACGGCGTGGATGTGGCTGGCTATTCTGCCTTAACGCGCACAAATCCGGGTCTGCGGGTCAAGCCGCACATAGTCCTGCGCGGAAATGCGATGCATGTCCGTAAACGGCACAAATTGCCATTCGGTCAGGAATTTGTTCAGGATCCCGCCCCGCAAAAATTCAGCAATCTGCGGATTGCCGACCCATTCCACATTCACGTTTGACGAATGAAACCCGATACGTGCGTCAGGGGCCAAACATGCATTTGGCAAAGTTGTGAAAATCGTACAGGCTGAATTGCAAAATCCCCGGATTTCAATCGGTCCCCCCCACCGTTCCAGTCGTTTTCGATCTGCAATCGCCGAAATAATCTGCCCGCCGGGGTCATTCTGGATCACATGAAGCGCACCGCGAGGTGGGTCCCGTCGGTCGGTACATGCCACCAATGCCAGCGCCAAAAACAACGGGAGGATTTTCATAGATCACCTTTGAAACTGACATCAATCATTCGGTTCACTCTATCGCAGGCCCGATCACAGCAAGCAAGCGCGCACAATCAAAAGCGGGGTGGTCAGGGCCGCCTGAGACCCATCCAGGGACAGAATGAGGGTATCAACGGTGTGGACCAGGCTGCCTTCGTTGGCGACCAAAAACCCAAAGGTATTGCGCGCCAGAACCTGTCCCGGGGCGGGCCGCGCGTCAGGTGCAGTCCACTGGGATGTTTCCTCATAAAGCCCAACAATACCTTCGATATCATGGGCCGCTGCATAGGCGTTAAACTGATCGTTGAACGCATGTAATTCAGCTTTGAGCGCGGAATGATCCTGCAGTGCAAATGCGGATGTCGCCATCATCAACAGCGCTGCAAATGTGGTAAGAATGCGTTTTGGACCAAAGGCTATGACGGCACATCCATGAAGGATCTGACCTCAGCGATGGGGATCAGCGGGCCCAGCCTTTATGCGGCCTTTGGGGACAAACGGGAATTATACCTTAAAACGATCGACCATTATGCCGATGTGGACAATTGCGCGCCCATCGTAGCGTTTGAATCCGAAACAAACATCGTCAAAGCGGTGCGCGATTTTTTGGAATCCGTGATTTTGTATTCGACCGCCCAAGATGGCGGGGCCAAGGGCTGTTTCTTAGCCTCATGTGTGTCGACCAGTGTCGGTGAAGTGGACGGCGTATCGGAACGTATGGAAAAGACGATTGCCTCAACGGATGATCGGCTTGCGGCGCGATTTGAACGGGAAAAACAGCTGGGCAATCTGCCCCCCGATTTCCCATCAAAGGCGCGTGGTGCGTTGATGTATGACATGCGGCAGGGCTATGTGTTTCGCACACGTGCTGGCTCTACGGCGCAGGATTTGCTGGTTGATATTGATGACCGTGTGCAAATGATCCTAGCAAATCCAAGTGATCCTGCGCGCTGATCACAACATTTTATGGCCACCGCTATGACTGACCATATTCACAAGCCCAAAGAAAGAATGCATGCTCATGTTTAGGTGCAGTGAAGAAGTCATTAATCTTTGCACGTTAGACTCGCGGTACCTTGTCAGGAGAGAGGTTCCTTGCGCAAAAAACTAAGAACCTGGGCCATTGTGCTGATTGCCGGAGCCACTGCAATTGGCTTATCGCTTTTTGGCGCCCAATCTCTGCTGTCCTGGGCCCTGGAACGTGAGGCCAGACTGATCGGGATGGATTGGGCCCATCATATCGAAAGGCAACTGGCCAATCTCACTGAAATCACCCATCGAGACGATCCCTCGAACCCTAATTCAGTGCCTGATATCAGTCTGTTATATAGTCTGATCGACGACGTTTTTGAAATTGGGCATATGTACCAGTTCGATTACATCAACGTGAACTGTCATTGTCATATTAGCCTGAACACGGTTCCTCCAACGGACGCAGCGGCTGATCCTCATGCGGGTCATAACCATGGGAACGGCGACAACCCCGCGACGACTTCGTCTTTCGAACGTGACACGGCCAACGGTCAGGTACGCGGTACAACAACAACTCAGATGTGGCGGCATGTTTTTACCAACACCGCTCAACATCCCCCCCCACCAATGGAAGAGGCCGATCCGTACCAATACCCCGTTAATCGCGCGACCGTGACCCGCATCATTACCGAACAATCGCACGGCATTATTTTGCGGCAAAACGTGTCAACATTCCTGCCTTCAACATTTGCAGAGGTGTATCACCCGGTCTTTGATGGGGCTGAGCTGACCTATATGATGCGCATTCTGGTCAATTTGGAAAACCAAGCCCTGTTTTATCGACAGTTTTTTTGGATTGCGATCGCCCTGAGCCTGCTGACATTAGCCGCCGCGATTGGTTATCCAACCCATCGGTATGTCGTTGCTGCACGGCATAAACAAACCGCTGACAAGCGGGTCGAATACTTAGCCAATTATGACATTCTGACCGGTGTTCACAACCGTAACAGTTTTCAAGATACGATCCCCGATCTTTTGCATCACTGTAAGGAAAACAACCATTCTGCTCTGCTGATCGCATTGGATTTAAACGGATTTAAGGGGATCAATGATTACCACGGCCATCCCGTGGGAGACCAAGTGCTAAGGCAATTTGCCCACTTTCTAAAACAGAATGTTCCGACTGACAGCTATATTGCGCGATTGGGGGGCGATGAATTTGTTGTGGTCGTCAGCGACATTCCCAAAGCCGACTTTAATTATCAGGACTATTTCCAGCTTGCGCCGTCTCTCAGCGTTAATATTCATGAGGGGAACCAACGATTAAAGTTAGGAATTTCGGGTGGCATTGTTCGGTTTCCGCAAGATGCTGAAACAGCCAAGGAACTTCTTCAATTGGCGGACCTTGCTCTTTATGCTGCAAAATCAACCCCTTCTGGTGAGTTGCGGGAATTTTCCCCGGACATGAAGGCCGATTTCTTTCATCGCCTTAAAACAAGAGAAGAGTTTCGAGAGGCGCTGAACCAATCCCAAATTGAGCCTTATTATCAGCCGATTGTGAACATGCATTCAGGCACCGTCGAAGGTGTCGAAGCCTTGGCACGCTGGAACCATCCTGAAAAAGGTTTGTTAACGCCCTTTTCCTTTCTGGAAGCGCTTCAGGACAGCGACCTCAGCGCGAAACTTGGGCAGGTCATGTTTGAAAAAATCGTGACTGACATGGCTGAATGGCAACGTTTAGGAATTCCGTTTCGGCATGTGGGCATCAACATCACGGATGGGGACCTAAAGCAGAGCACGTTTGCCGCATCAATTGTAGACGGGCTTGAGAGTCACGGGTTGAAACCTTCGAATTTGACTATCGAAGTCACCGAAAATTGCCTGTTTGGCCCGGAAAAGCACAAATTTATCGACCATTTGGAATGCCTGCGCAATGCAGGATGTGCGATCGCCTTGGATGATTTTGGCACTGGGTTCTCCTCCATCACGCAATTAAAAGAACTGCCCGTAACCTCTATTAAAATCGACAAATCCTTTGTCGATGATGTGATCAAAAACCAAGATGACCGCTCGATCATTTCCGCAATGCTCGCGCTAGGGAATTCCATGGATTTCAATCTGGTTATGGAAGGTGTGGAAACCCAGCAACAACTTGATTTATTGAAGCAAATGGGGGCGGAACTGGTGCAAGGGTATTATTACAGCCGGCCTGTTTCTGCATCTGAAATTGCAGAATTTATAAGCCATCAAAACCAACATTCATTACCCGGAACGAACACATTAAGGGCGATCTAGGCACATCACCCGTTAAGCCACGCGTATGGGCCCACCTTTTCTCAGGTCCATTAACGTCGCCAGTTCCAAATTCTCTGCCCGGTTATCAACCAGAATGCTGAGCATGGATTCCAAGGTGAAATAGGCCCGAACCACGCGAAACAGCAAATATTCTGGCAGCGCAACAATTCCATAGGGCACATTATTCAGCAGCGCCGCCAGAACCGCCATGATTGCAGGCGCACCTGTGGTGACGGCGACGACGGATTGCCAGATGATTGGGCTATTTGGATTGAACCCAAACGCACATTCCAACCCACCAAATATGATCAGAGGCACCAACATTGCGCGACGCGCCGAATTGACCAACATATAAGGCAAAATCACTTTGCCTCTTAGTGAACGGTTACCGGAATAAATCAGGTCCCTGCAACGCGAAGATATGTGATAAACGGACCGAAACCACCGCATGCGTTGTTCCCGCATATGCGAATAAGATGCAGGCACTTCTGATACGTATCGCAACTTAGGATCCACCACCGAATGAAACCCCAGCTCGCCAATCCTCAGAGATAAATCCGTATCTTCTCCGTTCATACCTTCGACAAATCCGCCCAGATACCTGGGATGTTCCGTTCGCATGACGACAAACATCCCCGGAATGCCAACGACGCCGTTAACCGCCCCCATGGCTACGGAATAAAACCCGTGTTTGACCAGCACCTCTAACAACCGAGCCCGATCAAAGAGCGCCCCGCCCGGGGGCACCGGAACGCCGCCAACCACCCCAACCTGCGGATCGCTAAAAAACGGCATCGCGCGGGACAAATTATCCTCTCCGATCAACGTATCCGCATCAACACGCACAAAAAATTCGGTTTCGACGGCATCCAATCCTGCGTTCAGGGCATTCGATTTCCCCGGTTTGGGCACGTTGATCACCCGACCAGTTGCTGCGCGACATTTGGCCAAAGTTTCTTTGGCGATCTCCTCTGTTTGGTCGGTCGAATTGTTGTTCATGATCAAGATATGCACGTCCCCGCGATAGTGCAGCGCGGCTTTGTCCATCGCTTTGATCGTGTCCTGAATGATGTATTGTTCGTTATGCGCAGGCACGATGATCGATATCGCAGGTCGAAAGTCAGGCAATTTTGTCGTCAAAACATCCCAGATCGCCAGCAGGTATAATTGACCAAACAGGACAGGCAAAAAGAGGAAAACACCGGGTCCAATCCCACCAAGCAGCGTCCACATCCGCAATGTTTGAACAATTTCCAGTTTCAGGTTGCCAACCCAAATTGACACGGTGCCGGCAATTGTCACCACAACGACTAACCGCACCACAGCGCGCGTCATTTTAACCGGACGGTGTTCAATCGGGATGCGTGCGGGCATAAAACCACGTTGCAATAGTTTGAACGAATATACCGCGAACCCCAATAAACCAGAGGTGATCGCGCTAAAATGCAGGGAATAGGAAAATTCAAACCACCGATGAAAAGTGACATTGGCCAAATCCAGACAGACGCAAATAGCAAGATATGTGATCGTCATGTCCGCCGCAAAGGCGATACGATTGCGCCAGTTCCCAGAGCTAAACGCCCCAAACGCAACAAAGAATGCCACCAGAAAAATCCGAATGGCGATAGAGTGGTTTCCTTCGTAGGGTGAAAAAACGATGTCGCGGTTGGGGAATATGCGCGCGCCGGGGGCGGAATTAATTGCAGCCATCAGCCCCACTGCGATTGCGGTAAACGTCACCAAAGTTGCCGGGGCGCGCCAAACAGAGATCATGCCAGCAAATTTTTTGGGGGCGCTGTCAACTGAGTTGAAGCTGATCTGATCGCGGTTGTCTTTGGCGTCGACATTCATGACGCGGCTTGCCCCAACCGCACCAGCAATGCCACAGAATGGGTCTGGATGGCCTGATAATCCTGCAATGGAACCGCGACGGGCACCCCTTGATCATTCATAAATATCAGCCAGATATGACCATTATAATCATCATGCAGTCGGACACCGCGAGCCAATGCCTGCACATGGATGTCAGCACTTGGCATTTGGCTATGGCGTGGCAAATTGGTCAATAAATCCGCAGCGATGGACGCCTCTGAGGCAGATAGATGTGTCGTGGAAAACGCCCATCCATTTGCCAAGGCAGCGCGGACGGTAATCAGGCCATCAGAGTAAACATGCGGCCCCGGGATCAGGTCAGTTGCAGTGTCCACCTGCGCAAAAACTTCGCGCTGTTGGGTGCAGGAATGTGTCGTGTCATTCATCGACGTTGCAATCAATTCCAGCACATTTTCACGCTGATGTTGCTGCGCAGGTAATGTTACGGAACGGGTCACCGCGCCCCCTGCTGTTTCGATTTGATCCACCAGCACGCCATTTAGCAAAACGTAAACCTGCCACGGCCCTGCCCCGGTTTGACGATCCAGCATCATCGACAATTCCAGCCGTTCCGGCAGACGCATGTCCTGCCCCTGCATCATGTCGTATTTGATCCGCCAGCTCTGACTTTGACGAAAACTACGCGCGTCGTAAATCGGGGACCATGGGGCGAGGCTGCGGCTCCATGCGAACCGCGGCTGGGCTTTGTTTTGGCTAAAATGCCGGGCAATTTCGGACGTTTGTTCTGGGGATAAACCCGTTTCATCAAAGGATGGCGCCAGCCCGGCCAATTGCGCATCACGTGCGGCCAAAATCCGCGCGGCTTGTCCCTGATAATCCCATGCGATATTTAGGCTGCGCCCCTGTACCAACACCGCATCATAGGGCGTGGTCATTGGGCGATCCAGCGTTAGGTACAATGCGCTGCTGGGTTCAATTTCAACACTTGTTTCAATACCTTCTGCGGTATCACACGGACCATGCGGCCCCGTCCCTTGCAAGCTAAAGGACACGTTCAGGCGTTCTTGCGCGATGTCCTCTGGGGTTAGTTGAACCTGAAAGGAACGGCGCATTTCACCCGGGGCCAACAGCAATTCTGCGCGTTTCACATTGTCGATTGAAACCCGCAAAACACCTTCGACACCGGACAGCGATTGCAGGGTTGCGTCCACCTGCAAATATCCTGCGACGGGGTTTGCTTCTATGGGCAGATAAAACGCTGCGCTTTGATAGGCCGGCAGGCCCGAAAGGATGAGAGGGGTTGCGACATTGGCCCGGCGCACGATGACTGTGTTCAGTCCCATTTCATCCTCTGATTGGATTGATGTCTCAAAGGATAAACGCGGGCCGAGGGCCAATTCGGTTAGGCTGCGCGCGCCAACACGCAAACGTTCAGAATGTGATAGGAAAATTGCAATGCCAGCCAGCAAAAATGCCAAAAGTCCAAAACCGAGTAAACGCATGAATATCACCAATATTGAAGTTGCGGATGGGATCAAATGCCATGCAAACACCCCCGAAACGGCAGGTGATCCCACCCCTTTTAGGCAGCAGATTTAACCACGCCCGGACGCTGTTTGTCGGTCCACGTTGAAACACAAGGGATCATTTTACGAATGCAGCGATCCGCATATTTCACAGCAATGTTTTGCGTTTCATCCATCAGCCCTTCGGCCAAAGTGATCGGGTTCAGCCCCAAATCAATGAATGATTTGTTCGAAACCCTCAGGTCATTTTCAGCGGCCTCATTGCGTGGATTATCCACATAGGCAACTTTGGTATCGGAATGAGCCGCCACCATTTCGGCCAAAACGCGCACGGTGTGGCATTCGGTCATTTGGTTCATGATCGCAACTTTGCCGTTTCGTTGGGGGGGATTATTCACCGCCAAAGCAATACATTGCACGGTGTCCTGAATGTGAATGAACGCGCGCGTCTGCCCCCCCGTGCCATGCACAGTCAACGGATGGCCAACCACGGCTTGCATCAGGAAACGGTTCAACACCGTCCCGTAATCCCCGTCATAATCAAACCGATTGATCAGCCGCTCATCGAGCTTGGTTTCGTGGGTTTGCGTGCCCCAAACGATGCCCTGGTGCAGGTCCGTGATGCGCAGCAAATCGTTTTTGGCGTAGAATTGGAACAGCAGTTGATCCATGGATTTTGTCATGTGATACACGCTGCCGGGATTGGTCGGATACAGGATATCCCGCTGGAAAATCCGTTTGTCATCACCAGGAATGTAAACGCTTAGATAGCCTTCTGGGATTTGGATACCGTCGTCATCGTAGCCATAGACGCCCATTGTTCCCAAATGGATGATATGCGGATCAATCCCAAGTTCGGTGACGGCCGCCAACAAATTGTGCGTGGCTGAGATATTATTATCGACAGTATAGCGTTTTTCATCGATGCCCTTCATCGAATAGGGCGCGGCGCGTTGTTCACCGAAATGGATCACAACATCCGGTTTGACGGAGGCCAAAAGGGCCGTGAACCGGTTAAATTCGCGTGCGACATCAATGCTGGCAAATTCGATTTCCAGCCTTGTTGTTTCAGTCCAGGCCGCGAGCCGATCCTCAACCGAGGCAATCGGGGTCAGGCTGTCGGCACCCATTTTTTGATCAATCCAGCGCCGGGACAGGTTATCAACAATCGTGATATTGTGCCCTTGTTTTGACAGATGAAGCGCCGTTGGCCAGCCGCAAAACCCGTCCCCACCGATGACGATGATATTTTTCTTGATAGCCATTTTTATATCCTTTGTGATCTGACCGACCTGCGCCGGTGTTGGTAACAAAGAATTAACCTATGGCTGTCGTCGGGGCCTGCCCGAGAAAGGATAGTTTCAGGTGAATTGGAACAGGCTGGCTATCCTTCGGGATAGATCACCCTAATCGTTAGTTGTATCTAACAGCAAATTCAGCGCCTTAGCGGTTACACTCGCGTCATGCTCAACCTGATGCAGCCCCTTTTCATACGCAGTTTGATTCTGGCTGTGCTGGGCGTCGCTCACTTTGGACAGGGACACTGACAGCGCGTTCAACCCCAACAATGCCGCCGCACCCCGCAATTTATGCAGAATATCTGTGATGGCAGACTCTTGCTGAAGGTCGCTTTTTTCGCGTAGCTTTGTCACCCCTTCGGTCAACTCAACGAAAAAGGCCTGCGCGGTTTTGTGGGTTTTTTGATCCCCCAATGCGTCACGCAATTCTGACAAAACATCATGGGCAAACAGGCCCGTCTGTTGTGGGTCAGCACCGCCCTGCAACGGGATGCCGTCCAATGTGGCGCGCAAATCTGACAATCGGATCGGTTTGGTACAAAACCCTTCCATCCCGGCGGCTTTGGCTTTGTCGCGGTATTCCTGACGACCATGCGCTGTCAGCCCCAGAATATAGGTGGATTTATTGGGACCGTCCCCTTGGCGAATGCGGCGGGTCACTTCGATCCCGTCCATAAACGGCATGCTGATATCCATCACAATCAGATCAAACTTGGTCTCCTCGGCTGTTTTCAACCCTTCCAATCCATCTTTGGCTTCGGTGACATTGCTGCCAAATCCGATCAACATATCGCCTAGAACGGACCGATTGATGGCGTTGTCTTCGACGATCAGAACCGATCCAACTTTGGGATTGGCGATGGTCGTCTGCGCCGATATTTCAGGCAAATCATCACAACACCGCGTCAATGGCAGCGTGAGCGTGAACGCACTGCCCTGCCCCACCACGCTATGCGCGGTCAGATCGCCCCCCATCAATCGCGCAACTTTACGAGAAATCGACAGCCCAAGCCCATCGCCGCGCGATTGACGACCACTGGGCCGGGCAAGAGCGACAAAATCCTGAAAGATATCTTCGATGTTTTCGTCAGCAATACCCGGCCCCGTATCCGTGACAACAATGGTGGCTTCGGTGGTTTCCGGGCCGTGAATGCCGGCGACCTTTAAGGTTATCCCGCCGGTTTTGGTGAATTTAATCGCGTTGCCAATCAGATTGGTCAGAATTTGGTTCACCCGCACCGGGTCTGCCTTAAAATCCCGATCCATCCCAGGGTCAAAATCGACCTGCAATGTCAGGCCCTTTTCAGTGGCCAAGGTCCGCAAAACATCCGCCACACGGTTCACGGTTTGACGCAGTGAAAACCGTTCCGGCGACAGCGACATCACCCCGGTTTCGATCCGCGTAATGTCCAGCGCTTCGTTGATATGTTCCAGCAATATCTCGCCAGATGCGGCGGCCACCTGAACATAGCGGTCCTGCTGTTTGTCCAGTTTGGTGGTTTTCAACAGATCCAAAACACCCAAAATGCCATTGAGTGGCGTGCGCATTTCATGGCTCATCACCGCTAGGAAATGGGATTTAGCCAGATCCGTGCGTTTGGCCTGATCTCGGGCATCGATCAACTTTTGTTCGCTGATCTTCTGTTTGCTGATGTCACGAATGTAGGCGATAAATATCTCTTCGCCATTTTGCATTGCCGACGTGATATTCAGCTCTATCGGGAATTCCTCGCCGGTTTTTCGAAGCGCTGAGAGTTCAATCCGCCCAGCGCCAACAACATGCGGTGTTCCGGTTGATAAATATCGTTTCATTCCAGCCGCATGGCCAGCGCGGTGATGCATGGGAACGATGGTTTGGTCCATTTTCTGGCCCAGGATTTCTGCCTTGGACCAGCCAAAAATGTTGGACGCGGCGCCGTTGAATTCGATGATTTCTCCATGGGCATTGGCAATCACAATCCCGTCTAGCGACGCCGATACTGTGACTGCCAATCGTTGAGACGTGGATCGCAAATCTTCGTCTTTGCGCCGCGCTGCGGCCAGTAGCCACGCCAAATAGAGCAAAGCCAAGGCAAAGGCCGCGATCAAAACAATCGCGACCAATCCCAGCCACCGCAGTTTTTCAATAAAGACGTCGCGCCTGTTTTCCGAAAGCTGTGCCCCTTGCTGGAGCCCGACCAATGCAAGGCGACGCACATTGGGGCGAATATCCTGCGTCAGTTTTCGCAAATCAGCAATTTCAGGACGTCCCAAAACATCGTTCTGGTCCAGAATTTGAGCCACTGAAGCTTGAAAATCACGCAGTTGTTCGAGCAGGGCTTCGGCTTCTTCGTTGCCAACCCATAGGATCCGATTTCGCCCACTGGTCACAATATTCGCGCGACTAAGCGCAATATCCGCACGCAATTTCACCCAATCCGTGTCCGGTGCTGCGGCCAAAGCCTGCTGTGCAAGGGTTGCGCTCAGATTGGCGAACTCAGTTTCAACTTGAAACACCGACCATTGTGTATTGTCCGTCTCAGCCGTGGACAATGCGCGCAAATCTTTGGGCAGTTGCGCGATCAAGACAGAAAGCAGGGCAATCAGCCCTGCAATCAAACCAAATATGATGAGACGTGGTCCCAATTCAGCCAGTCGTCCTTTGTGTTCGTTAATTCATGACCGACAGCTTTACCAATTGCCAGATCGAACGCGCATAGATGGTTTCGGTTTGATATTCTGGTGCCCTATCATATGGATACACAATCCAATATGGGCCCTTATCCCTGACCTGCATTTCCGCACCATTGATACGGGTGGCGATGATCGGGTGATCCTCGGTGATGTCCGAAATGGGCATTTGAACGGCATAATCATTCAACGCGACCATGTTCAGTGTTTGCCCCTCTACATCCCCTAGATTCAAAATGCTAAACAACGTCACCCCTGAAAATTCGACGGGCCCATCCGTCCAAATCGTTTCGGTCACAAAACTGGATTGCGGCATGGCATCCAACTCAGTCAAGCCCAGCGAAACCTGTTGATCACCGAACTCAACAATCAGCGTTCCCGGTTCAGCGAAAACGCCGACAACAGACATTATCCAAACGAAAAGTGCTCCGATCCAAGTTTTCATTCTAATCTGACCCCTGACGGTTTGTTCTCAAAGGTGTCTAAAGCCTTTGAATGTTTTTTTGGATAATGCATGCGGATAGTTTACTATACCAAAGTATAGTCCGATCTTGTGAGCATGCAAAATCTGTTCGTAAATTGTAATTGGGACCGAAATAGGTACATCTTATGCCAACGATATTGATCGCCGACGACCATGATTTGGTCAGGGACACAATTGCCGCCTATTTGGGGAAATCGGATGATTTCTCCATTCAAACAGCCTCAACCCTTCCCGAAGCGGTTGGGATTTTACGCGGGATGACGTCCTTTGACCTTGCTATTTTGGACTATAACATGCCCGGAATGGACGGGTTAGCGGGGCTAGAACAGGCCATCGCAGAATTTCCTGTCACCAAATTTGCGCTGATGTCAGGCGTGGCCAAAGCCGAAGTCGCAAGAGAAGCGATGACCATTGGGGCGATGGGATTTTTCCCCAAATCGCTGACAGCCGATACGATGGTGAACGCGATCCGGTTTTTGTTATCAGGTGAAAAGTATTTCCCGTTTGATTTGGCCTTGGTGCCTGAAAACGAATCCAAAGGCACTGATTTTTATGGGCTTTCCCCCAGAGAGGCGCAAACATTGCGCGGGCTTTGTGATGGTAAATCCAACAAAGAAATCGGTCGCGACCTCGACTTGCAAGAGGTGACAATCAAACTGCATGTTAAAAACATTCTGCGCAAATTAGACGTCAAAAATCGCACTCAAGCCGCGCTATTGGCCCAAACGGATGGGTTTCGCTGACCCATTGGTTGCTGATCGCCGCTAAGCAGTGAGGTTGTGCCGCAATTTGTCCCAAAAACTGGCCACCGCTGTTAGGTCCTGAATTCCAAGCCCCGACAAACAAGCCAGCGTCGGGCCATCCGGGTTCGCCGCGCATGAAATGCCGACCTCGCCAATTTCAATCAGCTCCGACGCGGTGATAAACCCGGCCGCGATCGCATGGTGCGGGGCTCCGAACCTTTGGGCTGAGCTGATTGCGTCCACATAGACATTTGCGGATTTCAGGATGACGGGGTCGATTTCACATTTGGTCGCATCGTCTGACCCAACCGACGTGATGTGCTGCCCCGGACGCACCCATTCGCTGCGCAAAATCGGTTTTTTCGCCCCCGTTGCGGCGATGATGACATCGGTCTGTGGAACCACATTGGCCAAATCTGTCGCAACGTAGAAATCCACATCTGGAAATTTTCGTTGCAGGTTTGTCTTTAACGCCAATGCCTTGGCCGCAGATCGCCCCCAAATATGCACCTGTTTGATGGCGCGCACATGTAACAGGGCTTCGATTTGTAAACCCGCCTGAATGCCGGTTCCGATGACCACCGCAGATGACGCCGATTTGGGGGCCAGTATCTGCGCAACATAGGCGCCTGCGGCTGCGGTTCGGTAGTCTGATATCAGATGATCATCACAGAGGATCGCCAACGGTTTGCAGGTCGCGCTGTCGAAAACGGCGATCATCCCACTAGAGGTTGGCAGACCTTGATCTGCCAAAACACCGGACCAACCGGCCATTTTCACGGTAAAAATCGGACAATCGGGCAATGTCGCCGATTTGATATGCATGTCCGCGCGCTCATTTAGATGCAAAACGTGAACCGGGGTTTGAACGTCCCCGTTTGAAATGGCCTGAAACGCGGTTTTTGCTGTTGGGATCAGGTTTTGAATGTCTAAAAAAGGGCGAATGTCCGCAGAGCTAAGAACAGGGATCATGGTTCAAAAACCTCGCCTTTCCCGACAAAGCTAACCTCGCCTGTGACGGTGACGCGTTCGACATTATCGCAATCCCCATAAGGGGTTACGATGATTTCACTTGGGCGGCCGATGAAATGCCCCTGTTTTAGAACAAAGCTTTTATTTGCTGGCACCAATCCATGTTTCAACGCATAGGCCCCGACCACGCCCGCCGCGCTGCCGGTGGCGACGTCTTCCATGACCCCATCATTGTTCCAGTGGCGTCCCTCAAAGCTGTGCACGTCAAAAAGATAGGCAAATTCTGCGCCCAAATGATGCAGCCTTTCTTCTAAATCCGGCACGGTGATACGCGCCTCTTTCAACCCGCCCTCAACCGGGATCACCAAATATTTTAATCCGGTTGAAATGATTTCGGCCGGTAGGTCAGACGTTTTAGAAAGATTGAACAACGGGGCAAAACTGGCCGCGTTTTCAAGCTGAGCGATCATGTCTGGGCGACCCTGATCCAACGCCCCCCAATATCGTCCATTTTGATGTAGCGTCGAAACCTCAACCTGGCGCCCGCCCTGCAAATGAATGGTCCAATGCTGATCTGCGCTGTTACCCGATTGTCGATGTAACGCGCAGGCGGCCCCGATGATTGGATGGCCGGCAAAGGGCAGTTCCTCAAACAGATCAAACACTTTTGCTGATATTTTGCCCCCATTCCCAGTCAGGAATATCGATTCAAAATGCCGTAATTCTTGGGTGATCGCGAGCATTTGATCATCGCTCAGGTCGGCTGAGTCGAATATCACCGCAAGGCTATTGCCCGAATAAGGGCGCGCGGCAAACACATCACAATGGATAAAGTTGAAAGTTTTTTGAGGAGATGACATAACAACCTGCATAGCGGAGAATCTATATAGATGAATGACTATTCAGGTGACGCCTTTGTGTCAAGCGCGCGCGGCCTGTCAGCGCTGGCGCATGAAAACCGGCTGCGGATTGTACATTGGCTGTCTGATCCTGAACGTTTCTTTCCGCCTCAGGTGGATGGGGATTTGGTGAAGGATGGCGTTTGTGTCAGCTTTATCACCTATAAAATCGGGTTAAAGCAGCCCACCGTGACCAACCACATGAAAGTGCTGCAGGAAGCGGGATTGGTCGATAGCAAGAAGATCAAGAACTGGGTTTTTTACAAGTTGCGACAGGATCAGGTCAGACAACTTGTTAAAATGATTGATGAAATCATCTAGTGTGTGGTGACAACAAGCCTAGGTTCGGCCGATGATCCCAGCAGAGGAACAACAGTCCCGTTTTGGAGAAATCAAACCGGGACTGTAATGCTTGGATCGTCGCTATAGATAAAAGTTATCCGCAGTCAGGTCATGGGTGCCCAACAAAACAATCGCAAAGTCGGAATAGATATCACCATCATTGCTGCCATGGACGATCGTATTGCTGCCGCTATGGTAATAGCTCAGTTGGCCACGTTCAAAAACGATCAAGTCAGCCTCGCCGCTAAAGTGGAAAGCGTCTTCGGCCCGGAAGCGCTGGCCGTCAATGCCACTCAGATCGATA
This sequence comes from Aestuariibius sp. HNIBRBA575, assembly GCF_040932005.1. NCBI lineage: Bacteria > Pseudomonadati > Pseudomonadota > Alphaproteobacteria > Rhodobacterales > Paracoccaceae > Aestuariibius > Aestuariibius sp. HNIBRBA575. Next base: position 2,221,714 of record NZ_CP162414.1, read on the forward strand.
ACGTCCTGTGCTGCATTAAAGTCCGTAATCACATCTGCGGACCATGTCAAAGCATGCCCATCATTCCGCGCAATCGAATTGGTTTCGCCTATGCTATTGAACACAAACACATCATTGCCGGTGCCACCAGTTAGGGTATCACGACCAGTCCCGCCTTGGAGGGTATCCGCCCCTGCCCCACCATCGAGCAGATCAGCCTGCGCACCCCCCTGTAAGGTATCACTGCCAGCCCCACCATAAAGTTCATCGGCATTTGCCCCCCCGAAGAGTTCATCATGCCCACCACCGCCATTTAATGTGTCATTCCCATTTTGGCCCCAAATGGTGTCGCTGCCGCCTTCGCCTTCGATCACATCATGACCGGTTCCACCGCGCATTGTATCCAGACCGATATCCCCATACATATGGTCGCCCCCCGAGCCACCATAGATCAGATCATTCCCCGTGCCGCCGTCCAAATGGTCCACGCCACCATTGCCAAACAACCCATCAAACCCAGCGCCACCTAGAATGATCTCATGCCCGCCGCCGCCATAGATGTAATCCACACCGGCCCCGACATTCAGGTTCAGAGCCGCCTCATTTGCGATCTGCGAATGGGCGATCAGCACGTCATAATCGACGCCGTGGAACAGTTCAGTCATGTTGGTCAATGTAATGCCCTGCGACTGCGCAAATTCGACATATTGGTTATATACATGCATTGAATGGGTATCGACCGGGCCAATCTGCGACAGCAAATTGTTGTGAAACTCGTTCAAATCCCCAAAGTTGTCAGAGAAAAACGCAGGAATCCCAATGACATCCCCATCCATCCGAAACGAGGCCGCGTTGTCAAATTCAGGTAGATTGGTGAACACGCCCGGCGCAGCAAACGAAATGTTTTCGATAGATGCAGATAGCCCCCAATTGTTTAAAATGCTGGTCCAGTAATCTGCCATGCTGGATCCAAGGCTATGACCTGTCAAATAGACCTGTGTTATTTCTGGATTGACCGTGAGGTAATCCCTGATTGCATCCATCAGTTCGGTCAAATCTTGTAGGTGATTGTATTGCGCCAGCCAATCAGGCGCGGCGTCGCCAGCACTGTTTGTCCCACGAAACGACACGAACATCGCGTCATCGGATCGCGCCACCAGCGCCGCTGCATTTCCAGATGTGTAAAACCCGTCAACCAGTCCGTCTTGCGGGTATTCCGGATCGCCTGTGGCAACGGGGCTCAGGCTTGGCAAATCGGAGGTTTGCAGAAAATAGAGCATCCCGTCTAACCGATCTGTCGCCGGGGTCGCTTGGGCGTTGAACGTGCCTGTTGTTTCATGCGGCTGTAACTCATATGCGGCCAATGAAAGGTTTGAAAACAAACCCATTTGCCCAAATTCATCAAACACGTCAGCGGTGCTGGTGAATTGCGGGGCCCCGCCACCTGTTACATGTTCAAACACATTCCCCGCTAACCGCGTAACTTCGTCTGGGGTGATCGTTGGCAAACTACGATCAGAGTAAAAATCCAATGGAATCGATGAGTAAAAAACCGTGCCAGCACCGTACTGATATGAAAAAGCAGCAATTTCTGTTGCACTTCCGGTTGTGAGTAGCGGCGTCGCCCCGACTGGCAGATCCGCCAAATTTGCATAACCATGCACTGAAAAGTTTGCATCATCATAGTCGACGTCTGTGATTGTGCCTGCTGATCCGTTTACAAAATCCGATGGGGCCCCTGCTGCGATGTCGATTTCGGTGCCGGTCTCACGCACAAAGGTCACCGTATCGCCACCCGGCAATATCGTCTGAGCATCCGTGACATGCCGGTCAAAAATCACCAGGCTCATCCCCGCATTTACGGCGGCCTGAATATTCGCCAGATTTGTCAGATATTCGGACCCAAAACTGCCATTGTTGGAATTAACAACATAAAGAATGTCAATCTGGCTCAGCTCTGCTGCTGTAAGTGACGTCACACTTTGCGCGGTGTGACCGTTGTCCATAATTTCATCAATCTGAAACGCTTCGCCCTGCGAAGCGTCCATCGAGTAATAACCAATAACACTCATACCAACCACCTTTGTCCCTTTGTTCAGCACCAAACTATTTCTAATGATTTCAACATTGTCAAACCCAAGCCGGCTCACAGTGACATTCGGTTTATGAGTGCCAACACCGTTGAAATGCAGCGATTTAGAGCAATAAAGCGTCCGGATTAAGAGCGGTCAACAAAACGTCTAGCTCTCATATCTTATATTGGCGCGTTTTCCGGTCCAAGAAATCCATGCCATTCGCAATCGCGACCCGAAATACATATAGGACCCTGTTAAGAACCTCGTGCTACAACCAAAAACAACGTCCGCTTTTTCCCAATTGACGGATGTTTTTGAATTTCTAATACGGTGTCGTGACAAAGTCCGTGTCGCGCTGGAGAATACGCACCGCCATGGCACCCGAGCACACTATGTCGAAGTCGATTGAAACGTTGAAATCTGACCTATTGGATCGAAGCCCAGCCCCTGTGGTGGTTGGTGACGTGTCCATTAAAACGGGCGATATTTGTGTTGTTTACTGCAATTTTGCATTCCTCGATGTCATTGGTACAACAGCGGAAAATGCAACAGGGCTGTCATTTGAAACGTTTTTAGATGCTGATAGTTTCGCTCAGCTTCGCCAGATCAGTCATGCGCCGAACCAATGTGAACAGGATCGGGTTCTCAACAATCTCGTGATCTTGGGGGGGGATGGCACCGCACAAATGCGTGGCGCAGCAATGAACGTCACCGGACATGTGTCAACCGCCGGGCATTTGGTGACGCTGACTTGGGATTTACAGACCGAAACATCAAGTTCCGCGGCTAAACCCGATAATTGCCACCACACGGCCCCCCCGATCACTGCGCCGTCCCGCTTTGAGGCTGCGATGGACGCATTTCCAGACCCGTTCGTGATCTATGATGTGAATCTAAATCTGGTCAGCTGGAATGCCGCCTATGCGTTGTCGATGACAGATTGTCCCACGGATTTGCAAAAAGGCATGCCCATTCGCGACGTGCTGGCGATTGGGGTCGCAAACGGGCGCATCCCCGAAGCGGTGGGCCGTGAACAAGAGTGGATCGAAGAAACCGCGTCGCCCGATGCAATGAGCAACAAAACTCTGGATATTGAGCTTTGGGATGACATTCATCACCGCCTGTTTCGGTATCGCACCGAAAATGGGGATTATGTGGTGATCCGGTTGAATTCAACCGAATTGGTTCGACAGAAACGCACCGCAGAAGAGGCCAAGCTTAGGCTCATTTCCGCCCTCAACGCCTATCCATCCCCCTTTGTGATTTATGATTCCGCCGATTGTCTGGTGGCATGGAATGATGCCTATCGTGCGTCCATGTCTGGTGAAAACGACCCCATCATGGTTGGGATGCACCGGACCGAAGTGGCGCGGATCGCAATACGGGCCGGTAAATTTGCCGACGCCATCGGGCGCGAAGAAGAATGGATGTCTGACGAACATCAGCAAAAAACCGTAGAAACACCCATTCAGGACATTGAATTGACGGGTGATATTCATCACAGGTTGCTTCGGTCACGGGCGGAAAATGGTGACTTGGTGATTGTTCGGCTCGATACAACGGAACTGGTGCGCCAACGCCGGTCGGTTGAACAACATGCCGCGCAACTTGAACGCGCGAATTTGGAAATCTCACACCAAGCGGAACACGACGATTTAACCGGGCTGGGCAATCGCAGATTGTTTAAACGCAAATTGCAAGAATTCGCCGCCAAACGTCAGGTTTCAGGCGGTGAAATCGCCGTTTTGCACATCGATCTGGACCGTTTCAAACTGATCAATGACACGATGGGTCATGCAGCTGGCGATCAGGTTCTACTGGATGTCGCATCCCGTATCAGAAGCCGTGCAACCTCAGAAGAAGTGGTCACTCGCATCGGGGGGGACGAATTTGTCGTTCTGATCCTGGTGGGCGATGATCAGGACAGACCCAAAGATTTATCCAAACAATTGCTGGCTGATTTCACACGGCCCGCTCATTTTGAAGGCAAGGAATGCCGTTTTGGGGCCTCTATCGGGTTGGCAACCACCCCGGTCACCGGCATCGACGATTTGCTCGCGAATTCCGACCTTGCTTTGTACCGGGCCAAAAACATGGGTCGCGGGCGTTTGGGGATATTTGACCAATCCGATTTTGAAATGGCGCGTAACCAAAAAACACTGGCAGACGAGGTGTTGCGCGGCATCGAAAACCAAGAGTTTATTCCATATTTTCAGCCCCAGATTGATGCAAAAACGGGCGTGGTGATCGGGCTTGAGGCGCTGGCGCGGTGGCAACATCCAGAACGCGGAACCTTGGCCCCAGATGCGTTTTTACAGGTTGCGATGGATCTCGATGTGATTGCGGATATCGACAAGATGATCTTTGAACGCGCTGTTGTCGATTGTACGGCCCGTTTTGCGCATATCGGGGCTTATCCGACGCTTTCCTTTAATGTCAGCGCATCGCGGGTGCATGATCACGACCCAACCGAACTTCGCCTGATGCAACAAATGTATCCCGGAAATATAGGTTTTGAACTTTTGGAAACGATCTTCTTAGAAGAAGAAGACGAGGCGTTTTTGTTTAAGGTCGATCAATATCGCGAAATGGGGTTTACGATTGAGGTCGACGATTTCGGAAGCGGCCGAGCGTCTGTTGTCGCGCTTCAACGTATCAATCCGGATCGGCTTAAAATTGATCGTCGACTTGTTGCCCCCATCACTCAAACACAAAGCGGGCTACGGTTGTTAAAATCGATTGTGGACATTGGTCATGCCCTAAACATTGGCGTCACTGCAGAAGGCGTCGAAACACAAAAACAAGCGGATCTACTGACCAAAGTCGGGTGTGATCGCCTGCAAGGGTTCCACATTGCCCGACCAATGCCAGTAGAACAGGTCACGCAGTTCCTGATCGATCAGCCGCGTCGCGGTCGTGTCGGTGGTAAACCCGCGTAATACCTGCAAAAACCATTGTTTTCTCTTCGCTCAAATCGCGATTATTGACCGTGATCGTTGGTGTTTTGGCGCCAACATTCCGACGCCATTTCACTGTTCTTTCTCATGACCTAAATTGCGATTGCGATCATGTTTTCCTTAAATTTTATGCACAAGAGTTCATTCCTCCAAGCCATGGAAATCTAGTGTTAAGACTCAGGCTGCATGCTGCACATGGGGTAAATATCTATGTGAGGCAAATATTATGGGTGCAATGGAAACAGCAGCACAGGCGTCAGACGATCGTGAAGATTTGGATCAAAATGGCATCATAGCGGCGATCAACCGTGTACAAGCTGTCATCGAATTTGAACTGGACGGCACAATTATCACCGCCAACGAAAACTTTCTGTCGACGGTTGGCTATAAACTGGACGAAATCGTTGGAAATCATCACCGGATGTTTTGCGATCCGCAATTTGCGAAATCTGACGATTACCAAGATTTCTGGATGAAACTTGCTATGGGTGAGTTCAGCGCAGGTGATTTCAAACGCTTTGCAAAAGACGGGTCAGAGGTTTGGATCCACGCGAGCTACAACCCGGTTTTTGATGCGGATGGCAAACCTTATAAGGTTATTAAATTCGCTTCAAACATCACTGATGAGAAACTGCGCACCGCCGAACAAGACGGCAAAATGGCTGCGATCAACCGCGCACAGGCGGTGATTGAGTTTGAACTGGATGGGACCATCATCACCGCCAATGAAAACTTTACCGCCACGGTTGGCTATTCTTTGAGTGAAATTCAGGGTCAGCATCATCGCATTTTCTGCGATTCAGCTTATACTGGATCCCCCGAATATACCGCCTTCTGGGCGGATCTGGCCAAGGGTGAGTTTTGCGCAGGAGAGTTCAAGCGTCTGGCCAAAGATGGGTCAGAGGTGTGGATCAACGCCAATTACAACCCAATTTTTGATGCGGATGGCAAACCTTATAAGGTCGTGAAATTCGCCACAAATATCACAGATGAGAAACTGCGCACCGCCGAACAAGACGGCAAAATGGCTGCAATCAACCGCGCGCAGGCGATGATTGAGTTTGAGCTAGACGGGACCATCATCACCGCCAACGAAAACTTTACGGCGACGGTGGGCTATAACCTTGATGAAATCCAAGGCCAGCATCACCGCATTTTCTGTGATCCAACCTATTCCATGTCACCCGAATACAGAAAATTCTGGGCGGATTTGGCCAAAGGCGAGTTTTGCGCCGGTGAGTTCAAACGCTTTGGCAAAGGAGGGTCAGAGGTCTGGATCAATGCCAGCTATAACCCAATCTTTGATGCAGAGGGTAAGCCCTACAAAGTTGTTAAATTTGCCTCAAACATCACTGCTGAGAAAAACGTCGCCAAAGAAGTGACGCGCATCGCCGAAGGCTTTGTTGCGCAATCTAAGTCGATTTCACAGCAATCCCATACGGTGGCCAGCGGTGCGCAGACACTTGGCTGCACCACTGAAGAAATCAGCGCTTCTGTCGAAGAACTAAGCGCGTCGATCGATTCAATCGCGCAAAACAGCAACCATTCTGACGAAATCGCGCAGAAAACCAAAGAAGAAGCCGATCAAGGCGCCAAGGCGATTGACCGGTCCATCGAGGCAATGGATTTGATCAATGCTTCGTCCGAAGAAATCAGTGAAATCGTCAAAACCATCAGCGAAATCGCCAGCCAAACCAACCTGTTGGCGTTTAACGCCGCAATCGAAGCCGCGCGTGCCGGTGAACATGGGCTTGGCTTTTCGGTTGTTGCAGATGAAGTGCGCAAACTGGCCGAACGATCGTCGCAATCTACGAAGGAAATCAGCAAACTTATCAATGACACGGTCAAACGCGTCACCCAAGGCAGCGAAATTTCCCGAGAGGCTGGCGCCGCGTTCAAAAAAATCTTGTCAGGCATCTCTGATACCACGGATTCCATCGCCCAAATCTCGGTTGCGGCCAATGAACAACAAACCGCTGCCCGCGACGTGTCCGAGGCCATCCAAAGCATCGTGGATGCATCCGAACAGGCTGTCATTGCATCAGATGCCATCGCGGCGGCAACGGATGACCTAAACTCTGGTGCCCAAGAACTGACATCAGAAGTCGCCAAACTGGGCTGCTAATTCGGATGAAATGTCTAATCAAGAAAAGGCTGCAATATGGATATTGCTAAAGTAGACGTCACCATGAGTGACGGTGATTTTTCAAAATTGCGGGCCATTGTGCATAAAAACACTGGGATCACGATCGGTGAAACCCGCAAATCAATGTTGGTCAGCCGACTGAGAAGCCGATTACGCGAGGTCGCTGCACCTGATTTTGCGGCGTACATTTCGCATCTGTCAAAAGACCCGGAAGAGATGCAAGAGCTGACCAACCGGGTCACAACAAACGAAACCTATTTTTATCGCACACCGCGGGTCTGGGACTATTTTCAGGATGAATTTCTGCCTCAGTTTTTGACCAAAGGGCAAAATCGATCGCTACGGGTGTGGTCAGGGGCCGCATCCACCGGAGAAGAGGCGCACACTATTGGCACCCTGTTGGAAGACGTGCGATTGAAAAATCAGAACTTCGATTATTCGATACTAGGTACGGATGTTTCGTCTCGGGTTTTGGATGTCGCAACAAAAGGTGTCTACAAAGGCCGGTCCATCGCGCGGTTTCGGCAAGCAAAACCCGAAGTTTTTAAAGCGCATATGACCGGAAATGACACGGATGGGTTTAGCGCCAATCCCCAAATTCGGTCTCGGATCAAATTCAAATTACACAATCTGTTTGACCGCCTGTCAAAGGCAGGACCATTTGACGCCGTTTTCCTGCGAAATGTGCTGATTTACTTTACGGATGACGATCAGGTGAAGATCCTAGATCAAGTGCATGACCAAATGCGGCCGGATGGGGTCTTGTTCATTGGTGAAAGCGAAACGCTGACCAAGTTGAACACACCGTTCGAACAGATTGCTCCTATTATTTATCGCCCCAAAGCAAAGGCCAAGAGTTGATGCAAGTCGGCGCATGCGAAAAATTACATGTCACGATTGGTCAGGTTAAAACCGGGCAAGCCGGGCAAAGTTTGCATGCCATTCTAGGATCATGCATCGGGTTGGGCATTTTGGATCCAAAGAATGGCGTGTACGGTCTGGCCCATTGCCTGCTGTCAAAATCTGACACCCCGATCGAAAAACTTGGGGGACGACATGTCGATCAGGCGATTTATTCATTAATGCAGCTCATGGACCTAAAACCCAGTGAGATGCGCAAACTTCAAGGTATCGTCGTTGGCGGGGCAAATATGACCTTGCCTGAGGATGCCGACCCAAGCCGAATGGTTGGCCAAATCAATTCCAAATTTGCCTACAAATCCCTACGTGAGGCCGGAATGCGCCGCATTCACGAAGATGTCGGCGGTATGTTGGGCCGGCAGATAACCATTGATTGCACCAGCGGTGAATTCACCGTCTCCGCCATTCCAAGATTGGAGACACAACGATGATGTTGGATCATACAGATGGCACACAGCCAGAGGATCAATCTGATACTGGCTATGTAAAAACCGTTTCGCAGCGGATACAAACCGCTCAAAAACGGGGGGCTAGCGGAGAAATCTATGGGTCGTTTTTGATCGGAGATAGCGAATTTGCGATCCCCGTATCCGCAGTGCAAGAGGTCGTGAACGAACCCACCGACATTTCCCCAATGCCACTTGCCCCGCCTTATATGCTGGGTTTGTTTAACCTGCGTGGTCAGATCATACCCATTGTTGATCTACGAATTTTGTTAGGGTTTTCGGACCAGAGGCAGGTCGCGTTACGCAGGGTTGCCATTATTGAATATGGGGAACATTGCATCGGCCTGCTTTTTGATCTGACCGGTGAAGTGCTCAATGGGAATCAAGCCACGCGAGTAAATTTTCAAGCCAAAGAAGACGGCCCGCGAGATGTGGTTATCAATGGGGTGTTGAAATTTGAACAAGGCAATCGACTGGTACAACTGCTTGACCCCTACGAATTGCTGAACCTCGACCAAGTGCCACGTGCCACCAAATCCTCGGATCAAGTTGAGGTCAAATCGGCCAAAGGGAAACGTCGCAATTGCATCTCGTTTCAAACCGGGCACACAACCTGTGCCATTGATTTGCGCTACGTCAAAGAAATCCTGAAAATGCCCAAGGTGGATCAGTCATTGTTTGCCCGCGGCAATGTCATCGGAACCACAAATTTGCGTGGAGTCATCCTACCTGTGGTTGATTTCCGAGCATTTTTGGGGGATGGCGCGGTCTTTCATCTTGGAAAAACCATTCCCAGTGAACGCAAAATGGTGGTTTTGGAAACCGCAGAAGGCATGGTCGGCCTGATGGTGTTTTCGATTGATAGTATCCTGCCCTATTACCGCGATGACGTGCTGCCATTCGCCAAACTGGCCCTGCCACGCGGGGATTATGTCAATGGTTGTCTCATCAGCGAACAAGACAAAATTGTCATGATGCTGGACCAGAAAAAGCTGCGTACGGATCCTGAATTGGTCGAAATTGCAAAGGCCTGCCAGGAAATTTATCCATCCGATGGACAAAATTGCGATGGGGAAACAACTCAGGTTAGTACGACGCGACGCACATATATCCTGTTCACCTTTGAAAAAATGTTTGCGCTCGACACGGCCTGCGTCAGCGAAGTGATCAACCGTCCTGACCATTTGCTGGAACCGCCTTATTCACTCGATTTTGTCGAAGGAATTATCAACTTACGAGGCGAGTTGATTACCCTTTTCAATCCCCGTTTGCTCTATGGGATGCCCCCTAAACGTATAGACGGGCAAAAGGTTCTAATTTTTAGAAACGAAGGTAACAAGTACGGCATTCTTGTGGATTCCGTCGACGAAATCATCATGACGAACGTTGATAACATTGCAGAACTGCAACCGTTGGATCACCAAGGAAACGGAAAACGGATCGTTGATGATGTCGAAGGGTGTCTGCACCGAAAATCCACAACAAAGGCTGACGTTTCAGTGCTGGTCCTGGATTCCGCCGCGGTTGTCAAACGATGCATGATTGCGATGGATCAGGCGCAACTTCGCTAATCGAAACGCTCTTCGGGTTTGTTCACCCGTGGCTATTTCTGATGCGCATGCCTGATTGTCATCGCGCATCGGGCTGAGGAAGCAAGACAGGTTTTGGAGGTATGGTGCGGGCGGTGGGACTCGAACCCACACGGGGCTAGGCCCCAACAGATTTTAAGTCTGGTATGTCTACCATTCCATCACGCCCGCAACCGATCTTCATACTCAAACGCATTCGCAATTCAGTATGTTGGCGCGACAATAGGCATTCCGTGACGGAGGTAAACCCTCAGATGTCCTCTCCGGGGGGCTGAATGATCAAACTTCGCTCATTCAGCCATGGGTTAAGCGCAACCGCCGCCTTTAAATCCGTTTGTGCGGCTTCGTTTTGGCCCAATTCGATCAAAGTGAGTGCGCGCCCGGTTAACGCGCCTAAATGTCGAGGGTTTAATTCCAAAGCCCGGTCCAAATCCAGCAGGGCGATGTCGAATCGTTGTTGTAAAAAGTTGCTGAATGCCCGCTGATTATAGGCTTCGGCAAAATCCGGACAATAATCCACCAATCGATCAAACGCCGTTTGCGCGCCCAGATGGTCCCCCAACCGCATCCGTTCCATGCCATGATCCAGCAGTTCCTGCGCGACCTCATCCGGGGCCTGCAACCAGATCGCCCACAAATCATTGCTGATGCGACGCGCCGCTATCGGATCAGGGGCCGTGCGTAAAACCTCATGCAACAGCTCAAGCCGCGTCGAGTGATTCGGCCCATTTGGACAAGTCTGAGCATAGGCAGCGCCTGCCGCCATGCCGATCAGCAGAGGTAAAATGATGGAAAAACGCATAATGGCATCATCGGCCTAAATCGCCTCAGGTCAAATCAAGGCTCTGTCATTACAAAGGTCAAAACCCTCACATGCAATCAATCGCCGCCAGCTTGTGCCTCTGGGCTTGCTTGCTCTTCTTTGATGGCTTGCATGGCCACATAGGTGGATGTGCTGGCGACATGCGGCAGGGTCGAAATCTTTTCCGCCAATAACAAACGATAGCCAGTCATTGAGGATGTGCGCACCTTGAGCAAGTAGTCGAAATTGCTGGCAATCATATGACATTGCTCGATTTCTGGGATTTGTGTGATCGCTTGATTGAACTCACCCAGCGCCTTTTCACGGGTGTCGCTCAGCTTCACTTCGACAAAGGCCACATGATCCCGCCCCAACCGTATCGGATCAAACAGTGCGCGATAACCGCGGATCACTCCGGTTTCTTCAAGACGACGCAAACGCGCCTGCGTCGGGGATTTAGACAACCCAATACGACGGGCCAATTCGGTGACACTGATGCGGCCTTCGACCGCCAGAATATCCAGAATCTTTCGATCAAATCGATCCAGCTCAGAAGTTCGTTCGGTCACATTTTTCCCAATCTTATATGCGGTTTTCCTACGATACACCTAAAGTGAAGTCAAAACGACCCGTTTTTTTCAGCTATCCTAGCCATAACGGATAGGAGCTTAGACATGAACACATCACCCTCCCCTCGCAGCTTGGTCGACACACAAACTTATGCCGATGAAACAACCGCAGTGGCGCGTCTGGTGGAACAAGCATGTTTGACGAAAACGGATCGCGCAACAATTTCCGCGAATGCGGCCCAGTTGGTGCGGGACATTCGCGGGGCTTCTGACCCCGGTTTGATGGAGGTTTTCCTGGCAGAATACGGGCTATCCACCGAAGAAGGCGTCGCATTGATGTGCCTGGCCGAAGCGCTGCTACGGGTGCCGGATGCCGATACAATTGATGCGCTGATCGAAGACAAAATTGCGCCGTCCAATTGGGGGCAGCATTTGGGGCATTCTTCTTCGTCATTGGTGAACGCGTCCACCTGGGCCCTGATGTTGACGGGCCGGGTTTTGGATGGCGAAAAGCCGGGATTGTCCGGCGTGTTGCGCGGGGCGATCAAACGGGTTGGGGAACCTGTGATCCGATCCGCAGTTGCGCGCGCCATGAAGGAAATGGGCAAACAGTTTGTTTTGGGTGAAACCATCGTCAAAGCCATGAAACGCGGTAAAGGCATGGAGGAAAAAGGCTATACCTATTCCTATGATATGCTGGGAGAAGCCGCACGCACCGATGCAGATGCACGTGGGTTTCATTTAGCTTATTCGCGGGCCATTTCCGCCATTGCCGAAAATTGCCACAGCGCGTCAGTCGCCCAAAATCCGGGCATTTCGGTGAAACTGTCGGCGCTGCATGCCCGCTATGAAATCGCCCAAGAGGCCCGTGTCATGGAAGAGCTGGTGCCGCGGTTGCGGTCGCTGGCGCTGGTGGCGAAATCGGCGGGTATGGGGCTGAATGTGGATGCAGAAGAGGCAGATCGCCTATCCCTGTCGCTGGATGTGATCGAAACGGTGCTGGCTGATCCGGGGCTGAAAGGCTGGGATGGATTTGGCGTCGTGGTGCAGGCCTATGGGCCGCGCGCGTCGTTTGTGATCGACGCATTGCACGACCTGGCCATCAAACTGGATCGCAAAATCATGATCCGTCTGGTCAAAGGCGCCTATTGGGACGCCGAAATCAAGCGCGCCCAAGTGGAGGGCATGGACGGATTTCCCGTCTTTACGCAAAAGGCCGCGACCGATGTCAGCTATATCGCCAATGCGCGCAAATTGCTGTCGATGACAGACCGGATCTATCCGCAATTCGCCACACATAATGCCCATACAGTGGCGGCGATCCTACATATGGCGCAGGACATGCCCAAATCTGCCTATGAATTTCAACGTCTGCACGGGATGGGGGAAACCCTGCATAATCTGGTGCTGAACGCCAATAACACCCACTGCAGAATTTATGCCCCCGTCGGTGCGCACGAAGATTTGCTGGCCTATCTGGTGCGTCGTCTGTTGGAAAACGGGGCCAACTCTTCTTTTGTGAACCAGATCGTTGACGAAGAAGTCCCGGCAGAAATTGTGGCCGCCTGCCCCTTTGACGCGCTGGGAACGGAATTTGCACTGCCCAAAGGCCCTGATCTATATCAGCCAGAACGGATCAATTCCAAAGGATGGGATTTGACCGACCGGCCCACATTGGCGCGTATCGAAACAGAGCGGTCCCCTTTTGAACGGGTCACCTGGCAGGCCGGTCCGGTTTTGGCCAGCGTAGATGCGGCCCCGACCGGGGCGCAACGTCGGATTATGAACCCGGCCGACCCGTCCGATCATGTGGGCGATGTGATTGATGCCACCGCCGCAGAGTGTGACGCCGCGATCGCGCAGGCCGAGACGTGGAATGTGCCCGTCGCCCAACGCGCCGTAATCCTGAACAAAGCCGCTGATCTATACGAGGCACATAGCGGCGAATTGTTTGCACTGCTGGCCCGTGAAGCCGGGAAAACTCTGCTGGATGCCGTGGGCGAAGTCCGCGAAGCCGTTGATTTTCTGCGGTACTACGCCAAAGAAGCGGAAAAGTCTGACCGCCCGGCCCGCGGAACCTGGACCTGCATTTCGCCTTGGAATTTCCCACTGGCAATTTTTTCAGGACAGATAAGTGCGGCTTTGGCTGCGGGCAACGCCGTTTTGGCAAAACCGGCAGAGCAAACCTGCCTGATCGCGATCCGCGCCGTTGAATTGCTGCACCAAGCGGGGGTCCCCCGGTCGGCGTTGCAAATCCTGCCCGGGGGGGGACAGGTTGGGGCTGCATTAACCAGCCATGCCACCCTGTCCGGCGTTGCCTTTACCGGGTCCACAGCCACGGCGATGTTGATCCGCAAATCCATGGCGCAAAACTGCGCGCCGGGCACGCCTTTGATCGCGGAAACGGGGGGATTGAACGCGATGATCGTTGACAGCACAGCACTGCCTGAACATGCGGTTCGTGACATTCTGGCCAGCGCGTTCCAATCAGCGGGTCAGCGTTGTTCTGCGTTGCGCTGTCTTTATGTGCAGGATGATGTTGCGGATAAAATCTTGACCATGCTGTTTGGCGGCATGCAGGAACTGTCCCTGGGACGGCCATGGGCATTGTCCACCGATGTTGGCCCCGTGATCGATCAGGCCGCGTGGCAGGGCATTACCGATCACATCGACACTGCGCGCAAAGAGGATCGGGTTTTGTTCGAATTGCCCGCGCCCACAACCGGGACATTTATCGCCCCCACCGTGATCAGCCTGTCGTCTATTCTGGACCTGAAACGCGAAATCTTTGGCCCGGTATTGCATGTTGTGCGGTTCAAATCCCACGAACTGGACCAAGTGGTCGCGGATATCAACGCCACAGGGTTTGGGCTGACATTTGGGTTGCACACGCGCATTGATGACCGCGTGCAACAGATCGTGGATCAGATTGACGCAGGAAACCTATATGTGAACCGCAACCAAATTGGCGCGATTGTCGGCAGCCAACCCTTCGGTGGCGAAGGCCTGTCAGGGACCGGCCCCAAGGCAGGCGGTCCACGCTATGTGCCCCGGTTCCAAGCCCCAAGTGACACGCCCATTTCCGTCGCCGACGTCATGGACCTGCCTGGCCCCACCGGCGAAAGCAATCGCCTGACAACCCATGCACGTGGCCCGGTTTTGTGCCTGGGTCCAACGGATCACATTGCTGCGCAGTTAGAGGCCGTGTCTGCATTGGGCGGCACAGCCATATCAGCAGACGGCATGTCGCCAGAGGCGCTGTTGGATCACCCGGATGTCGCGGCGGCAATATGGTGGGGGGATCGCGACACTGGTGTTGCATATGAACAGGCGCTATCACAGCGGTTAGGGCCAATCATTGCCTTGGTTACCGCCATGCCAGATGCCGCGCATGTGCTGCATGAACGACAGGTCTGTATCGACACAACAGCCGCTGGCGGTAACGCCGCATTGTTGGCCGAAGTGTCCGGTATGTAAAAAACAGGCGTGCCGCCCTGCGCGGCACGCCGCATGTCGAAAACCCGCCCTGCCCGCGCATGCCGCTTGACGTTGCACGCAGAAATGCGGACTTTGCCGGTATGTTTCCTATTCGTGATCACAACCCGTCCAACCGCATCCCTTATGTTTGTTACGCCTTGATCGCAGCAAACATCGCGGTTTTCCTGCTTACCTACGGAATCCAAGATAACTGGGCACTGTCCCAGCTCTATTTTGATTATGCGCTGATCCCCCGTCGCCTGAATGATGGCGACAACCCGCAGGCGTTGATCACGTCGATGTTCCTACATGCCGGTTTTATGCATCTGGCAGGCAACATGCTGTTCCTCTGGATTTATGGGGACAATATGGAAGACGAACTGGGCCATTTCGGTTTTTTGGCGTTTTACCTGACGGCAGGCATCGGGGCGGGGCTGGCGCAATATGCCGCGAGCCCCACATCCCCGGTTCCCATGGTGGGGGCATCTGGGGCAATCGCCGGGGTTATGGGGGGATATCTGTTGTTATTCCCCAAAGCGAAAATCGACGTTCTGGTGATATTTATCATCATTTTCAAGATCTTCCCCATCCCAGCTTGGATCGTGTTGGGTGTGTGGTTCGGTCTGCAATTGCTCAATGGATTGGGGTCGGATGTTGCAGGGGGCGGCGTCGCCTATATGGCGCATTTGGGTGGATTTATCGCCGGTTTGATCCTGACAATTCCGATTTGGATGCGCCGCGGTGGATCAGATTTCTGGCGCGACACGGACGGGCACCCCCCCCATCCAGAGGCACAATACAAACACCTGCGCACATCCAATATTCCACGTGTTCCACGTAAATAACAAAGTATAAGGTACTGTTATCATGCCCAAAATAAAGATCGACGCCGTCGCCGTGTCCAGCAGCGACATGGCCAAAACTTTGGACTTTTATCGCTGTCTTGGGTTTGATTTCCCAACAGACGCGGCCAGTCAGGATCATGTGGAACCGATCACAGCCCCCGGTGAGGTCCGGTTGATGATCGACACGGCAAAATTGATGGAATCCATCATCGCAGAGCCCCCGCGCCCGGCAAATCATTCAGGATTTGCCCTGTTATGCGACAGCCCAGCCGAGGTGGATGCCATCGCCCAAAAAGTTGTAGATGCAGGGTTTGAAGTGGCAAACCCACCATGGGATGCATTCTGGGGGCAACGCTATGCAATCGTCAAAGATCCGGACGGCTACAAAATTGATGTGTTCGCTGCGCTCTGAATGCCGCCATCACCACCGTCAAAACAAAACATCCGCCGAAATTCCGGCGGATGTCACAAAAATCAAAGAGTTAAACGACGGAATTAGCCGCGAATAACCTTGGCAAAGTTTTCAAAAATCGGTTCGTTTGCGCAGATCACTTCGCCGTCTTGCAAAATGTCCCCCTCCGGATCGAGCGGCTCTACAAAACCACCTGCTTCTTTGACGATGATCAGGCCAGCGGCCATATCCCAAGCGTTCAAACGCCGTTCCCAGAACCCATCGTAACGTCCGGCCGCCACATAGGCCAAATCCAATGACGCGGCCCCAAAACGACGCACACCAGCACAGGCAGGCAACAAACGCGCCAGATCCTTAAGCGTGACAGGCAGGTCCGCACGCCCTGCAAATGGCAGGCCGGTCGCAAAGATCGATTCAATCATCCGGTTTCGGCCAGACACACGAAGACGGCTTTCATTCAGCCACGCGCCTTCGCCTTTTTCCGCAAAAAACAGCTCATCTTTGACAGGGTCATAGATCACACCCGATACAATCTGCCCTTTGTGTTCCAGCGCGATCGACACGGCCCAATGGGGCAAACCATGCAAAAAATTGGTGGTGCCATCCAGCGGATCAACGATCCAACGACGCGTCGGGTCTTCGCCCTCAACTTCGCCATCTTCTTCGCCCAGAAACCCGTAGGTTGGGCGCGCTTCCATCAGCGCTTCGCGGATCACTTCTTCGGCGCGTTTATCCGCTTTGCTTACGAAATCGCCCGGCCCCTTAGAACTGACCTGCAGATTCTCAACTTCGCCGAAATCCTTAAGAAGACCACGCCCAGCGATCCGGGCGGTTTTAATCATTACGTTAAGATTGGCACTGGTCGCCATCACGGCCTCCGAAAAAATTGCATCATGTGGGATTGCATCAAGAGTGAGCCTATAGGCGCAAACACCCATATAGAGCAAGGGGCTGAGCGGAATTAGACACTGCGTTGCATGGCAATTCCGCACAAATCTGTAGAGACAATTGTTCCTAAAGAATTATATCCAGATTAACCCTTCATTCAGATCAAGCCCCCTAATGTGCGATGTAACTCAGGCTGTGGATCATGATCAACCTAACGCTAGAAGACATCCGATACGAAAGCAGGTTCGTTTCCCGCATCGAACGACGCGATCAACCCAAACGGTTGGCGGCGGCGGTTATGATGATCGGCATCTGCCTGTGGTCAGGTCAAGTCACTGAAACGGTTTATATATTCTCGGCCATTGGGTTTAGCGAACTGCTGTCGATCTGGATCGGAAAACGATTTCCAAAACGGGATGACCACATCCCCATCTGGTTGATCGGCATTTTATGGTGCAACAATCTGTTTTCCACGGTTGCGTATTTACTGCCGACTTTGCTGCTGGCCAGCCAGCCCTCTTTGGCGCTGTTTATCGCCGGTTTCCTGTGGATGTGCGGGTCACTGGTTCATATCGCAAATACATTTGCTTTTTTGCCGTTCTTTAACTTCTCAATGATGACGCCAGCATTGCTTGTGGCCTTTGGGGTGCTGTTTCAACTGGCAAACAATACTTTTGGCGTTGCACCAACCCATCACTGGATCGCTACGGCAGGCTTGCTGATTGTTTATGTTTTTAACGCCCTAGAAACGTTGAAAAAACAAAAGGACACGCACAAACAACTGCGCAATGCCCGACGCGAATCCAACGCACAATTGCGTAAACTCGAATACATGACGCAGCATGATGGTTTGACGGGCCTGTTAAACAGGTGGGCGTTTGAAGAAATGTTGCAAAACATGATTTATCGGTCAGATACCGAATCCCGGGTCGCGGTTTTCATTCTGGACCTTGATGGATTTAAGCCCATCAATGACACCTACACCCACGAGGCGGGCGATCATGTTTTACGAACGATTTCAACGCGTTTGCAAAAAGTTATCGCCAATACCGGCATCACTGCCCGACTGGGTGGGGATGAATTTGCCATCGCCCTTTCAGATCAAAACAGCGAAGATGCGCTGCTAAAACTGGCCCATCGCGTTGCAAAAACCATCGCCGAACCAATTTTGGTAAAGGGTCGTGAATTGCGCCTGACCGCCAGCGTTGGCATCAGCATGTCCACCGGAATAGATGACAGTATCGCCTCTCTTAGCGCCAATGCCGATCATGCAATGTTCAAAGCCAAATCCGCCCGAGACGGACAGGCTGTCATGTATGATCCAGACCTGTTTTCTCCACGGCCAAGCTTAGAAGATCGTCGCACATTGCGCATCGCGATGGAAAACCTAGACATAAAACCCTATTACCAGCCCAAAGTTGACATAAAAACCGGACGCATTTGCGGGTTCGAAGCTTTGGCGCGCTGGGAACACCCGGAACGTGGGCTTCTCATGCCCGGCGCCTTTTTACCTCAGGTCGCAGAGCTGTCTTTGCATGGCGAACTACTTGCTTTGATTGCAGAAACTGTGTTCAGCGATCTGGAGTATCTACTAGAAGCGGGCCTGGATCCTGGCCAAGTTTCCATCAATGTTCCAGAAGTGTCATTGGCCACATCAAATGGCCGCCAGGAATTATCTGACATTTTAATGCGGTACCCATCCATACTGGGTCACGTCACTTTTGAAATCACCGAAGACGTGTTTATCGCGCGCGCCAGTGAAACCATTCAGGAATCCATCGGTCACTTTCGTGCGAATGGCGTGCGGATTTCACTGGATGATTTTGGCACAGGGTTTGCCTCTTTTCAGCATTTACGGCAGCTGGACTTTGATGAACTTAAAATTGATTCCAGTTTTGTTGCTGCTCTTGGCACCGAAGAAGCGGCGGACGTATTGGTAGAAGGGTTTCTTTCGATCGCACAAGGATTGGGCGTTGATGCGATCGCCGAAGGTGTTGAAACCGCGCAGCAGGAACAGCAATTGCTTGGGATGGGCTGCACCAATGTACAAGGTTTCTTATATGGGCGCGCCATGCCACTTGCTGAAACACGGATTCTGCTCGAGGCGGAAAAACTCAGATTTCCGATGGTGCGTCAAACCAAAGTTTCACAAACAATGCACAGCCATAACCGCGACCACATCGACTTCAAAGGGTCCAAAGCAAGTTAAAGGCGCTGTAACTTCACCGCTTCTTGCCGCGTCAATCGAACGAAATGCGCCATAAACGGTTTATGCGTGTCTTCGCTGCGGGTCGCAGCATAAAGTCGGCGCGTTGTCCCGCCCTTCCCCATAGGTCGCGTGACATAATCCGAATTGTACCGCACCTGACGAACGACCCAATCTGGCAGAACAGCAACCCCGCGATTTGATGCGACCAGCAACAATATCATGGTGGTGAGTTCGACTTTGCGCACCAATGCTGGCTCAATACCGGCAGGTGTCAAAAACTCTGAAAACACATCCAACCTGGATTTATCCACCGGATAGGTAATCAGCGTCTGATCCGCGAAATCCTCTGGCTCAACCCAAGTTTTTTGCGCCAGTGGATTGGTCGATGCAGCGACAAAAACCGGCTCATAATCAAACAAAGGTGTAAAATCGGTTTCTGGCAGATCCTCAGGATCAGATGAAACGATCAAATCCACCTCTTCCCGGCGCAGCGCGGGCATCGCATCAAACGCCAAACCGGGTCGGATATCGATATCCACCTCAGGCCAAGCTTTGCGAAATTGTTCGAGGACCGGGAACAGCCATTCAAAACAAGCATGGCATTCAATCGCGATATGCAAACGCCCCGCTGATCCATCAATCAATCCATCAAATTCCGCTTCCAAAGCAGCGACTTGCGGCAAAATTGTTTCTGCAGCAGCCAAAAGCTTCATACCGGCGGATGACAGTTTAAGCGGCTTGGATCGTCGCACAAAAAGTTCAACCCCAGCCTGATCTTCGATCCCTTTAATTTGATGGCTTAGCGCAGATTGGGTGATGTTCAGATGATCAGCAGCACGGGCCAATCCACCCGTTTCATGAATTGCTTTGATCGTTCGAAGATGGCGAAATTCGATATGCATACAAATCAAACTCATGATTGTGGTGAAGTTTATGAATTTGCCTCATGTACCAAAACTTGGGACAAGGGGGCAAGTTAGAAAAGGACGCCCCATGTCAGAGACAGCTTCACGCCCGAACATCTCTTTTGAGTTTTTCCCACCCAAAAATTTGGAAGGGTCATTCCGTCTGTGGGATTGCGTCAATACGCTGGCCCCACTCGCCCCTGAATTTGTGTCGGTGACTTACGGTGCCGGTGGCACGACCCGTCAACTGACCCACGAAGCGGTCGGCGCAATTCACAAAACCAGCGGTCTTCGTGTCGCGGCGCATTTGACCTGTGTCGATGCCACGCGGGCAGAAACGCTTGCCATTGCAGAAGGTTACGCCGAACAAGGCGTGAGCGAAATTGTGGCTCTTCGCGGCGATCCGCCCAAAGGCCAAGGTGGTTTTTGTGCGCATCCCGATGGTTTTCAAAGCTCGGTTGAATTGATCGAAGCGCTGGCAGACACCGGCAAGTTCAACCTTAGGGTTGGCGCGTATCCTGAAAAGCACCCAGATGCGACGGATCAAAAAGCCGATATTGAATTCCTTAAGCGCAAGATTGATGCCGGTGCTCAAAGCGCGATTACGCAGTTTTTCTTTGACGTTGAAACGTTTTTCCGTTTCCGCGATTCCTGCGTAAAGGCCGGAATTGATGCACCAATTATCCCCGGAATCCTGCCGATTGAAAATTGGAATGGTATCCGCCGCTTTGCCGAAAGCTGTGGCACAAAAATCCCACAGGTGATTATCGACGGTTTTGAAAACGCAACGCGTGATGGAAATGCCGATTTGCTGGCAACGGCCATTGCCACAGAATTATGTGATGACTTGCTACAAGGCGGAGTGGATCATCTGCATTTCTATACCCTCAACAAACCCGAACTGAGCCGTGACATTTGCCACGCTTTGGGCGTCACCCCCAAAGCTCAATTGCAAAACGTCGCATAAACGGGCAGCCTCTGATCAAGAATGAGGCGCCCTATGTTTATTGCTCAATCAAAACTTGAAATGCCGACCAAAGAGACGCTTTTGTCAATGTCGGGTTATGAATTCATGCGCGGCATTCTGGCGGGCCAATATTCGTCCGCGCCCATATCCGACGTTTTGAATTTTGGTTTGGATGTGGTCGAAGACGGCCGGGTCGTTTTTCGCGGCACGCCTAGATTTGAGCATTCTAATCCCATGGGCACAGTTCATGGCGGTTGGTATGGGACGGTGTTGGATTCCTGTATGGCCTGCGCGGTCATGACAAAAATTCCAAAGGGAACCGTTTATACGACCCTCGAATACAAGGTTAACTTGCTGCGCGCGATCCCCCTGGAAACCGAGGTCGTCGCCGAGGGGCGCGTTGACCATGTGGGGCGCAGTACCGGCGTGGCCCATGGGGAAATCCGCGGCGTAAGTGATGGAAAACTATACGCAACTGGATCGACGACCTGTTTGGTTATGACGCTTCCGAGCTAAGTCCATTTGTGCCGCTGGCAACAAATTCAGATTTAACTGGCGCTTGTGGTTCTTTCATCGCATTCGCGAAACGATGATCTGAAGGGACGGAGTCATGCAAACGTTCTGACGGGTCCTGCCCGATCACGCGTTTATGGCGTGACACAAACAATTTGCCCCAGCCCTGCCATGTGCCGACCATCGGGGCCGACGGGTCACACGGAAACCGACCGCGCCATCCCACAGGCAATTCCAGCCCGCAATCTTCGAGCCGCTCTAACATCCAGACCAACGGAATATTGGCCAAAGGGCGGGCCGGTTCGTAGCCGGTCAATTGCCCGCCGATATCGCCATGTGTGCCTTTGAACCAAACCTGTTCCATTTTGCCGGCCCACCCTTCGGGTGATGACCATAAGACCGGCGTAAAAGCATCCCGAGTTTCGTCCAACGCAAGTGCATGAAACCCATGCCGAACCGAAGGGCCCAACCGATGATTGTGAAATTCATGACGCGCCTCTGCCCAACGCCAGAATACAGGCAGCCTCAGCCCCAGCGCTTTGACGGTATCCCAAGCCGCAACAGCCTCTATTGCGACCTCGTCATGACAAAACCGGTTGGTGAATACCGTCGCATCGCCATTGGCCGATCCCAACCGGTAATACCGATAAACAGACCGAATATTGCGGGCAGTGGCATGTTCGGCCTTTACCAGTCCAACCATATCAATGACGCCCGCCAAGGATCGCACAGCAAAGGCCCCGCGGGAATATCCAATTAAAACAATCTTATCGCCAGGGCGATAGCGCGACGCGAGGACCCCGTAGGCCCGTTCAATCTGTCGGTTGATGCCTTTCCCTGACGCCACATCCCAGGTTTTGCTCCAATCTTGCCATTGTACGCCCGCCTCGTAATAGACGGTTAGATTGGCTTTTTGGCCAACCTCGCAGAGCAATTTATAGGTTTTGCCAGCATTGGTTTCGCAGCCGGGTCGCAGACTGGACATGGTGCCATCCAACACAATCACATGTGTTGCAGGACCTCGTTTGCGTCCCGCACCCTGAGAGCGTTCCGGACCTAGCCCGAGTAACCCTAATATGCGATCACGAAACCGCATCAAACCCATCTGCTCCTTCTCTGCTCTTCACCGAAAGGGTGATTGCGTTAGGTGGAACATCAGCTTTGCGGAATTTCCTTTCGATAAGGTAACGCCGCCCTGTTCCATTACCTTAACATAGGCACGAAATTTAAGAAAAACCGTTACAAAATATCACAGTTCGGTTGGGATCATGCCTTCTCAGAGGCAAATCGGCGCTCGACCAGAGTTTTCAGTTTTTCCAGATCCCGTTGGTTTGCGCGACGCATAGCCCCCTGCAAAAAGGGCCGGAAAAGTCGTGTGAACCCTGTCGGTTCACCACGATTGCGCAGCGACATCCGGGTTTTTGTCGCCCCAATCGTTTCCCATTTATAACTGGTTTCCATGGAAAACGGACCATCTGAGCTGCGCATCACCAACCGATCCCCCGGCACCAAATCCACAACTTCGTAAGTGTAGCTCAGGGCGCGCCCCAGAAATTTGGCCCCGAATTTCATTCGGGCGGACTTGGACATTTTGGCCGGTCCAACCCAATCCATCGAGGTGATATTATCGTACCATTCCGGGGCGTTATCCGGATCCACGGCATAGTCATACACCGCGCCGCGTGGTGCGCTGATTTCTATCTGCGTTGTGATATCGACCGACTTGGTCCCCGCACCTTCCATCGTACTCACTACCCTTTAACCGCCAAATCTGTGGGCGTAACCTGCCGTTTTGCGCGGGCCTCTCTCCAGGTGATGAAGCTAACAGACCCTAAAATAACGGCGCCCCCTAACACAACATAGGCGTCCACATGTTCCCCAAACACAACCGCCCCAAGCAGGGTTGCCCAGACCAGTTGCAGGAAGGTCACGGGTTGGGTGACCGTCAAAGGCGCCGCAGAAAAGGCCAACGTCATCGTGTAATGCCCCAATGTGGCAAAGCAGGCGACCAAGAAAAACCACCCCAGATCAGGCAGGCTGGGCGGAACCCAAACCGCATAAGCAAAGGGCGCCAAACCGATGGTAACCGTTATCGACAACATGCCCACGACCACTGCGGGTTTGACTTCGTCGGACATCTGTTTGGCAATCAAATATCCCACCGCAAACCCAAACGCGGTCCCCAGCATCGCGATATGGCCGATGCTGACCTCTCGCAAACCGGGGCGCAGAATGATCAGCGCACCGATGAGGGCAGCGATCACTGCTGCCATGCGTCGGGGGGGCAGTTTTTCCTTTAACAGGATCGCCGCGCCGATGGTCACATAAACCGGCGACAAATAATTCATCGCCGTCACTTCGGCGATGGGAATGCGGGTCATGGCAAAAAACCACAAAATGACGGCCAATGTATGCGCCACGCCGCGCGCTGCAAAAAACGACATCTGACGCTTGGTCAAACGCGCCGCCAAAATCGGCCGCATCATCGGCACCAAAAACACAAGTCCCAGCACATATCGTAAAAACGCCGCTTGGGCGGCGGGAACCGTGTCCCCCACATGTTTCACAATTGCCGTCACCGCGACAAAGCACAGGCCGGTCAGGACCATCCAAAAAATACCAACAATTGGCGACTGAGTTATAGGTTCTCGCATGAGGCCAGCTAGACGACACCCAACCAGAATGTCGAGCGGTTTGTTAGTGCCAAATCAGCCCGATGGCGATGCCCCACATCATCAGGCCAATCAACGTGTCCAAAATCTGCCACGACCGTTCTTGGGCAAACAGCGGTGACAGATACCGCGCGCCATATCCTAAGCAAAAAAAGAACCCCAGCGACCCCAAAGCGGCCCCGATCCCAAAATGAAACTGACTGTCATATTGCGCCGATAGTGAGCCAATCAAAACCACAGTGTCCAGATAAACATGCGGGTTCAACCATGTCAGAGCCGCCAACGTGAGCAGAGCGGTTTTGCGCGACATGCCCTCGCCTTGGCCGGATTTCAGACTTGCCCCACCCCGCCATGCGCTCTTGAAATTGGTGGCCCCATACCAAAACAGAAACGCGGCTCCGCCCCACCGCATCACCGTTTCAAACAATGGAAAGGCTTGGCTGAGGCTGCCCATGCCAGCGATGCCAGCCGTGATCAACAGCGCATCAGACACCGCGCTGAACAGCACCAGCGGCAACACATGTTCCCGGCGCAAACCCTGGCGCAACACAAAGGCATTTTGCGCCCCGATCGCAAAAATCAAAGAAACAGATATAGCGGCGCCGTAGAACAGACTTTGCATGGAAACTCCTCTTTGGGCCTATCTAGATTGTGTGGTAACTTTCTTGTAGTTAATTATATTAACGCTACATAAGGAATGCTTATGCATCTGGACCCCGCCCAACTATCCGCCCTTGCGGCTGTGCTGCGCCACGGGTCGTTTGATGCCGCCGCCCGGGTGCTAAACGTGACCCCACCGGCCATTTCCCAACGGATTAAGGCGCTCGAAGATCAGGTTGGAACCCCATTGGTACGCCGATCCACCCCTTGCCAAGCCACAGACAAAGGCAAAATATTGGCGCGATATGCGGACGATTTGGCCCTGCTTCAAAGTGGCGTTCTCAGCCAATTGAACATCACCGGACGGCCCGTCAATCTGCGGATTGCAGTGAATGCAGACAGTTTGGCAACGTGGTTCATTTCTGCGCTCACGGCCACCGATTTATTATATGAGCTGGAAATCGACGATCAGGATCATTCCGCCGACTGGCTGCGCACCGGAGAAGTTTGCGCCGCGATCACATCGCGTTCTCAACCGGTTCAGGGCTGTGATGTGGTGCCTCTGGGGACGCTCGAATACCTCGCCGTTGCCAGCCCCGCCTTTGTGGCGCGGTATTTTGCGAACGGGATCACCCCTCAGGCCCTGCAATCGGCGCCGATGATTACATTCAGTCCCAAGGATCGTTTGCAACGCGATTGGGCCAGTCACCTGGCGGGTCGTCCCATTCAGCCTCCGACCCATTTGATCCCATCAAGCCAAGCGTTTGTGCATGCTTCCCTCGCCGGAATTGGCTGGGGGATGAACCCAACGAGATTGGTTATGGACCACATCAAACGCGGGGATTTGGTGATTTTGGGGGACGGGACGACCCTGCCCACCCCGCTTTATTGGCAAACAACGCGGCACATGAAATCCGTGTTGGCACCGCTGACACGCGCAGTGATCAAATCGGCGAAATCCGCGCTCCGCCCTTTATAGAATATGGTGCAAAAAATCTGGCCCGAACACCCGGTCCTGAAACCACAAAATGGATGGATAGGCGCAAAGCCACGCCCAGAAAAACCGGTTCAGCCCAAAGAAACACGCATTGCTGAAATGAAAACACGCAGCCACAAATAGCCCCATCATCAGGCTCATCGGGTGCAATAATGTCAACGGAAACACCACCTCAAACCCCATCACGCCCCATGACATCCAAAACAAGGTTCTGGGACGATCCGCCCATTTGCGCAAATTTTCACTAACGGGATAGGCTGAAAACCGAAACACATCACACAGCGCGGTTCCGCTGCGCCATTCCGGATTGATGATTTTGATATAGCCCGACACAAAGTATGACAGCGCCAATTGCACCGCCAGATAGGCAAAAACAAGCTCTTTGAGCGGTTGCGAAGGGGCGGCGTGCACGCAGGCAATGCAGAACAAGATCAAGAAAGTCATTCGATCACTGCCCCCGTTATAAGGGCCTTGAAATCGATGCAGGGAAATCAAAGCCAGCATCAATATTACCCACAATATTGACCCATTTTGCCAGCCAATGATCAACAAAACACACAAAACAGATCGCACACCAAACAACAGCTTCTCTGACTTTGGGCCGACAAAATGCTCCAGACTTTGTTGTAACATCGCCAAAGCCAACATGATTTCAGTCGCCCGCAGCGCCAGTTCAAAACTCATGTGACCCCCAAGTAAGGATCAATCGGCTGGCTTTCGTAATCCACATATTTGACAATTTCTGCCCCCTCTCGACAGACAAAAACCAATCGAAATTGCAGGCGCGAACCGGCGGGTGTTCTGGGGGGCGAACTTGCGATGTCGGCCCATATCCGAGAGTTGATTTCGTCAATGCTGTGCTGGGTCGGATTGGCGATCAGACGTTCCGCGCAAGACACCAAAAACAATTGTTCATTCCATACCGGGTTCCAGACCATGCGGCGCAACATTTGCCAAATCGACAATGTCGCCGGTCGTGGGCGAAATTCGCACCATTGCGCATTGCTGGATGATTGATCCGCCGGCAATATCCGAAATTCCACACGGGGTGACGGCGCGACGGTTTTGAAAAATCGCCACGATGGGATCAATGCTGGCAGTAGCAACATCACAATACGTAGCAAACCAGCCAATCGTGCCCCCAGTTTTACACCTATCAAAACCACAGGAATGCTATCGCAACAGGCTTAACAGAACGGAAATATGCGCGGAGGGCCTGTAAGCCGGATTCTGTCCCCCATTGCTGGGGTGATGACCATTCATCTAAGGACAGGATTGCCCCTGCCCCTCTAGCTGCCAACCCGGATCCCTGGGGTCAGACACCTTGCCCGGATATCGGCCGAAACCGATCACACGGACGCGAGATCCCTATTCGGCATTGCTCCTGGTGGGGCTTGCCATGCCAGTTTTGTTGCCAAAACCGCGGTGGGCTCTTACCCCACCGTTTCACCCTGACCTTGGAAATCCAAGGCGGTCTGTTTTCTGTGGCGCTATCCCTAGGGTTACCCCCGCCGGGCGTTACCCGGCACCATTGCCTGATGGAGTCCGGACTTTCCTCGGATCGAAACCCGCGGCCATCCAGCCCTCCGCACAGGGGTTGGGTATGTCAGGATGTGGGGCCGGTCAACGTCAAAGTCAGGTCAAAGTCCGCGCGCAACAGCTTCGTCAGCGGCACCGCGCGGCCCCTGCGCAAACGGGCGATAGCGATGACGCAACACGTCCAACAGGACCGCGGCATCCGCTGATCCTGTATAACCGGCATTCCGCATCGCCGCGACAAAGCCGTCACCGTCCATTTCAGGGCCGTTCACTGGTTCGGGCCAATGGGCCAGCCCGGCATCGGCCAAACGTTTCCAATCAAACCGTTTTCCCGGGTCAATCTTGCGCCCCGGCGCCGTGTCGGAATGTCCCAGCACCGATTGTGGGGATATCGACCAGCGTGTCAAAATTCCTGCCAGCAATTTTTCCAGCACGGTCATTTGTGGCTCTGAAAACGGATGATCACCGCGATTGGCCAGCTCAATTCCGATGGACTGTGAATTGATGTCGTCACATCCCATCCACGATCCAGCCCCCGCATGCCATGCGCGGTCATCTTCGCGCACCATCTGCCATAGCGTGCCCTTTTCCCCGATCAGGTAATGCGCCGACACTTCTGGTCCGGGATCACATAGACGTTCCAGCGCCGCCTCTGCGCTGTCCATCGCCGTATAATGGATCAAAACCAAAGAAGGCCGCGCCAGATCCCGGCGCGGCCCAAAATTCGGGGATGGATGCCAAATTGGCGTCATCAAATTGATTAGTTTTCGATTGCAGATAAAGGCGTAGCAACAACCGGCGCACTGGGGGCCACAACAACGCGATAGGGCGCCGGGTCCCAGCCACAGGCAAAGCCGTCGCCATCAGGATCAATGCCGCGTGGGTCACGTTCTGGCCCGCCACGGGTCAGAAAATCCATTTGCGCTGCATCCGGGGATTGATATTCCGAACAGCGACGCAAAAACCGGTTCTGAGAGCTAAAGCTGGACCGGTTATAGAGAACTTCACCTTTGGCATTGCTGGTCTGCAACGCATATTGCACGATATTTGGTCCAGCAGCACCTGATCGTTCTGGAATAGATGTGACATCCGCCAGTTGATAGGCTTCGGCTTGCTCTCTCAGGCGGTCCGCATCGCTTTGGATGCTTTCACGTCCCGATACGGCCCCAAAATCCTGTTCATCGGAAATGTTTGGGTTGTTCAGCAATATCGGCGACGCATTGTCCGGATTTGCAGCGACGCCATTTTCGCGGCCAGCCTCAGCCAGCGCGCGATCCGTACGTACACCAATCGATTCACGGTCCTGCCCTTCGGAGGAATTCACGATATTGGTTGTGCTGGTTCCTTGCAGTGCCGCATCACGCTGTGCCCGTTCGATTTCGTATTGCTCAAAATCATCGAACCCAACGCCAGCGCCACTATCTGGCACTGGTTGTGCGCAGGCCGTCAACGCAAGCAGGGCCACAGACCCCAATGTCAAACGCATTTTCATTCCGAAACTCGCCTTTTCATCACTCGTTGGGTGGGATGTTTACCACCACTTGGTTGGTTTGGCTACAAATCCTGCCGCCTGTTCAAGTGCATAGGCAGTATTCAGCAAATCGCCTTCTTCCCATGGACGCCCTATCAGTTGCAGACCCAGTGGCAGCCCCTGTTCGTTCATTCCCGTCGGAACGCTGATCCCGGGCAACCCAGCCAGGTTCACGGTCACTGTGAATACATCGTTCAGATACATCTGAACCGGATCGGCATCCTTCATTTCACCCAGACCAAAGGCCGCAGACGGCGTGGCGGGGGTCAGGATCGCATCCACGCCATCGGCAAACACGTTTTCAAAGTCGCGTTTGATCAAGGCGCGCACTTTGCGGGCGCGGTTGTAATAGGCGTCATAGAACCCAGCGGACAGAACATATGTCCCGATCATCACCCGGCGCTGCACTTCGGGGCCGAACCCTTCGGCGCGGGTTTTTTCGTACATTTCTGTAATGCCGTCACCTGCTGCCAATTTGGCACGATGACCAAAGCGCACGCCGTCATAGCGCGCCAGATTGGACGACGCTTCGGCGGGGGCAATCACGTAATAGGCCGGTAGGGCATATTTGGTGTGCGGCAGGGAAATGTCGACGATTTTCGCGCCTGCATCCTGCAACATTTTGCGCCCTTCGGCCCAAAGGGCTTCGATGTCGGCGGGCATGCCATCCATGTGGTATTCTTTGGGAATACCGATGGTTTTGCCTTTGATATCGCCGGTCAGCATGGCCTCAAAGTTTGGCACGGCCAAATCGGCGCTGGTGCTGTCTTTGGGATCGTGACCACACATGGCTTCTAGCATGATGGCGGCGTCGCGTACGTCTTTGGTCATCGGGCCCGCCTGATCCAAAGAGGATGCAAAGGCCACAACACCCCAACGCGAACAGCGGCCATAGGTCGGCTTGATCCCGGTGATGCCGGTAAACGCGGCAGGCTGGCGGATCGATCCCCCCGTGTCGGTGCCCGTCGCACCAAGGCACAAATCCGCCGCAACCGCAGCGGCAGAGCCGCCGGATGAACCGCCCGGAGTCAGGTTGCGATCATCCACTTTCCAAGGGTTCACAACATCGCCGTAAACGGATGTTTCATTAGAGCTGCCCATGGCGAATTCATCCATGTTCAGCTTGCCCAGCATCACCGCACCATTGTCGAACAATTGGCTGGTGATGGTGGATTCATATTCTGGTTTGAACCCGTCCAAAATCCCGGATGCAGCTTGGCTTGCGACACCTTTGGTACAGAACAAATCCTTGATCCCCAATGGTATACCGTTCAAATCCGGCGCATCCACCCCATTGCGGGCATCGGCCGCTTTGGCCTGTTCCAGCGCCATATCCGGGGTGTTGTGCACAAACGCGTTCAACGTCCCAGAGGCGTCGATTTCGCTCAGGCAGGCTTGGGTCAGCTCAACCGAAGTGACCTCGCCTTTGCGCAGCGCGTCGCGTGCTTCGGAAATTTTGAGTTTGCTTAGTTCAGACATTATTCAACCACCTTCGGCACAGCAAAGAACCCTTCGCGGGCATCGGGCGCATTGGCCAGAACGGCGGGCTGTTGATCGCCATCCGTCACCACATCATCGCGGCGTTTCAAACGCTGAGGCGTCACAGATGTCATCGGTTCAACACCGTCCACATCCACTTCGTTGAGCTGTTCAATAAAGCCAAGGATGTTGTTAAATTCCTGTGCCAGCGCCGGCAGGGCCTCGTCTTCGACCTTGATCCGGGCCAGATGGGCCACCTTGCGGGCGGTTTCGATGTCGATCGACATGCGCGAACTCCGTCTAATTTACGGATCAGCCTTTAACGCGCCCACACGGCTGCCGCAAGAGAGGTCCGCCGGTTGAACGTGATCCCGGCGCGGATTGTGACCTGGATCGCCTATTTCAGCGCTTTGTGGGGCGGTTTTTCCTGCCCTGTGACCCCACGTTCCAAAGAGGTGACCAACCGGGCGGCCTCAGCTTTGTTGGAAATCCCCAATTTGCGATAGGCCGCCTGCACATATTCCGACACGGTATAGACCGAAATGCGGCAGGCGCGCGCCACTTCTTTGCGCGACATCCCACGCGCGACCAAAAACAGAACTTCGCGTTCACGCGGGGATAGATCATCCATCGCCTGCGCATAATCCGGCGACACCATGCGCGGGCGAAACGGGTCATCGTCGGACATTTGCGCGTTTGGATCATCGCCCATCAATTCCTCGATACGGCGGTGGGCCAACAAACAGACAAATCTGAATTCTTCGGCACGTGGGGCGATTTTTTCTTCAAAGACAGGGCGGCTTAGCCGGGTTCCCAGATTGAACCCCCCAAAACGATCCGACCCAATCAACCGCATCGGAATGCCAAGCCCCGTGGTAAAGCCCGATTGTTCGGCGGCCTGACGGATAAACGCGCGTGATTTATCCGATAGATACGTATGCAGATGCAAAAATTCCAAACCGGTCAGGCTGATATCGTAATTGTCACAACACCAGCGCAGAAAAGGATCCGCCGCCAAGGTTTCCCCCGGCGAAGTTTCAGTGTTTTGATAAAGCTCGGGCATATTGGTCAAAGCAATCGGGGATGAAAAATCCGCATCCACCGTCAGGTAGATCACAAATTCGATCCCCTCGCGACGCAACCCTGCGCGCAATGTGTCCCAGACATCTTCTACTCTGTCCTGACGCTCTAGTGCGCCGGCCACATCAAGCAATCCCATCTGCGCACCCCCTTATTAAAGGGGATAGATCAAAACGGGGGTTCAAAGCTAGGTTTGTTTCAGTGCCGCATGGCATTTGGATCTGTTGGCCTGTTTCCCGTATCCCGGCCCAAGCAATTTTTAGCATCAAACCTTTGGGCCGACAGATCCGCCATGGCCGCCCCCTGCGATTGGAATGTTTCAGTTCAACGCCCAGCCATTCTGCGATCGGCAAAGAATTCTACCAATAGATCAGCGGCCTCTTTTTCAGCGATCCCATCATAGATGTCCGGTTTGTGATGGCATTGGCTGTGTTGAAACACGCGCGGCCCCTGCCCGACCCCCCCGGATTTTGGATCGGACGCGCCGTAATATAACCGGTTGATCCGTGCAAATCCGATGGCCGCCGCACACATAGGGCACGGTTCCAGCGTCACATACAGATCATGATTGGCCAGCCGTTCCTGCCCCAATTGGGCACAAGCGGCGCGAATGGCCAGAATTTCCGCATGGGCGGTTGGGTCATTCAATTCGCGGGTGCGATTGCCCGCCTTGGCGATGATCGCCCCCTCTGGGGAAATGATCACAGCGCCCACCGGCACCTCACCACGATCGGCGGCGGCGCGGGCCTCTGTCAGGGCGATATCCATGTAGCTGCGAAACGTCATGCCCCTTGATCAGGGGTTTGGAAATGACTGGCAAGGGGCAGTCAGGGTATTTTTGCCAACAAAAACCCATCTGGTGCGCGGTTTGGGGGATGGCAGGATTGCGCTTTGGCGGCTGGCAGGGGATATGGGGGTATGAATGATACCCCAAAACAGGGCGACCGGATCGCCAAAGTTCTGTCGCGCGCAGGCATTGCGTCGCGCCGCGAAGCGGAACGCATGATCGAAGCGGGCCGCGTGTCGGTGAACGGCGAGGTGATCAATAGCCCGGCGTTGAACATCACGGCTGCGGATAAAATCGTGGTGGACGGCAAACCCGTTGGCGAACCGGAACCACCCAGAATTTGGCTTTATCATAAACCCACCGGGCTGGTGACGACGGAACGCGATGAAAAGGGCCGCGAAACCGTGTTTGACGCATTGCCCAAGGAATTGCCCCGTGTGATGTCCGTTGGCCGGTTGGATCTGAACTCAGAAGGGTTGCTGCTGCTGACCAATGATGGCGGTGTGAAACGCAAACTGGAATTGCCCGCCACGGGTTGGTTGCGCCGTTATCGCGTTCGCACCCATGGCGCGGTCAGCGAAGCGCAATTGGAAACCTTACGTAAGGGCATCGAAGTGGATGGCGTGCGCTATCAGCCGATGGATGTGACATTTGATCGCCAGCAAGGGGCCAATGCCTGGCTGACGATTGCCCTGCGCGAAGGCAAGAACCGTGAAATTCGCCGGGCGATGGAATCGCTGGGCGTGACCGTCAACCGATTGATTCGCCTCAGCTATGGGCCGTTTCAATTGGGACAGCTAAAAGCCGGTGAAGTCGAAGAAGTCAAAGCGCGGGTGGTACGCGATCAACTGGGCATGAGCAAAGACGGTCATGCGGTTTCGCGCCCCAAACCCCAACGCACACGGCGTGAAAAAGGCGGCAAGCCCGGCTCAAAGCCAGCCGGAAAATTCGGCGGAAATCCATCAAGGGGGAAATCCACGCGCGGATGAACCTTGCCCCGCCTGTTTCCATGTGCATTCTTGCTGCAAAATGTCTGATGGGGACTGAGAATGGCCGACCTACTAACACTTGAAAACGCTACAAATTTGATCATGCTCTGCTTTTTGCAGGCGGTTTTGGGTTTTGATAACCTGCTTTATATTTCGATCGAAAGCCAACGCGCACCGGTCGCACAACAAAAAGCGGTTCGGTTCTGGGGGATCATCATCGCCGTGCTGCTGCGGGTGGTGCTGCTGTTTGCGATGATCCGTTTGATCGACGCCTTGGGCGCGCCGTTCTATGAATTCCACTGGGAAGGCATCCTAGAAGGCGGTGTGAACTTTTCCACCATCGTGTTCGTCATCGGGGGCTTTTTCCTGATGTATACAGCGGTGAAAGAGATCGGTCATATGCTGTCAATTGATCATCTGGATCACGATGTCAGCGGCAAATCAGGCAAATCCGCGGTGCGTGTTGTGCTGTTGATTGTCATGATGAACCTGATCTTTTCGTTTGATTCCGTGCTGTCCGCCATTGCGATCACCGATGTGTTCCCAATTCTAGCGACCGCGATCCTGCTCTCTGGGCTTGCGATGTTGCTGTTGGCGGATGGGGTCACGCGGTTCTTGGAAAAAAACCGCATGTACGAAGTTCTGGGCCTGTTCATCCTGTTGATCGTCGGTGTGGTCCTGTTGGGCGAAGCGGGTCAAGCCGCGGTGCATGGCGCTGAGGCCACCGGCATGTCACACGAAGAGGCGCATCATCTGGCGCTGAAACTGTTTGGCCACGAAGTCATTCCGATGTCGAAAACCACGTTCTACTTCTCGGTTGTCGTGCTGTTTGCGGTGGAAATCCTGCAAACCGGCTATAGCCGCAAGCTGAACAAGGAACGCCATGCTCTGCAGGAACACTCGTAAATCGTCGCGAAATCGTTAACATTGACCCGGTAAAGGGGCCTGAGATGCAGAAATCTTTTGGGAAATATACCTATATCCTATTGATCATCGTGATGTTCGGCGTGACGACTGGTTGGCTTGTGGGGTCGTTTTAATGGCTAAAAAATTCGGCGGGCAATTCAGCCCCAACGGATCAGATGGCAAACCCGGCCAGGAATTGTCGGAACGCCGCGTGGATGCCAGCGGGGCGCGGGCGAATGTGTTGTTTGTGCCTGCCATCGTGTTGGCGTTTACATCCTTGCGGGGCGGTCCGGTGGATCTGGCGCTGGGATTGACGGGCGCGGCTGTTCTGGTCCTGGCCGCCCATATGTTACGCGAAGGGCTGCGTGCTGAGGCCGATTATCACTGGCGCAAAATGGCGCGCCGTCCGGCCCTGCCGCGCAAGATTCTCGCCACCGCCCTGACCGGGATCGGCATCACCATCGCCGCGATCACCAAAGAGGCGGGATTTGCGTCCCTGCTTTATGGTGCGGTGGCGGCGGGCCTGCATGTGGCGACCTTTGGCATTGATCCGTTAAAGGACAAAACCGTCGAAGGCATTGATCAATTCCAACAGGACCGCGTGGCGCGCGTCGTTGACCAAGCCGAAGAGCATCTGAGCGTGATCTGGAACCACATCATTTCTACGGATGCCCGTGCGTTGCATGCCCGGGTTGAAGATTTCCAAAAACAAGCCCGCCGCATGATCCGCACCGTCGAAGAGGACCCGCGCGATCTGACCGGGGCGCGCAAATTTTTGGGGGTTTATTTGCAAGGCGCCGAAGACGCGACCGTGAAATTCGTCGAAATTTGGAACCGGGACAAAGATCACGATGCCCGTGCAAAATACGAAGAATTGCTGAGCGATCTGGAAAATATCTTTGCGGCCAAGACCGACAAATTGCTGTTGAATGAACGCAGCGACATGGAAATCGAAATCAAAGTGCTGCGCGACCGTTTGCAGCGTGATGGCGTGTAATCGCGTCGTATTTTAGGGGGACTGATATGTCTGACAGAGTTGCTGATAACATGGTCAAAGCGCAGGCCGCGCTGGCTGAGGTTCAAAAAGTCACCGAAGTGGTTTTGGCGGAACCCAAAAATGAACTGATCACAATCGAGGCCGCGGACGAACCGACCTCTGCTGAAATCACCCGTCGTATGGGTGAAATCAACATGGATGACACCAATTCGATCATTTCCTTTGGATCGGGTGCGCAGGCGGAATTGCAGGAAATTTCCCAATCCATGCTGGCCGGTGTGCGCAACAAAGATGTGGGTCCTGCGGGCGACAGTCTGCGTGAAATCGTGACCACCATTCGCGGGTTCAACGTGTCCGAACTGGACGTGCGTCGCAAACGGTCTTGGTGGGAAAAAATTCTGGGGCGCATGGCCCCTGCCGCCAAATTTGCCGCCCGTTTTGAAACGGTTCAGGGCCAGATCGACAAGGTTACCGATGATCTGTTGCGCCACGAACATGTGCTGTTGAAAGACATCGAAAGCCTTGATGTGCTGTATGATAAAACACTGGCCTTTTACGATGAACTGGCCGTGTATATCGCCGCAGGCGAAGCCAAACTGGCCGAACTGGACGCCACAACCATCCCCGCCAAAGAGGCCGAGGTTCAGGCCGCCCCCGAACAAGACGGCGTGATGAAAGCCCAAGAACTGCGCGATCTGCGGGCCGCACGCGACGATCTGGAACGCCGGGTGCATGATCTGAAACTGACCCGTCAGGTGACCATGCAATCCCTGCCTTCGATCCGGTTGGTGCAGGAAAACGACAAATCCCTGGTGACCAAGATCAATTCAACGCTGATCAACACCGTGCCGTTGTGGGAAACACAGTTGGCCCAAGCTGTGACCATCCAACGGTCCGCCGAGGCCGCCCATGCAGTGCGCGACGCCAATGATCTGACCAACGAACTGCTACAAGCCAACGCGGAAAACCTGCGTCAGGCCAACAAAACCATCCGCGAAGAAATGGAACGCGGTGTGTTTGACATCGAAGCGGTCAAATCCGCCAATGCCAACCTGATCGCCACCATCAACGAAAGTCTGGAAATCGCAGACGAAGGCAAACGCAAACGTGCCGAAGCCGAGCTTGAGCTGCAAAAAATGGAAGAAGAGCTGAAAAACACGCTGTCCGCCGCCAAAGCCAAATCCACCGGTTTGGGCGACACAATTGGTACGGCAACCGGCGCGTGATTTCAGGCCTGAATAAAACGTGGGGCGCAGTGCTGCGCGGCTGCGGATCCGCCATGGTTGTGGCGGGTCTGGTGGCCTGTGACACATTAGGGGGCTTTGAAACCGGGTCGGTTGGCCCGGATGACCCGCCTATTGTGCCCGTGGCCACCCCAACGCGCGCACCACAATTGCGCCCCACGACCCCTGCCCCATCCGCAGCAAGCGAAGAATTGCGTATTCATTTTGCGCGGGTGCAAAATGACCTGTTGGTGCAGGGATTGCTGCGTCAGGATGGCGGTGGCATTGACACCCCCTATAATGACCGCATGCTGACAGAGAACTTTGTTCGCATTGCATTGTTCGACGAATACATATCCGACATCAATGGGTTACGCGCCCAAACCACGGCCAGCTCTTTGCGCCGCTGGGCCGAACCTGTCCGCATTTCCGTGGAATTTGGCGACAGCGTCCCGTTGCACCAGCGCAGCCAAGACGCCGCTAACGTGACCCATTATGCCGCCCGTCTGGGGCGTGTGACGGGTCATCCGATAACCGTCTCGGATGAGGCGCCAAATTTCAACATTCTGGTGCTAAACGAAGATGACCGCGCCGGGTTTGAACCCCGCTTGCGTGAATTGATCCCCGAAATCAAACCAGAAACGATCCGCACATTCATGTCGTTGGATCGCTCGACTTTCTGCATTGTTGTGGCCTTTGCCAAACAGGATGAACACACCTATTCCCACGCCATCGCTCTGATCCGCGGCGAACATCCCGATCTGATGCGGCTGGCCTGTATCCACGAAGAAATGGCCCAAGGCTTGGGTCTGGCCAATGACAGCCCGCGTGCGCGCCCGTCCATTTTCAACGACGACGAAGAGTTCGGCCTGCTCACCACCCATGATGAACAGCTTTTGAAAATATTATACGATCCCCGCCTGACGCCCGGCATGACAGAACCAGAAGCCACCCCGATCGTGCGCCAGATTGCATCTGAGTTACTGGGTGGGCCTGCGTAATTATTGTTTTGATTGAAGGAATTACATAATGAAATCACATCTCAGAGCTGCGATTTTTGGGCTCGGACTGATGCTGCCATCCGCTGTGCTGGCGGATAATTGTGACCAGCCAAACCTGACCGGGTTTGACAGTGTTTATTGTTTTTCCAAAGTCTATCTGGGCGAAGATGCCCGGTTGAACGCAAATTACCAGACCTTGCGCGGCCATTTGTCCAGCAGCCAGACAAACACCCTGCGCACATCGCAACGCAACTGGATTTCAATGCGCGATCGCACATGTATGACCGGGCCAACCACCGTGAATGTAAATTGCGCGCTGTCCCAAACCCGCGCGCGGGCCGATTGGCTTCAGGCGCGGATTACTGAATGCCGTTCGGTAGGCTGTGCAACCAGCCGCCTGAACGAATATTGACACCACCCGAAGGAGACGACCCATGGGCATTTTTGACTTTCTTTCTGGCGAATTCATCGACGTCATTCATTGGACGGACGACAGCCGGGACACGATGGTGTGGCGGTTTGAACGCGAAGCACATGAAATCAAATACGGTGCAAAACTGACCGTCCGCGAAGGTCAGGCGGCTGTGTTTGTGCACGAAGGCCAACTGGCCGATGTGTTCACGCCCGGGCTTTATATGTTGGAAACCAACAACATGCCGATCATGACCACCCTGCAACATTGGGATCATGGTTTCAAAAGCCCGTTTAAATCGGAAATCTATTACGTCAACACGACACGGTTTTCTGATCTGAAATGGGGCACCAAAAACCCGATCATGCTGCGGGATCTTGAATTTGGGCCCGTGCGGATCCGCGCCTTTGGGACCTATACAATCAAGGTCACCGATCCAGCCAAATTCCTGACCGAGATTGTCGGCACAGACGGTGAATTTACCCGCGACGAAATCAGCTATCAGATCCGCAACATCATCGTTCAGGAATTTTCCCGTGCGATCGCGAAATCAGGTATTCCTGTGTTGGATATGGCCGCCAATACCGGTGAGGTTGGCAAATTGGTGGCATCCGCGATTGACCCGGTAATTGCTCAATATGGCCTGTCGATCCCCGAGCTATATATCGAAAACATTTCGCTGCCCCCCGCGGTGGAAAAGGCGCTGGATGATCGCACATCCCGTGGGATTGCCGGCAATCTGGACGATCATATGAAATGGAAAGCCGCAGAATCCATGGGCAATGGCGGTGCTGCTGGCGATGCTATGGGCATGGGCATGGGCGCAGCAATGGGGATGGGCATGGCGCAGGCGATGACCCCTTGGGCCCAGAACAGCGCGCAAAATGCCCCCCAACAACAGGCCGCCGTCGCGCCAATGGCACCTCCGCCTCCGCCCGTTGAACATGTCTGGCACATCGCGGAAAATGGCGAAACCAAAGGCCCATTTTCCAAGGCCCGACTGGCAGAAATGGTCGGCAATGGCAGCCTGAGCCGCGCAACGTTTGTCTGGACCCAAGGCCAAGACGGTTGGAAAAAAGCCGAAGACGTTATCGAACTGGCGCAATTGTTTACGATCATGCCCCCCCCGCCACCTCCGGGGGTCTGATCGTTGCAGCGTCCGGGCGACGCCATGGAACGGATTTTCGCCCAAACGGGCGGCGCGGCAGGCCCTAGATGGGGCCTGCGGGGCGATCCGTTGCTATGGGATGCCTTAAAGGACCATTTCACCACCCATCCCGATCCGTCTGATATCAGCGATTTTAAGGCGCGATTGCACCAGCTGATCAACGACATCATCGGGATGAATTTACAAACCGCGCCCGCCCATATCCCTGTCCCGGCTTTTTATCGCGAAAATGGGGGGATGTCGTCGGGCATGGTGGCGCGCGATACTTGGCTGCTTGAATTGGTTCCTTTGCTTGAGGAACGGTTCAAAGACCTGCACAACCCCCTGACCTAACCCGTTTTAATTCCTATCAAATACCGGATCACCCAATGTCGGACTACCCAGAAGACCTGCCCGCCCCAACAGATGAACACCGGTTTCCCTGTGATCAATGCGGTTCCGATTTTCGGTTTGATCCCGCCAAAAACCAACTGATTTGCGACCATTGCGGCAATCAAGGTGCGATGGACCCGGACGGCCCATGGACCGGTGGCAGCCTGCGCGAATTGGATTTCAAAACGGCGCTGAACAACGCGCTGCCGGACACCGAAATAGAAGAAACCCGCGTTGTCACTTGCCCCAGTTGTGGGGCATCGACGGAATTTGACCAGACAATTCACGCGGCGGAATGCCCGTTTTGCGCGACCCCTGTTGTGACCGATACGGGCACGCACCGTCAGATTAAACCTAAGGGTTTGCTGCCTTTTGGCCTAACAGAAGAGCAGGCCCGCGACGCCATGACCAACTGGTTGGGCCGTTTGTGGTTCGCGCCCGGTGGTTTGCAGGAATATGCCCGCAAAGGGCGAGCTTTGTCTGGGATTTATGTGCCGTATTGGACGTTTGATGCGGATACAAAATCGGACTATTCCGGCCAGCGCGGCACCCATTATTATGAAACAAAAACCGTCACGCGAAATGGTAAAAAACAAACCGTGCGCGTGCGCAAAACCCGCTGGCGGTCTGTGACGGGCCGGGTTGCGCGGTTTTTTGATGATGTTCTGGTTCTGGCGTCGCGCAGTCTGCCGAAAAAATACACGGACGGGTTGGAACCTTGGGATCTGACCGAATTGGAGCCCTATCAACCGGAATATTTGGCGGGTTTTCGCGCTGAAGGCTACCAAGTCACCCTAGAAGACGGGTTTGCCGAGGCCCGCAACATCATGGATCGCCAAATCCACCGGGACGTCAAATTTGACATTGGTGGCGATGCCCAGCGCGTTCGCAACGTCGATACCGAAATCAAGGATATCACGTTCAAACATATCCTGCTTCCGGTCTGGATGGCGGCCTATAAATACCGCGGAAAAACCTATCGGTTTGTGGTCAACGGCCGCACGGGACGGGTACAGGGCGAACGCCCGTGGTCGGCCTGGAAAATCGCCTTTGCGGTTC
This sequence comes from Aestuariibius sp. HNIBRBA575, assembly GCF_040932005.1. Taxonomy (NCBI): domain Bacteria; kingdom Pseudomonadati; phylum Pseudomonadota; class Alphaproteobacteria; order Rhodobacterales; family Paracoccaceae; genus Aestuariibius; species Aestuariibius sp. HNIBRBA575. Next base: position 2,262,226 of record NZ_CP162414.1, read on the forward strand.
TGTTGGGTCTCTTGGTGGCTGGGGGCATTGGCTATGTATTGGCGCAGCAACAATAGCTTGAAATACAGGCATGTTTGCGCTAACAGCACCTCAAAAGGGAGAGTGGCATGATCTTATGTTGTGGTGAGGCGCTGATTGATATGTTGCCGCGGCAAACCCAAGCGGGCGAAGCCGCATTTGCCCCATATCCGGGCGGCGCTGTGTTCAACACATCCGTGGCTTTGGGGCGTTTGGGCGCGCCGGTTTCGTTCTTTTCCGGGCTCAGCGACGATCTGTTCGGTGATATGTTGCGCGATGCCTTGGCGGCGTCCCAAGTGGATGCAACCCCGGTTCATACATCCAGCCGCCCCACGACATTGGCCTTTGTCAAATTGGTCGATGGACAGGCCACATATGCGTTTTATGACGAAAACACCGCCGGGCGCATGGTGGCGCCGGACGAGTTGCCAAATGTGAACGCGCAGGCCTTGTTTTTTGGTGGCATTTCATTAGTTGGCGACCCGTGCGGGGCAACCTATGAAACCCTGATGTTGCGATCTGCCCCGACAAGCGCGGTGATGTTGGACCCAAATATCCGCCCCAGTTTCATAAAAGACGAACCCGCCTATCGTGCCCGGTTGACGCGGATGCTCAGCGTGGCGGACATCGTCAAAGTATCCGATGAGGATCTGGAATGGATCACGGGCGACACCGATCCAAGCGCGTTATTGGATATGGGAATAAAGCTGGTTTGCATGACCGAAGGTGCCAAAGGGGTGCGCGGCCTGACCAATGACATGGACGTTTTTGTGCCCGCCAACAAGGTTGAGGTGGCCGACACAGTTGGCGCAGGTGACACGTTTAACGCCGGCCTATTGGCCAGTTTGCACAAGAGCGGCGCATTGACCAAATCCGGCATTGCCACCCTGTCAGAAACCACATTGACCACGGCGTTGGCCTATGGTGCCAAAGCGGCCGCAATCACCGTGAGCCGCGCCGGGGCAAACCCGCCTTGGGCCACCGAACTATGAGGGCGCTGATCCAACGCGTTAGCAACGCCTCGGTCACGGTGGATGGCACCATTATTGGTGAAATCGGCCCCGGTCTGTTGATTTTGGTCTGCGCCATGGATGGGGACAGCCCGGATTTACCGGCGAAAATGGCTGCTAAAATCAGTAAGTTGCGCATCTTCAAAGATGAGTCCGGAAAAATGAACAAATCTCTGATGGATATCGGGGGCAGCGCGCTGATTGTCAGCCAGTTCACTTTGGCCGCTGATACGTCCCGCGGCAACCGCCCCGGATTTTCCGCAGCCGCCCGACCGGATGTGGGAAAACAAGCCTATGAGGCATTTTGCACCGAAATGCGCAGCCTTCAAATCCCTGTCGAAACCAGCGCGTTTGGGGCCGATATGCAGGTGCGGCTGCTGAATGATGGCCCGGTCACAGTGTCCATTGAACTGTAGTTGACGAGGCACAAACTCCGGTATGTGCAGTCGGCCCCGTTACGATGGACGCGGCATAATCAAAGACATCGCAAATAGCCCCGCAGCGGTGCACACAATGGTTGGCCCCACCGGCGTATTCGCCCAAATCGCAATCTGTAATCCACCAAGTGCAGCAATCGCACCGCAGAGGCCAGACAGAACCGCCATTGCTTCTGGGCTGCGGGTGATGCCACGCGCGGTTGCGGCGGGAATGATCAACAGGGCGGTGATCAACAACGCCCCGACAACTTTGATGGCGACCGCAACGACCAATGCCAACAGCAGCGTAAGGATCAGCTGTTCGCGGTGCGGATTGATCCCGGCGGCCATGGCCAAATCCCGGTTCACCGTTGAGGTCAACAAAGCCTGCCATTGCCATGTCAGCACCGCAACAACCAGCGCGGCCCCCCCCCAAATCACCACCAGATCAGCGCGTCCAACGGTCAACACATCCCCAAATAAATAGGCATCCAGATCCACGCGCATCCCCGGGATCAGCGCCACGGCGACCAAACCAGCAGCCAACCCTGAATGGGACAATACGCCCAAAACGGTGTTGGTTTCACGCCCTTGCAACTCAAGGAAAAACAGCGCCAGCCCCATCAACAGGGCAATCGCGATCACCCCGACAAACACGGACATCGAAAAGGCCAATGACACCGCGACACCCAATATCGCGGCATGGGCGGTGGCGTCTCCGAAATACGCCATGCGCCGCCACAGCACAAAACACCCCAACAAAGAGGCCGCCAACGACGTTCCCAGCGCAGCCAAGGCAGCGCGCACTAAAAAATCGTCCAGCATTACTGCGCCTCTTTGATTTGGGGATCGTCATGGGAATGGCCACAGGTTGCGCTATGCACATGGCTTTGGGTGTCGCCACCGTGGGAATGGTCGTGGTCATGCCGATAAAGCGCCAGGGCCCCGCCCGTCCCAGTGCCAAACAGTTCGCGATAAGCGGGCGCTGCAGAAACGACTTCGGGGGTGCCCGCGCAGCAGACATGCCCATTCAAGCAAATCACACGGTCGCTGGCGCTCATGACGACGTGCAGTTCATGACTGACCATCAACACGGCACATCCCAGCTGATTTCGCATATCTTCGATACGTTGGTAAAACGCGGCTGACCCTGGTTGGTCCAAGCCTTGGGTGGCTTCGTCCAAAATCAGAATATCGGGTTTCGACAAAATAGCGCGGGCCAGCAATACGCGCTGAAACTGCCCGCCCGACAATGCGGACATCTGCCGTTTTTCCAACCCGTCTGCCCCTGCCTCTGACAGGGCCTTTTGCGCGGCCTTTGTGCTGGTTCGTTTGGGCAGATCCAAAAACCGCCGCACCGAAATCGGAAGCGTTTGATCGATATGCAGTTTTTGCGGCACATACCCGATTTTTAGGCCTGCCTTGCGCGTGACACTGCCAGAATCGGGCCGGATCGCCCCCAACAGCACCCGCATCAACGTCGATTTTCCGGACCCGTTTGGCCCAACAATGGTGACAATTTCACCGGCATCGATGTGAAAATCCACATCGTCTAGCGCGGCCAGCGATCCATGACGCACCCCGACGTTTTTTGTTGTGATCAGACGCATTGGGTTTCCTGTGTGCAGGCGGGACATGTTCCAATCGCTTCCACGATCACCTCTTCTAGATGGAATCCGGTTTTTAGCGCCTGATCGTCAAACGTCCCTGCCCCAGCGGTTTCGACCTCGGCCACGTCCCGGCAAACGCGACAGATCAGAAAACCGGGGCGGTGCATTTGCCCGGAATGGGCACAGGCCACAAACGCATTCAACCGTTCAATCCGATGGGCAAATCCGTTTTCGGTCAAAAAACTGAGCGCGCGATAGGCCACCGGGGGTTTGTCGCCAAACCCTTCTTGGCCCAGACGTGCCAAAACATCATAGGCCCCCAGAGCTTTGTGATTTTCCAGTAGAATTTCCAACGCACAACGGCGCACGGGCGTGAATTGAAGACCACGCAGGGCACAGGCCTGTTCAGCCGCCATCAACGCCGACGTTTTACAATCGCCATGATCATGTTCGCTAAACTCAATGGATGTTTCACGCATTTTTCGTCCCAACCAAAAGCCGTCTCTGTGGTGATGTGATTTTTGTTATTGACGGCACGTTATGTTATCACATAGCTACCGGTGTCAATGTTATAAAGTAACGGACCATGATCAAAAAAACCCTCCTTCTCGCCTTTGCTGCGACGCCCTCATTTGCGGAGGCACCTCAGGTTGTCACCGACATCGCCCCGATCCATTCGTTGACCGCTATGGTCATGCAAGGCGTTGGAACGCCAGAGCTTTTGCTGCCGCCCGGCGCGTCACCGCATGATTTTTCGATGCGCCCGTCTGATGCAAACATGTTGTCGGATGCGGATGTTGTGGTTTGGGTCGGTCATGGGCTGACACCTTGGCTAGAGGCACCAATCGAAACATTGGCGGGCAATGCGGCCACGGTTGAATTGGTCGAATTGGGTGATTGGCCCAGCTTGCCGTTGCGGGACATGTCGCATTTCTGGAAGTCAGAAGATGGCGAGCATCACGATGACCACGATGACCACGATGACCACGATGACCACGATGACCACGGGCATGACGATCACGATCATGGGTCAATAGATCCCCATGCTTGGCTCGACCCAATGGTGGCGGTTGCATGGCTTGGGCAGATTGCACAGGTTCTGGCGGAAACTGATCCTGATAACGCCGAAACCTATTTGCAAAATGCGGATCAGGCCGCTCAGATGTTGAACGAATTATCTGCCCAGATCACGGCCGATTTGGCCCCCTTTACCGCCACGGATTTTGTCGTGTCACATGACGGATATCAGTATTTTGAACAGCGGTTTGATCTTCATGCGATTGGTGCGATCACATTGTCAGATGCTGCCACACCCGGCCCTGCCCATTTGTCTGAACTGCGCGATGAACTTGCAGAGCATCAGGTCACATGTGTGATGACCGATCCGCAAACCAATCCTGAATGGGCCGCATTGATTGCAGAAGGCACCGATGCAAAACTGTTTGAAATTGATGCGCTGAGCGGTGGCACGCAAACCGAGCTTGGCCCCGATTTATACCCGGCAATTTTGACCCAAATGGCGCAACAATTCCAATCCTGCTTGACGTCAAACTCTTAGGAGAAGCGCTATCACAGCATCTTTTCAAACAGATGCAACCGATGAAGCGGCACCCCGCCTACCTTTTGCGCTTGGGCAAGGCTGGCGGGGTTTTCATCCGCAATCCAAGTATTTGCCATTTTTTCATATCCCGCCTTTTGCAAAGACCGGATCATGTGGCGCAGCATCACCGGCGCCACACCCAAATTTTGCAAGTCCGGCATCACGCCGACAAAAATCACCACAGCGCGTTTGTTGAAAAACCGATGTTTCAAAAAATGCCAAGGCAGCATCCACCCCAACCGGGACCGGATCGCACGCAAAAACGGGTTCACATCCGGAATGCAGATCACGCAGGCTGCGGGTTTGTCCTGATAGGTCAACATGGTGGATATGCGCGGGTCCAAAATCCACTTCATGTCTTTGGCCTGAAACGCAAATTCTGTTTTGCTGACAGGGACAAACATCGGGTTTTTTTGAAACGAGGCATTCAATATCTCGCGGGCGTCTTCGATCCGGGCGGCGATGTTTTTGCGTGTGATGGGAACAAACGAAAATGCCGGATCATCCATGATCGCTTGATGTTTGGGCCCGGGTTTCAGTGGCGCAACCGCCGTTAGATCAACCTCAAACGTGGTCATCGGAAAAACCGCCTGATAGCCGCATTTGTCCAGCAATGTCTGCAAATACGGCGGGGACCAGATTTGGTCTGTATAAGGCTCATTTTGAAAGAAATCGGTGACCACCCCAATTTGTTGCATTGCCGTCAGATTAAAATTGCCCGCGATCCTTGTCATCCCTTGGGCGCGACACCAGTCTTCGGCTTGCTGCAGCAAAGCCTGCGCGACCTCCTTGTCATCAACACAATCGAAATAGCCAAAACACCCACGCAGTTCGTGATGGCATTCGTTGCTTTCGTGATGAATATGCGCCGTGATCCGCCCCAGAACCCTGCCGTTTTTATGTGCGGTCCAATAGGTCAGTTTGCTGGCCCCAGAAAACAGTGGATTAGAGGGGGCCAAAAACCGTTTCAAATCCGATTTTAACGGCGACACATAGGGGGATGCGTGCCCATAGGCGGCAAAAGGCGCTTCGAAAAACGCTTCAAAATCACCCTCTCGCAGTTCCAAGCTCATCGCGCACCTTCGCTTTGATCCCGTATTACGGGGGGCGACGGTAAATTGGCAGGCCTGAAATCCATACCTTGTCAGGCCATTCGCCCCCCATAGGCATGTTACCCCCGCTGGTTCCATACGGTTTTGGGGCGCGTGCGATATGGCGAGGTTGGTTCATCTAAGGCTTAAAAATCGGTGGGTGCACCGCCTTCTGCTTTGCGACGCGCAACAAAATCCGCCAATTGATCCTTGATCGCGATGTCCATTGGCGGCGGCGTAAAGTTGTCGATGATGTCGCGATAGACCTGATGGGCTCGCTGCGCCGTCCAAATCGATCCGGCCGCTTCAAACGCTTCGTAATTGCGCCAGTCACTGACCATGGGCTGATAAAACGCCTCTTCATACCGTTGTTGGGTATGTTCGATCCCAAAGTAATGCCCATTGGGGCCGACTTCCTGAATGGCCTCGAACGCGATTGACTCATCGGATGCATCCCATAACACTGGTTCCATATAGCGTTGAATCATCTGAATAACTTCGCAATCCATCACGAATTTTTCAGGGCTTGCGATCAACCCGCCTTCTAACCAACCGGCCGCGTGATACACGATGTTCGTGCGTGACTGCACCGCCGACCACAATGAATTTGACGTTTCCCACATGGCCTGCCCGTCGGGTACATTTGCCGCACAGACCCCTGACCCGCGCATGGGCAACCCGTAAAAACGCGCCATCTGCCCGGTCATTTGCGTTGCGCGCATATATTCCGGCGTTCCAAAGGCAGGGGCCCCGGATTTCATATCGACGTTTGATGTAAACGTCCCGATGACGCTGGGCACACCGGGGGCGACCCATTGCACCAACGCCAGCGCAGACAGGGATTCCGCCAACGACAACGTGACAGCCCCCGTCATGGTCACCGGCGCCATGGCCCCTGCCAACGTGAACGGAGTCACCATCACGGCCTGACCGCGACGCGCCAGACGTAGCAATCCGTCCATCATTGGCGCGTCATGTTTTAACGGCGAGGTCGAATTGATATTGGTGTACATGCGCGGCTTGGCCTGAAACTCTTCTTCGCTCAGCCCGCCAGCGATTTTAACCATTTCCATAACGTCTTCGACACGTTCCTGCCCCAGAGAATAGGCATGTACAACTTTGTCGGTGAGCGTCAGTTTATCAAATAACACATCCAGATGCCGCACCGAGGCATGGATATCCACGGGTTCAACCGGATAGCCACCAGCAAAATGTATGCAGTTAAAATGCTGTGTTAGTTTCAATAGGTTGGCACAATGTTCGCGGGTGCCAGATACCTTTTTGCCCAGTTCTAGGTCGAAATAATTTGGCGGTGACGACACGTTCCCAAACAGAATATGGTGGCCGCCGACGGGGATCGCTTTTTCTGGGTTGCGCGGTGTCATGGTGAATTGATCCGGCGCGCGACCGATCATTTCCACGACCCATTCGCGGTCCATTTTAACATTTGTGCCGTCAACTTTGCAGCCCGCTTTGCGAAACAAGTCCAAGCTTTCGTCATGCAGAAACTCGATCCCGATTTCTTCGAGAATGCGCATGGCCCCATTATGCACCGCCTCGACAGCCTCTGGTCGCAGCGGTTCGGTGGGTGAATCGTAATTCACGGGGATGCGCCATGGCATTTGCTGGCTCACCGCTGTGCTTCGCTTGGCGGTGTTTGCAGCACGGCCGCCAGATCTGCGCCGTGCCGGACGTGTGCCATCAGAACGGGCGCCATCAGGACGGGCCGGGGGGGATATATCAGCCATAGAAATCTCCTTGTTCCTATAGCTTGGCCCCCGCCGGAACGGATTGCCGCACCTTTTGCGACATCGTTTGTCGGAAACGGATCATCCCGATTGCTGATCCAACCAACCCGGCAGGTCCGCAATGGATGGCAAAACTAAATCCGCCCATGGGGCCAATGTGTCGTGATCCGCCACTCCGGTGAGCACACCAATCGTGAACATCCCCGCGGCCCGCCCGGCCTTTAGGTCATGTAAACTGTCCCCTACCATCGCGCAGGTTTTTGGGTCTAATTTTAGGGTCTCACAAAACCCAAATAACTGGCCCGGCTCTGGCTTTCCGCCCCATCCTGAATCAAAACCCGCAATGAAATCAAATGCATCCTCAATTCCTGCCTCTTTTAGATGCGTCCGTGCTGGGGCTTCTGAATCGTTGGTTGCCACACCGATTTTAATATTTCGACGCTGCAATTGCGCGACAAATTCTCTCAAATCTGTGGCCTCAACCTGAGGCGCATTTGCGGCCATTTCATCCATGATCGCGACCAAGTCCGCATGATCAACATCCTCAAGAACCCCGATCAAGGCATCTGCAATTTCATCCGCCGTATGGGCCACAACGATGCTGTCTGGAAAAAACACCTGTTGCTCTGGATCATATCCCAGCGCGTCAGCCAGTGCCGAAATCCGGGTTTGGTCGCCCTGCCCCAAATCGGCCAGCATCCCAGCGGTCCAAGCCCCCCAAGTTGCGTTGAAATCAAACAACGTTCCGTCTTTGTCAAACACGATCCCGCTAAATGTCATCGCTTCGCTTTCTTTGTTGGGAATGGAAACCGGATTTTCCGCACAACCCGTTGAGCCAAAAGTGGTTAGGCAACCAGTCATCTATGTGAATGTTTGCGCAGATAGCGGTCAGAATTAACCAATTGGCAAGGACTTCAAACCGGGTCTGGCCCGATTTAGGTCCAATGAATCTGCTGTGCGCCGGGCAATGCATAACGCGCGCGCAGTGGCTGATCATAGTCCAGATTGTGCTGATCGCAGAACGCCACAATCCACGCATCATCCATTGTCAGAAACTCTAATACTGAACCCAGGAAGGCCGGATCGCCCGCCATTGTCCGAATCTCATCTGCGGCGGCCCCCGTCGATCCAAGAAAGACCGGGCACAATTCTTCGTTCTGCGCGACCCATGCCAAGGCCATAATCGCGATTTCTTCTGCTCGTGAACCATTCATCAGGAAAGCTTACTCCTACGGAAACTGTTTTTTAACCATTAAGCCACAAATTGGATTTGGGAACGGGTTTCGGCTCATGGAAGGAAACTCTTATGTCGGCGCGTATTTTGATTGTCGATAGCGTTGCAACGAACCGTATTGTGCTCAAGGTTAAACTCTTGGCCGCACAATATGAAGTCGTACCCTGCGCTTCGCTGCAAGAGGCACAACAAAAAGTGGTGGATGACCGCCCTGATTTGATCCTGATCGATATTGCGGATCAGCAGGATGAGGCATTTGTCTGGTTCAGCGCGTTAAAATCCAGTCCGGAAACGGCGGCGATTCCTATTGTTGTTTTGGGATCCTTCCCTGCATCAACGTTTCGGTTAGCGGCCTTGGAATCTGGCGCAGACGACATTTTGAACAAACCGGTCCATGATGTGATGTTGCAGGCGCGCATTCGCAGCCTGTTGCGCAGCCGTGACGCGGCAGCTGAATTGAAAATGCGCGAAGATACCCACCGCGCGCTTGGCTTTGCTGAGCAGGCCGAAACCTTTGTTCCGGCGGGGAAAATTGCGATTGTAACTCCGTCATTAACGGGCAATCGCAAACGGCTATCCGCGATCGAGGCAGAATTGGGTCATCGGTGCGAATTTTACACTATGGACAAAGTGCTGAGCGGGGAATTGTTGACCAATGTACCCGACGTGTTTGTCATTGACGGCGTAGGCGTGGAACAGAACCGGTTTGGCAATGACGTCTATCGATTGGTGTCCGAGCTGCGCACGCGCACCGAAACCCGACATGCTGCGCAATTGGTTATTTTGCCCGACGAAACCGAAGGTACAGCGGCAATGGTACTGGATATTGGCGCCAATGATCTGGTCGCCGGACAGGTCACCGTTCGCGAATTGGTATTGCGAATTCACACTCTGCTCGCACGAAAACAGCAACAGGATCGCCTGCGTGACACTGTGCGCGATGGGTTAAAGGCTGCGGTGACCGACCCGTTAACGGGTCTGTATAACCGGCGCTACGCGGTTCCACATCTGACCCGCATGGCGGAAATCAGCCGTGAAACCGGGCGCAATTTTGCGATGATGGTGTTGGATATCGACCATTTCAAATCCATCAATGACACATATGGACACGCAGCTGGGGACCATGTGTTGACAATGGTTGCTCAGCGATTGGCCGAAAATCTGCGGGCGATTGACCTCTTGGCTCGCATCGGCGGAGAAGAGTTCTTGGTTGCGATGCCTGACACCAGCCCCAGCCAAGCCCGTCAAGCCGCGGAACGTTTGCGGGAATTGATCGGTCAAACCGCGTTTGATATTCCAGATCGTCAGATCACTCTGCCGGTGACAATGTCGATTGGTGTGGCGCTTGGTGGGCCAGATTCCATGGATAACGGAGAGGTCGAGCGGGTGTTTGATCGGGCCGATGCCGCGCTGTATCAGGCGAAATCATCGGGCCGCAATATGGTGAATATTTCGCTCTCAGCCGCCTGATTGTGATCTGGAATCGCTGCGATCCGCTGGGCTGTGGTGCCGATTATCGCGCTGAATATCCCGAAACGCCCGGTCCAAACGATCGGCAAATGCGCTGCGTTCTTCTGCGGTCATATTGCGAATAATATCGACCAAAGCCGCCTGCCCCGCATCGACCAACCGGGTGGTTCGATTACGTTGATCTGACAATTGATCCTCGATCACGGTTGCATCAAATGGATCCGCATTCAGCGCTGCGATGAATGCGGTTTTGTTGATCCGGCGTTCCCGCGGCCCCAAGGGGCGCAAATCATCCCGCCCCCGCAGCGCTTCTCCGATCTGACGACGCTGTTCAGGCGCTAAGGCACGCACATATGGGCCGAGGTTCAGGTCAAACCGGGGCGGACCGCCCGCTTTGCCAGACAGGACCGCGCCAACAATCACCCCGCCCACCAACAGGTTCAGTGCCAGTGATACAACCAGCAAAATACGTGTGGCGCGGCTGATCGATTTTTTGGGGTTAGTCGTGTTTGACTGCATGTTTTCAGACGTCATTTCAGCCCTCCAATCCCAATAATGTGCTTTCCGGATAAAGCGAAATTGTTGTCGCATCCCCGGTGATCCCCGTCATCCAGGTTTCAACCGATTCTGGTGGTGCGATGCCAAACCACAGGCCAATCGCGCAGGCTGTGGTCAATCCGCCCAACGATGTCCAGCCACCAATGGCCGCCAGCATGGTCCCCCACAGTCCCAATTGCGGGGCAGCAGCATCCGGTCGGGGCATATGATTGGCCGCATCAGAAATAATCCGCGCCATTAATGCATCCGAAACGTCTGGATCGTCGCCGCGCAATTCAGCAAACAGGGTGTCCACCATCGCAAGATCAGCATCGTCATCATGTGTCTGTGCCATTTTTGCTCCGATCTTTTTTGGGCCCGCTGTGTCGGGGTTAAAATCTTTTGGGTCAATCATCTTCGAACCCCAGTTCTGCTTTGCGTCCGGCCAGTAATCCGGCCAGGGCGCGTTTCCCCCGTGCGGTCAAACTTTCGACTGCGCGCGGTGAAATGTCCATAATTTCGGCAATTTCAGGGTTACCGAGCCCCTCTAAATGACGCAATGAAACCGCTTGGGCCTGACGGTCGGGCAATTGTCCCAGCGCGGTTTTTAACGCGGCAAACCGGGTTTTACGCTGGATTTGTTCAGGCGCTGATGGCGTCGGATCCGTGGGTTCCGCGATATCATCCAGCCCAACCCCACGGCGTTTGCGCAATTGATCCGTGCACAGATTTGCAATCACCCGGTACAGCCAAGTCGACACTTGTGCCTCATTGAGACGCCAATCAGGGGCGATTTTCCACAACCTGATCATGGCCTCTTGCACCACATCTTCGGCGGCGGTTGAATTTTTGAGCAGCCGCGTCGCCTGTGCCAATGCACGGGGTGCCAAACGCGCCGTCAAAATCCGTGCCGCCGACAAATCGCCAGCCGCATAGGCCAGTAACAGCGCACCATCATCGCGCGGATCCGGGGTGCCGGCCGCAGCGTTTGAAGATTGTATATCACCGCCAGAAGCCATGTATGTGTCGTAGCGCCTATCAAACATTTGAGCAATCAGCCGAAAGAGTGAAGGAAAGGGACTGGGAACGAAATGGTCCCTTTCCTTCGGCTTTGATGTTAGCCGCGATCGCGGCCTTCACCATGACGCCCGCCATCGTGACGCCCACCATCGTGACGGCCATGGCGGCCCTCTTTGGCGGATTCAAATTCTTCGGCGCTGATTACACCGTCTTCGTTCGCATCCATACGTGCGAAACCTGACCCTCTGCGTTCGCTTTGTCCCATTTCATCCATCTGCAGCACGCCATCTTCGTTGGCATCCATCCGGCTGACCATACGTTCAATGCGTCGCTCTATGCGGGACTGGTTCTGGGATTGCGCGGCGGCCAACATTTCTTCTGCGCTCAATGCGCCATCCCCATCTGTATCCGCAGCGGAGAACCGCTCCAACATAGGGGCTTGCAGCTCTTCTTGGCTCAGGGTGCCGTTTGCATCTGTGTCCAACTCTTCAAATGTTGGGCGGTTTTGGTCACCCATTCCGCCCATGCCACCGGGACGGGCTTCGGCCGCTGTCACACCAAGACCTGCAATCAGGGCAGCGATCAAAATCTGAGTTTTCATTTGGTATCCTCTCAAGGTTTAGTCTGTTGTTCATTTAGTTTGCCCGCGGCCCTCAACTGCCGAAGACATACCTAGAACGCAGCCCAGGCAAGGTTCCGTCGCAGATTTTTAAAAAAGTTTGCCCCAAACCCCAAAACCCATGCGCGACATCCCGACGCGGCGGCAATGTGGGGGTTTTATTTGACTGTTCGCACAGACATGTCAGAACCTAATAATGAGAGAGAGAATTGAAATGACAAGCCAAGACACAAATAACGATGTGCAGGCTGGTGTGGTTGTTGACGATCGCCCTATGAAACCTGCAATGTGGCGCGGATTTCGCCGTCGTTGTCCAAATTGCGGACAAGGCGCGATGTTTGACGGCTACCTAAAGGTTGCCGATGAATGCACTGTGTGCCGCCAAGAGTTGCACCATCAGCGGGCAGATGACGGTCCAGCCTATCTGACCATTCTGGTGGTAGGCCACCTGTTGGCGGTTTTGATCCATGTGGTTTGGAACAATTTTCGTCCCGATCCGATGGTGATGGCCACAATCTTTACTATTGGGTGTGTGGGGCTGTCTTTGTACCTGTTGCCACGGCTCAAAGGGGTGGTTGTCGCGATCCAATGGTCGCGTCGGATGCATGGATTTGGCGACAAATCATGACGACAAAAACTGGGCCCGTGGTGGATAAAACAGCGATCCGGAATGCGGCAACGATCCTATTGTTGCGCGACCGTGCCACCGCCCCCAAGGTTTTAATGGGACAACGAGGCGCCAAAGCCGCCTTTATGCCCAACAAATATGTGTTTCCCGGCGGGGCGGTCGATGCGGGGGATGCACAGATCCCGCTGGCGCGATCCCTGCCCGATCTTTGTCAGGCACGTCTGAACGAAGAAAGCGATCTATCCGCAGAAACACTGGCCGTGGCTGCCATTCGCGAATTGTGGGAAGAGACCGGTCAAATTCTGGGGCAGCCTACGGATGAGACGACACATTGGTCGGATGCGCCGCAGGATTGGGCCGGATTTGCCGCCGCCGGCTATCGCCCCGATGCAGCCCCCCTGCAATTTGTGTTTCGTGCGGTCACCCCCACGGGGCGCCCCCGCCGGTTTGATGCGCGGTTCTTTTTGGCGGATGCAGACGATCTGGCCACGGACCCTGATGATTTTGAAGGGGCCGAAGATGAGCTAAGCCATCTTCACTGGGTGCTGTTGTCAGAGGCCCGCGCGTTGGATTTGCCGTTTATCACGCAGGTGGTTTTGGCGGAAATTGCCGCGCGTGCCCATGACCACACGCCTCCAAAATCCGTGCCCTTTTTTCGCAATGACGACGAGGCGCATCTCATTTCGCGTTTGGATGGGATCAGTCCGTTGGCGAAATAACCCTTAGGCAAACACGATCAATGCCAGAATGGACAATGTCAGGAATCCGACGCCTGCCAATTCACGCATCGACACTTTTTCTTTGAAAAACAGCACGGTAGCCATCAACGAAAGCAGCAACTCGACCTGTCCCACGGCATTTACATAGCCCACTTTTTGCAACGTGAACGCCGTGAACCAGCAGATCGATCCGGCCATGGACGTGATCCCAACCAGCGCGGCCACCCGCCATGCCCTGAGCACGCGGATCACCTCTCCGCGTTCGCGCCAAATCAGGTAGGCACCCAAAATCAAGGTCTGAAACGCCGTGACACAGGCCAACGTGGTCAAGGCGCGCAAAAACACATCCCCCGTTTCCAATGACAGCGATGCACCGCGATATCCTACCCCGGAAATGCCAAAAAACACGCCAGATGTCAGGCCCAAACCGCTGGCCCGGTTGAATATGCGATGTCGCCATGGACCGGTCGCATTGGGCGGGTCTGACAGCAACAGCACCCCGACCAGCCCGATCAGAATGGCCACCAATCCCAGCGTGCTGACCCCTTCGCCTAGAACCACAATGCTCACCAGAACAGACAGCAGCACTTCGGTCTTTTTGAAGGTGATCCCAACGGCAAAATTACGATGCGAAAACAAAGCGACAACGCACATCGTCGCCAAAATCTGGCTGATGCCCCCAGCAATGGCATAGGGCCAAAATCCGCCGGGGATCTGAGGCATGGTTTGGTCGCTAAACGACGCATAGCCAAACACCAAAATAGCAACCAACGGCGCTGAATAGATGAACCGGGCAAAGGTCGCGCCCCCCGTGCTCAGCTGGGTTGATTTCAAATGTTTTTGCAACATAAACCGCAGGGTTTGCGCAAAAGCGGCCAACAGAGTGACGGGAATCCAGATATCCATCCTGTCCTATCGCCCAGTTTTACCCCCGAGGCCAGAGCGGATGTGGCACCGGGTCCTTGGCCCGAAACAAATGGCGCCTAAAAATTTCGGCGTAGGTGGCATAGCTATAGTGTTCGTTGATGCGCAAATATCGGTTCGGATTGCGATCAAATGCATCGGGCAACTGATACCAGGGCATCCGCGGATGCATGTGATGAACGACGTGTAAGTTATTGTTCAAAAACAGAAAGGCTAACGGTCCACGATCCTGAATGATCACCGTTCTGGCGCGCGATTTTTCATGGGCTTGGTGTTCCAAAAATGTGCGAATTTTAAGCAGCGACAACCCCAGATAAGCCGCACAAAAATAGGCCCATATCGACAATGCCGACGATGTGATCACAAGCACCACAACCAGTGTCGCAGGAATATGCCAGAGCCAGCCGCGTAAAACCACACGATCTCCAGCCCGGATCGCCCGCCAATCGGCCAACATAAAACACATCTGACCGATCAAAGGGCCAACCACCATTCGCCCGGCAAGCGTATTGTTAACCCGCAGCAAAAGCTGAACGAAACCGGGTAATGTCGCCCAAACGGCCGGGTCCATGTAATTGGATTCCGGATCATCATAGGGATCGGTGAGCATGGAATCCCGGTGATGCGCCAAATGGGAATCGCGAAACCGCGCATAGGGAATAAGCAGCGTCAGCGGCGACAAAATCAGGGCTGCATTTACCCGCTGCGATGCAAATGGATGTCCATGGATGACTTCGTGTTGCAAGGATGAATGCAGGGCAATCGATGTGGCCGTGATCAGGATGGCCAGTGGGATCGACACCAATGGAATCGCAAAAATGCCAATGATCCAAACCAGATAGCAGGCCACAATCAGCCATAGCGTGGGCCATTCAACCCGCGTTTTTTTCGTATTCATACTGTTCCTTGACGCCACTTGATGGGCAAGGTGGTTGTAACATTTGCGTGAAGGCTGGGGCATCCTGTATGTAGGCAACAGAAAATCCCCATTGTTTAGGAAATCCAGCACATGCCGCATTCAATCGACAAACGGGCACGCGCTGCGCTGTTTCGCGACAGATTGACCGCTGCCCTCGCTGAGTCCGGTCAAAATCGCACAGAACTGGCCCGCAAAGTGGGTGTGGATCGATCGACGATTTCGCAATTGCTGGCCGCTGACACCGCGCGATTGCCAAATGCCCAAGTGGTTGGCGCCTGCGCGGGTGTTTTGGGCGTGTCGGCGGATTGGTTGCTGGGCCTGTCAGATCGCCCTGAACGCGCCGCGGATATCGCCGCCTTGTCTATGTCGATGACGCGCGCGCCCCGCGCCTTGGTGGATGAACAGATTTTTGCCTGGCACCAAGAGGCGGAAGGATACAAAATCCGCCATGTGCCTGCTGGCCTACCGGATATGCTAAAAACAAATGCCATGTTGCATTGGGAATATGCGCCTTCTTTGGGACGCACCGCAGATCAGGCGATTGGGGCGTCGCGTGACAAACTGGATTGGATGCGTCAGGCCACATCGGATTACGAAATCGCATTGCCGCTACATGAATTGCAGTCTTTTGCACGTGGAGAGGGCTATTATAGCGAGGTCCCACAGCAGATGCGCAAAGAACAGCTAGATTACATCGCACAGCTGCATGCCCAGCTTTATCCGTCGTTGCGGGTGTTTCTGTTTGATGCGCGCCGCATATATTCTGCGCCCGTCACGATCTTTGGGCCGTTGTTGGCGGTGATCTATCTGGGGTCCAATTATCTGGCGTTTCGCGACACAGAACGGGTACGTGCCATGACCCGGCATTTTGACCAATTGGTCCGCGAGGCCGATTTGTCGCCCCGCGAATTTGGTCAAACCTTGGCGAAATACAAAGCCCAGATCGGGTAACCTGCCCTGTTAGAAAGGGTTAGGTTTCTGGCGTTGGTTCTGCGGCCACTTGGGGGACGGGTGATCCGGGATGGTTGAATTCATCCGGCGAAGCTGGTGTCCCCAACACACGAGGATCACAAGCCACCATCGGGCTGCCTTGGTCACGAATGATCAATCCCCCCCGCGCGCGGCAGGATTCAAAGCTCATGGATGACCCAAGCACAAGGTATTCGCGAAAGCCGCCAGATGCGCCCCCGCCACCAGAGCTTCCGCCCAAACCACCTCCGCCTGCAGGCACTTCTAAGCAGCCGCTTAGCGCAAAAACAGAACACAATACCAAACGTTTCATTGGCTTACCTCCACGAGTCGGCTGACATCATACCCGTTGAAATCCAGAATTTCACGTGCTGCTTGCATCCGATCGGCTGAAATTTGCGAGTCTCGGTTTAATATCCAGCCCAACCGCCCATTTGGGTCGGCCAAAACCATGGTGCGATAGCTGTCATCGGTCCATAAAACCCAATATTGCTCTGATCCTTGGGCCCCGATCCGCAATCGTCCGGGGCCGATCTGGGTTATGCCACCACCGATCAGGGTTCCATCCGCGCAGTGCCGTGTAAACAATGTGGCGCTGATCTGAACCTGCGTTGCGACACACACCCCATCTGGAAATTCGGCCATCACATGCCAATCGCCCTGCGCCCGGTCAAAGTCGAACAACGCCTTTGAGGCAACCGGCTGAGTGGGGTTGCGGTAGGGAATCGGGGCAGAGATCAAAGCAGGCTCTGCCGCGCAACCCGCCAATAAACCGATGAAAACCAGATACTTCACAGGGGATCCTTAGTATGGCATCGGGTTGGCGCGATGGGCTTTGCTGATGTCTGCCAGAACGTCTTGGCTAAGGCGCAGATCATCACCAGCCAGTAGATGTTCCAGCTGTGCCAGTTTGGTTGCCCCAAAAATCGCCGAGATCGGGAAAGGCCGGGTGCGTTGCCATGCCATGGCCATATGCACCGGATCCAACCCATGTTTCAGCGCAACATCGACATAAGCCGCCGCCGCGATATGGGCGCGAGGCGTGTTGCGCCCACCGATTTCCTGGCCGTGGGTCATGCGGCTGCCCTCTGGGATCGCGCCGTCGCGATATTTGCCGGTTAAAAACCCGGTTGCCAGAGGCGAAAACGACAACAGCGTCACGTCTTCGTTGACGGCCAATTCCGCCAAATCCGTATCATAAAGCCGGCACATCAGCGAATATTCATTCTGTATCGACGCTACACGCGGCAGATTGTGCTGTTCGGATAATTGCAGCCATTGCGACGTGCCCCAACAGCTTTCGTTGGATAGGCCAAAGGCACGCACTTTGCCTTCTTTGATCAGATCATCCATGGCCCCCAGCACATCCAGCATATGGGCATGGGTATCGGCCTTGTTTTGGCCAGACGGGTCATAATTCCAGTTCTGGCGGAACATATAGGACCCGCGCACAGGCCAATGCAGTTGATAAAGATCGATGTAATCGGTTTTTAGGCGCGCCAAAGAGGCATCCACGGCCTCGCGGATCAGCGCCCCGGTATAGCCTTTGCCATCGCGCATAAACCCGCCATTGGGCCCGGTGATTTTGGTGGCAATCACCCAATCCTGACGCCGCCCATTTGCCGCGAGCCAATTGCCGATTACTTGTTCAGACATGCCACAGGTTTCCGCATTAATCGGCATGACGGGATACATTTCAGCAGTATCAATAAAATTTATCCCCGCCGCCAGTGCCATATCCATTTGGGCATGAGCATCAGATTCAGGTGTGTGTGTCGGGAATGTCATTGTGCCAAGGCACTGATCGGACACCATAATATCAGTCCGTCCAAGCGGGATCATGTGCATTTCAAAACCTTTCGGGAAACTTGCTGTTAAGGTAAACTTAACTTCTGTGCCAGCAAGGACAAGAGACGTTTAGCGACAGGGCATGACGATTTTTAAATGGACGCGCCGTGCAAAACCGCACAGGTTGCAAATATGCGTACCCTGATTTCCTTTGCCGCCCTGTTTATGTCTGTCGCGTTATTGCAACTGTCGTCGGGCGGCGTTGGGCCATTGGATGCGTTGACAGGTTTGGCAGCGGGATTTTCCCGCCAGGAGGTGGGCCTGTTGGGATCCGCGCATTTCCTTGGCTTTTTTGTGGGATGCTGGTGGGCGCCCCGATTGATGGGCCATGTGGGACATTCGCGCGCCTTTGCAGTTTTGACCGCTTTGGGCGCAATTGGGATGTTGGGGCACACGTTTTCGCAGCACCCCTATTTTTGGGCGGTTTTGCGGATTGCGTCAGGGCTTTGTGTTGCGGGATGTTATACCGTTATCGAAGCCTGGCTGAACGCCAAAATCAGCAATGAAACCCGCGGACGCACCATGGGCACATACCGGTCCGTTGATATGGGCGCATCCATGGTGGCGCAGTTGATGATCGGTGCCTTGGCTGATCTGGAAACCTATCTGGCCTATAACACACTGACATTGTTGGCTTGTGCGGCCTTGTTGCCACTGACGTTAACCCGACTCAAACAACCCGAATTGCCCTCTGCTCCGCGTCTGCGCCCATCGCTTGCGCTGAATCGGTCGCCATTGGCGGCCTTGGGTGTGGTGGTTGCCGCGCTATCGGCTGCCTCGTTTCGCATGGTCGGCCCGGTCTATGGCCAAGAGGTCGGCCTGAGCGCGGACCAGATCGGGTATTTTCTGGCCTCGTTTGTGGCGGGGGGCGCATTTGCACAATTGCCCGCTGGATGGCTGGCGGACAAATATGACCGTCGCTGGGTCATGATCTGGTTTTCAGTAGCCGCGATTGCATCCTGCAGCATCACGATCATGATGTCGGGTGGTGGCACAACGGCCATCATGATGACGGCGGCATTGTTTGGGCTGACGGCGTTTCCGATCTTTTCGATATCCGCCGCCCATGCCAATGATTTTGCCAGCAACGAAGAACGTGTGGAACTGTCAGCCGCGTTGATGTTTTTCTACGCCATCGGAGCAATCGCCGCCCCTTATACGACCTCGGCCTTGATCGATATATTTGGCCCCTCAGCCCTGTTTGTATTCATCGCCATGGGGCATTTGGTGTTGATCCTGTTTGGCCTGTTGCGGATGCGCGTGCGCGATACACCTGCGGACAAAACCAACTATGTTTATGCGCCGCGCACCTC
Organism: Aestuariibius sp. HNIBRBA575; assembly: GCF_040932005.1. Taxonomy (NCBI): domain Bacteria; kingdom Pseudomonadati; phylum Pseudomonadota; class Alphaproteobacteria; order Rhodobacterales; family Paracoccaceae; genus Aestuariibius; species Aestuariibius sp. HNIBRBA575. The sequence continues at coordinate 2,281,919 of NZ_CP162414.1, forward strand.
ATTTCAGGTAGGGCGTTTGATGGCGCGGTTCCGGGATCCGAAACCCGGAAAATCCGACTGATCCCTTTGCGACATTGCCCACTGGCCTTGGCCCCATTCCTGCGATAAACGCGACCCAAGCGAAGAGGAAGCACATCATGGCACGTCACCTGATCACATCGGCAATTCCGTATATCAACGGGATCAAACACTTGGGCAATCTGGTTGGGTCACAACTGCCTGCGGATTTGTTTGCGCGTTATCGCCGGGGTCGCGGTGACGAAGTGATGTTCCTATGTGCCACCGATGAACACGGCACACCGGCTGAATTGGCGGCCACCAAGGCAGGCAAACCCGTCGCAGAATATTGCGCCGAAATGCACGATGTTCAGGCCAAAATCGCCGATGGGTTTCGTCTGTCTTTTGATCACTTTGGCCGGTCTTCATCTGCGCAGAACCACAAACTGACCCAGCATTTTGCCGGACGTCTGTTCGAACAGGGTCTGATCCGCGAAGTCACTGAAACACAGATGTATTCCCCCGCTGATGGCCGGTTTCTACCGGATCGCTATATCGAAGGCACCTGCCCCAATTGCGGGTTTGACTCTGCGCGTGGTGATCAATGTGACAATTGCACCAAGCAGTTGGACCCAACCGATCTGATCGAACCTTATTCGACCATTTCCGGGTCCAAAGATCTGGAAGAACGCGAAACCAAGCATCTGTATCTGTGCCAGTCCCAACTAAAGGACAAGCTGGCCACATGGATCGACAGCAAATCTGACTGGCCGATTCTGACCACATCCATCGCCAAAAAATGGCTGAACGACGGGGATGGCCTGCAGGATCGTGGCATCACCCGTGATCTGGACTGGGGCATCCCGGTCAAACGCGGTGATGCGGACTGGCCCGGCATGGAAGGCAAAGTGTTCTATGTGTGGTTTGACGCCCCCATCGAATATATCGCCGCCGCCCAGGAATGGGTCGATTCAGGCAAAGGGGATGATTGGGAACGTTGGTGGCGCACCGACAAAGGCGCGGATGATGTGACCTATACCCAGTTTATGGGCAAAGATAACGTGCCGTTCCACACCCTATCATTCCCAGCGACCATCTTCGGCGCCGACGAAGATTGGAAACTGGTCGATTATATCAAATCTTTCAACTACTTGAACTATGATGGCGGCCAGTTCAGCACATCGCGCGGGCGCGGTGTTTTCATGGATCAGGCGTTAGAAATCCTGCCTGCCGATTACTGGCGCTGGTGGTTGCTATCCCACGCGCCAGAAAGCAGTGACAGCGAATTCACTTGGGAAAATTTCCAGGCAGGCGTGAACAAAGATTTGGCCGACGTGCTGGGCAATTTCGTCAGCCGCGTCACCAAATTCTGCCGCTCCAAGTTCGGCGAAGAAGTCCCAAGCGCAGGTGACTATGGTGACGCCGAAAACGCGTTGATCGCCGATTTGACCACAAAAATCCGCGCTTATGAAACCCATATGGATGCCATGGATGTCCGCAAATCTGCCGGTGAATTGCGCGCAATTTGGGTGGCGGGCAACGAATATCTGCAAAACGCCGCGCCTTGGTCCACGTTTAAAACCGACCCAGATTTGGCCGCAGTGCAAATCCGCATGGCCCTGAACCTAATCCGGCTTTATGCCGTGCTGTCCGCGCCGTTCATCCCTGACTCAACGGGTAAATTGTTGTCGGCGATGAACACGTTGGACACCGCTTGGCCCGACGACGTGACCGCGGCCCTGTCGGCCCTGCCCGGCGGCCACGCCTTTAGCGTGCCCGGTAATCTGTTTGACAAAATCACCGATGAACAGCGCGAAGACTGGCAAACCAAATTTGCCGGCACCCGCGACTAAGCTTTGTTTGGTTGATCCATGAGGGTGGCGTCATATTCCGTCATCTGCGCAAACCCGGGCCGTGCGGCGCATCGGTCAACCCAGTCATGGATCAACGGGTCCTCAGGCAGCAGCGATCGGAACCACACAAATGGCGATGCGATCAAAATATCCGCCGCGCTGAAATCATCCCCCATCAAATAGGGGCCGCGGCGCAGCGGGATTGCCAATCGTTCCGACATCTCAGCAAAGCCACGGAAAAAGCTCTGGAAAATCGGGCTGCCATCCATTTCGGCGATTTTAGCTGCCAGAACTGGTTCAATCACACCGCCGTAATAATGCAGCCATGACAGATAGGTCCCACGATCTGCATCCCCAGCCACAGGCGCTAACCCATTGGCAGGAAACATATCCGTTAGATATTGGGTGATCGCGCCGCTTTCTGTGATGACCACCCCGTTATGTTCAAGGGCGGGAACTTTGCCATCTGGATGTGGGTTTTGCGGATCAATCCCCGACGGGCCCTGACTGCGGATAATTGTGACCGGAACGATTTCGACGTGATCGCCCGCCCCCAGTTCATCGATCAGCCAAACAATTCGGCTCGAACGACTTTGCGCAGAATGATAGAGTTTTAACATGCGTGTAATCCTGTGTTCATTCCCGATATTCTGCCGCGTCTTTGTTGCTCGGTCTTGTAAAAAACCGCCATCGGGACTGCCGAGGGGTTTGGTATGCTGATTGAACATAAATCGCTGCACGCTAGCGGATTAATGAACCGCACCAATAGTTTGCAGCACATCACCATTGATCAGTTCGGGCCGCAAAATCCCGATGATATCCCATGGTTGGACCATGTCTGGCGGGTGGGTTGGGATCTACCTGACGGCGTGATCCATCCCCAACAAACGCTTCCCTTTCCGTCCTGCCACATCGTTTTTGACACCAATCGTGGCGCGGCATTGCATGGCTGTTCGTCCAAACGTTTCGACTATGATGTCAGTGGGCATGGTGTGGTTCTGGGCCTGCGCCTGCCCCCAGCGGCGCAATCTGCGTTTACGGATACGGATCCACGACAATTGGTTGATAGCTCCATTCCCATCGAACAGGTTTTTTCTGCGCAAACCGTTGAAAAACTGCCTGAAATCAGCGCAACGACAAGACCAGACATCCCCACAATTTCTGAAATCCTAAGGGTCCTAAATGCCGTTGCACGCCCATTGTCACAAGCTGCGCAAAACGTGCAATCCCTGATTAAACGGGTGCAAATGAGCCCTGATTTATGGCGTATGACCGATCTGGAACAGGCCTCAGACCTGTCAGAGCGCCAATTACAGCGGCTGTTTGCAACCCATTTGGGGCTGTCGCCAAAATGGGTCATCGATCGGTTCCGCATGCATGATGCATTGGACGCATTAGAAGAAGGCGCAAACGTGGATCTGGCAGATTTGGCCGCACGTTTGGGGTTCACGGATCAGGCACATTTTTCCAACCGATTTAAGGCGATGACGGGGGCCGCGCCGGGGGTTTATCTGCGGCGCAATCGTTAATTGGCCTCTCTGCAAACCCATGTTAACCTTTCTTCGATTTATGGTTCATTCTGATTTTGAGGTCACATATGCCCCGCCTTTCCCCACGCCAATCCATCTTCTCCGCTGCTTTGTTTGCCCTATCGGCGAGCACGGCAATGGCTGCAACCTGTGGCAATGACAGTTCTGGATTTAACACTTGGAAACAACAATTTGCCGCCGAAGCGCAGCGCGCGGGTGTTGGCAATGCCGGGCTTCAGGCCTTGGCGGGTGCGCAATATTCGCAATCCACAATCAACGCAGATCGCAACCAACGGGGCGTGCGGTATGCATTGAACGATTTTATCCGCATCCGGTTGGGCAGTTTGGACAGTTTTGCCGCACAATCACGCCGGGAAAAGGCAAAATACCCGGATTTTTATGCCGGATTAGAGCAACGTTTTGGCGTGCCGGCTGGGATTTTGCTGGCCATTCATGGCATGGAAACCGGATTTGGCCGCAATATGGGCAACACGCCGGTCATCGATAGCATCACCACCGTGGCCTATGATTGCCGCCGGTCTGAATTCTTTACGCCCCATGCGTTAGCGGCGCTGACCATGGTGGATCGTGGCATGTTGACGGCCAATCAACGCGGCGCAGCCCATGGTGAGTTGGGCCATACGCAATTCCTGCCGGGCAACGCGCTGCGCTATGGGGTGGACGCGGATAATAACGGTCGGGTTGATCTTTATTCTTTGTCAGATAGCCTTGCGTCGACAGCAAATTATTTGCGCGAAAAAGGCTGGCGGCCCGGCGAAGGTTACCAAGAGGGCAGCCACAATTTCCGCGTATTAAATGAATGGAATGCAGCGACCGTTTACCAACAGGCAATCGCATTATCTGCCCAACGCATCGACGGCTAAACACCGGCTTTGCCGCGCGTTTTCATGTTAAAAAGGCCCCCAAATCACTTGGGGGCCTTTGTTTTAAGAGGGGCTCATGCCGCGCAGGCGTTCGGATCGTCGCCGCAGCAATTCAAGCGTGAGCAGCATCAGGATCGAGAACGCCACTAGGATCGTGGCCACTGCCAGAATGACCGGGCTGATCTGTTCGCGCAGGCCGGTAAACATCTGCCATGGCAGGGTTTGTTGCTTGGCCGATCCTACAAACAGCACCACCACCACTTCGTCAAAGGATGTGATAAAGGCGAACAATCCGCCAGAAATCACGCCCGGCAGGATCAGCGGCATTTGCACGCGGAAAAACGTGGTCACAGACCCCGCGCCCATATTGGCGGCCGCCCGCGTCAGGGATTGGTCAAACCCAACCAACGTGGCGGTGACGGTGATGATTACAAACGGAATGCCCAATGCGGCATGGGCCAGAATGACCTTGATATAGCCAGTGACGTCTTGGGAAAATCCAAAGACATCCTCCATCCAGAGGCCCATTTTGGTGTAGAAAAAGAACATGCCGGTCGCCGAAATGATCAGCGGCACAATCATCGGAGAGATGAGCAACGCCATGATCAAACGGCGAAACGGCACAAAGCTCTGGCTAAGGCCGATGGCCGCCAAAGTGCCCAAGCTGACCGAAATGATCGTCGCAAACGGCGCGATGATCAGGGAATTGGCGAACGCACGAGTCCAATCTTCGCTGGCAAAGAACGCCTGATAATGGCGCAATGAATAGCCGTCCGGGTCAAGGCGCAGCATTTCCGGCGTAAACGTAAAGAAGTTTTCCGCGTTAAAGCTGAGCGGGATCACAACGGCAATTGGCGCGATCAAAAAGAAGAAGATCAGCCCGCAAATTAAGCGAAATGAATAATACCAAATCCGTTGTAGCGTTGAGGCATATGGCGGTAATCCTTGTGACATATCAGCCTCCTAGCTTTACGTTGTCGATGCCCACCATCCGGTCATAGAGCCAGTAAAGCGCCAGCACGAGCGCCAGCAAAATGGCCCCAAGTGCGGCTGCCAGCCCCCAGTTGAGAGAGGTGGAAATGTGGAACGCGATCCGGTTGGAAATGAACACACCTTTGGTGCCGCCGACGATTTCTGGCGTGATGTAATAGCCAATCGCCAGAATAAACACGAGGATCGAGCCCGCGCCGATGCCCGGCACCGATTGCGGGAAATAGACCCGCCAGAACGCGGTCCAGTCGGTTGCGCCCAGCGATTTGGCCGCCCGCAGATAGGTAATGGGGATGGTTTTCATCACCGAATAGAGCGGCAAGATCATGAACGGCAGCAGGATATGTGTCATCGCAATGATGGTCCCTGTGGCGTTGTTGATCAGCGCCAGACGATTGTCATCCGCCACAATCCCAATCCAGACCAGAATGTCGTTGATCACGCCTTGGTCTTGCAGCAGCACCTTCCAAGCAGAGGTGCGCACCAGCAGGGATGTCCAAAACGGCAGCAATACAAGGATCATCAACAGGGACGATGTCCGCATTGGCAGATTGGCCAGCAGCCATGCCACAGGATAGCCCAACAGGATGCAGCTGAACGTGATGACCATGGACATAATCATCGTGCGCTTAAACAGCTTTAGATAGATTTTTTCATCATCATCAACGGATTGCGCCCCGTTTGGGTTCAGCTCATAGTCGATGGCCGCCAGGAAATAACCCGCCGTATAGGGCGATGAAAACGCTTTGATTGTGCCCCAAACTTCGGGGTCGGACCAACCGTCTTCGATGTCATAAAACGCATCCCTGACGCCGGGATCTTCGAAATTGCGGGCGGCAATGGCGGCGGCGCCAATCAGGTTGCCCATCGGCAGGCCCGTCAGGTCCGCACCCGCACTAAGATCCTGATAAAGAGACAGATAAACCACATGCCAAGGCTCTTCTTGGGTGGGGCTATCGTTGTCTTCGGACTGGATAATGCGGGCAAAAGACGCATAGGCATCCGCGGTTTGCGGCAATTGCGCTTCGACATCTGCGTTGATCACAAAGGCAGGTTCCGGCGTGTCGCCCCCTGCAGCGGACCAGTCTGACTGCGCCGAAATCCAGTCAGGGTCCGCCATCAAAGCCACCCAAGTTTCTGGCGCTTCCCAGGCGGCATCAAGAGCGACAAACTGATCGGTAAACTCTTCGCCGATATCGTCAACCTTGCGGCCAGACCGACGGAACAGGGACGAAATACCGGGCAATTCATAATTCAACCGACCGGCAACACGCGTGTGGTTTTTCAACTCAACCGCGACGTTCATGTCCAGCAACAGGGCGGTGAACACGTCCTCATTCGGGGCGTCGCCTGCGTCGTAGTCCCAATCGTCCAGCGCAATCACCGTGCGTGGGAATGTCGCCGAAACCAGATCATTTTCGACGGACCGAAACAGCATCACGCCAATCGGATAAATAAACGTCACACAGATAAAAATCAGCAGCGGTGCAATCAGCAATAATGCGCGAATTTTCTGACGCCTTAGCGCGCGGTGCAGGGATTTGCGCAATGGCGTGCCATCTGCAGCCAGAACAGGTGCGCCCGGATCAGTTTGGGTTGCGTCGCTCATTTAAGGGGCCCCTTCCACGATCAGGATATCGCTTTCGGCGGTGCGATGGCGGATGGTCATCACGTCTTGGTATGCGGGGTCATTATAGGCGGCTTGGGCGGCCTCATATGACGGAAATTCGATCACGACACAGCGCTGTTTGAACGACCCTTCTTTGGTGTCAGACGTCCCGCCGCGCACTATAAATCGCCCGCCCAACCCCAGCAAAATCGGGGTATCCCGTTCAACGTATTCTTTGTACGCCTCGGGATCAGTGACGGTGATATGGCCGATAATATAGCCCTTAGGCTTGCCTTGGGGCATGTCGTGCTCCGGTTTTGATAGAGGTGGACAGGCCCCAACGGGCCCATCCATTTATTGTGTCAAAGCAACAGCTTATTGAGCAAGCCATGCCTGGAATTTTGCGTCGATATCATCACGATAATCGGCCCAGAATTCGTACTGCGTGACAAACACGTTGGTCGCGTTTGCAGGATCCGTTGGCATATGTGGCGCCATTTCGATGCCCAACGTGGCATGTGTGCCAACCAGTGGCGCCGAAGATGCACGTGCAGGACCGTAGGAAATATACGCAGCCTGATCCGCCAGACGCTGAGTGTCTGTTGCGTAGCTTACGAAATCCATGACCCGGGCCAGACGATCCTCTGGCAGACCGGCAGGAATGATCCACCCGTCAAAGTCCAGCATCTGTGCATCCCACAGCATGCCAATTGGCTGATCTTGCTCGGCGATGGCGGCAAACAGACGACCGTTATAGGTCGAGCCCATGACAACTTCGCCATCGGCCAGCAACTGAGGTGTTTCAGCCGCAGCGGTCCACCAGACAACTTGGTCCTTGATGCTGTCAAGCTTGGCCAGCGCTTGGTCCTGACCTTCGTCCGTGGACAGAACGTCATAGATGTCTTCTTTGGCAACGCCGTCACATAGCAGCGCCCATTCCATGTTCGCCAATGGGCGACGGTTCAGCGCGCGTTTGCCGGGATATGTGTCTGTGTCAAACAATGCACAGATATCCGTTGGCGCAGTATCCCCAACCATATCAAGACGATAGCCAACCGTTGTTGAGAAAACGATCTGAGGGATAAAGCAATCAGAAACGATGGAATCCGCGAAATCGTCAGATGCCGACGACCCGTCGGCGCCCATGGCCAACATATCGTCGTGGTCGATTTCCATTGCCAGACCTTCGTCACACAGACGGATCGCATCGCCGGCTTCGACGTCGACCAGATCCCATGTGATGTTGCCCGCTTCGTTCATTGCGCGCAATTTGGCAACTGCCTCGCCAGAGCTTTCGTCCCAGATGATCGATACGCCGTCATTTGCGGCCGAATAGGGATCCGCATAGGCGTTGATCTGGCTGGCCTGATAGGCGCCGCCCCAGCTGACAACAGTCATGTCGCCAGCCATATGGCCATCCGCAGATACCGCGCCTGCTGCAAATGTCAGCAGCGAAGTGGTCATAAGAATATTGTGAAGTTTCATACCAAGTCTCCCGTTTTGGTTCCGGTTCGTTCGTTGGACCATGCCTACCGGACAGGCACCGTCACATTCCCGTTCACGCATCCAGCGCGCGGCAATCCTTTGGCAGCCAACCGATTTCGATCTGTTGGCCGGGCGTCAGGCGGACCTGATCGGGCGCATTGCGGGATTTGATGACAAAATCATCGTTCCCAGCAACCCGCAGACGTGTGCGAAACACATCGCCCATATAGATAAATTCCAGCACCTCAGCCTTGAGCAAATGCGCATCCGGGTGCAGGCGTTCCTTATTAAATTCAACACGTTCCGGGCGGATCGACACACGCGTGCGTTCCCCAACTTTGGAGACGTTGACAGGGTTGGCATCGATTTCGCCGCCCCCATCCAAACGCACCACACATTGGTCGCCCTTTATTTCGGTCACCACCCCTGCGAGGGTGTTATTTTCACCGATGAACTGCGCAACAAAGCTGTTTTTAGGCTCTTCGTACAACGTGTCGGGTGGGGCCAGTTGCTGAATGCGGCCATCCTCAAACACGGCGACGCGGTCTGACATGGTCAGCGCTTCGGTTTGGTCATGGGTCACATAAACCACGGTGATGCCTAGATCATGGGCCAACCGGGTGATTTCAAATTGCAGCGTTTCGCGCAGCTGTTTGTCGAGCGCGCCCAGCGGTTCATCCATCAAAACCAGTTCCGGCTCAAACACCAATGCCCGCGCAAGGGCGATCCGCTGTTGCTGGCCACCGGACAATTGCGCCGGACGTCGCCCACCGAAATCGCCCATCTGGACCATATCCAACGCGCGGGTGATTTTGGCCTCGCGCTCGGACTTGCCCATTTTGCGGACTTCTAATGGGAAAGACAGGTTTTCGGCCACGGTCATATGCGGAAACAGCGCGTAGTTCTGAAACACCATGCCAATGCCCCGTTTATGGGGTGGGATATTGTTGATGGGCCTGCCCGCCAAACGAATGTCACCATGGGTTGCGGTTTCGAACCCGGCCAGCATCATCAGACAGGTGGTTTTGCCAGACCCCGATGGTCCAAGCATTGTCAGAAATTCGCCTTTGGGCAGCGAAAGGTTCAAATCTTTGACGACAAGATTTTCGCCGTCATAGCTTTTTTGCACGCGATCGAATTCGACGAATGCATCATCGGAGGTTGTTGTGGCCAATGTGGCGCTCCCTGGTATTTCGGCAGTTTTCTGCACGTATTATCGCAGAGCGTAAGCAGCAGATCACAATGACGCAATACGCCAGATGCGCATTTTGCACTAGTTTGCACCAAAACTGCAGTCCGATTCACTTTCCAAGTCATAAACCGAAGCCGTTTTCACTTTGGGATGTTTTTTTAGGCGAATCCGAAAAGTTTCGGATCGTAAACAAAGTTTACGCTTCCCTTAGGTAAACTGTGTGATTGGAATTCTATCATAGGGTGTTTACCAAACGGGATGTGACATGTGGTCAGGTCACAAAAAAACGAGGGGGACTGAGAAAATCCCCCTCGCCTTAGAATGCCGCTAACCTGGATTTAAAATGGGGAATCCGGGAAGTAGAAAGAGGCAGCATTCTCGGGAGTGATAAGGGTCGCGCCCAGAATATAGCGACCCGCAACAGGGCCGTTTGATTTAAACGCCGCAACCGTGACGTCCATCGCCGTGGCGATCATCGACGGCGGATACAGCACGTCAACAGGAACCAGTTCGTTGCCATCCATTATGCCGCGAATGGTTTCTTTCATGCCAGCACCGCCAACAACAAACATGCCATCGCCTGCACGATCCGCCTGTTCCAGCGCCGCAACAACGCCAATCGCGATGTCATCATCCTGCGCCCAAACCGCGTCAATATCCGGGAAACGGCTCAGGAAATCCTGCATGACCTCAAACCCGTCATCACGGTTCCAATTGGCATGTTTATGATCCAGAACATTAATGCCCGACCCTTCGATGGTTTCCATAAACGCATCAAACCGTTCGTTGTCGATCAATGTTGGGATGCCCCGCAGGATCACAATATTGTCGCCCTCGTTCAGACGGCCCATCATGTATTCCGCAGATACGCGCCCCAGTTCCGGGTTGTTGCCCGCCACATAGATGTCTTCGATCCCCGGCTGGCTTAGCCCGCGATCTACAACCGTGATCAAGGCGCCGGTGTTTTTGACGTTCAAAACCGGATCGGTCAGCGGCTCGGATTCAAAGGGCAGCACAACCAAAGCGTCGATGTTGTGGATCGATACCAGATCCTCCAATGCGCTGGCCTGAGATGCGGGATCGGGTGAGTTGATCAGGACAAGATCAACGTCAGGATACAGCGCCTCTAGCCGTGCTTCGGCCTGTTCGGCATGCCAGTTCATCCCAGCCGCCCATGCATGGGTCGGCGTTGGATAAGATACGCCAATTTTGATCGTTTCGTCAGCAAACGCTGCGCCAGCCAGCGTGACCGCCCCGCCGACCAGACCCGCCATAAATGTTTTCGATAAGGCCATGTTTTCCTCCCTGGAAATGGTGCCGATGAATGCCCCACCAGACGTGGTGGCGCTGTTAACGTCCCGGATTTCCGGTCACGTTTTGCCCAAACATCTTTGTTTGGTTTGGGTTAATCTTTGGCCGCGCCCCCCCGTTGCAGCCAGACGGCCACAATGATGATCAGACCTTGCATTGTGCCGTTCAGGTAGTTCGAAATCAGATCGGTAAAGTTTAGGATGTTGCCGATTGTTGTCAGGATCAGCGCGCCGATAATGGTGCCACCGATGCGGCCATAACCGCCCTTAAGGACTGTGCCGCCAATGATCACCGCAGCGATCGCTTCGAGTTCCCACAACACGCCGGTTGACGATGACGCGGACCCCAACCGCGGCACATAGATCACGGTGGCCAACGCCACACAGACACCTTGGATCATGTAGGTCCAGGTCTTGATCCGGTCGACGTTGATCGCTGAATATTGCGCGACATTTTCGTTTGATCCAATCGCGGTGCAATAACGCCCAAACGTAGTGCGGTTCATCAAAAACCACCCCCCAGCAGCCACAAAGATGAACACCCAGACCGGGATCGGAACCCAAAGGATCGTGTCGTAATAGACCGGGCGATAGGTGTTGCGAATGTCAAAATTCAGCGACAACGTGCCGCCATCGGCAAAATAGGTCACCAAAGACCGGAAAATCCCCATCGTGCCCAGCGTAACGATGAACGCTTCGATTTTACCTTTGGTGGTCAGGAACCCGTTGGCGAACCCAGCCCCCAGCCCCAGTAAAATCGCGCAGACCGCACCAACAATCACTGTCAAACTGCCAGTGCCCAGCGTGTCGACCAACGCGTTCATCAGGATGATCATCACCCCGGCGATCACCGCGGCCATAGACCCAACCGACAGGTCGATCCCCCCCGACGTGATCACAAACGTAGCGCCCACAGCGATGATCCCGATAAATGCCGACCGGGTCAGCAAATTGGTGATATTGCCTTCGCTCAGAAACGCTGAATTCAGTGAAAACCCAATAAGACACAACAAAACCAAGGCGATCGCCGGGCCGTACAGCTTTAGGTCGATCTTTCGTTTCAGCTCAGCGTTTGGCGCTTCTACCGAGGTCTCAGGCATGGTTTACTTCCTCTCTTAGCCCTGCGGCATAGCCAACGATTTCATTTTCGTTGATGTCATTTCCTGTCAATTCGCCCATGATCCGCCCATCCCGCATCACGATAACACGGTGTGAAACGCCAATGATTTCGGGCATTTCAGATGATATCACCACCACGGACACACCTTCGGCGGCAAGGGCCGCAATAAAATGATAAATCTGCTGTTTTGTGCCCACATCGATGCCACGGGTGGGTTCGTCGATGATCACAATCTTGGGGTTGGCTTCCATCACTTTGGCCAATAGCAATTTCTGCTGATTGCCACCGGACATGTCCCCGGCCCGCACATCTGGATCCCGCGCACGAATATCAAAGCGACGAATAGCGCGGGCCAATGCGTCGTCTTCGGCGCTGCGGTTCAACACCAGCCGATTGGCAAAGTTTCGCAAAGCCAGCAATGTCAGATTTGCCCGCATCCCCTGATCCAGCAACAGACCTTTGCCTTTGCGATCTTTGGTCAGATAAACAACCCCCACATCGCGGGCCTGCGCCACCGAAGTGAACACGCCTTTGTGGCCCAAAATGGTGACATTCCCCGCCAAAGCCGGGGTCAGCGAACAGATCGTTTCAAACACTTCTGTGCGGCCGGCCCCCACCAATCCCGCAAATCCTAGTATTTCACCCTTGCGCAGGTTGAAATTCACACCATGCAGGTTCTGAGTACGCAACCCCCTGACATCCATGACAATTTCAGCGTCCACATCCACTTCGTTCATCGGTGGATAGAGGTCCGACAATTCACGCCCGACCATCATGCGGGCCATGTCTTCGACCACGGTTTCATGGGTTGGACGGGTCGCAATCCACTGCCCGTCGCGCAGGATTGTCACCCGATCCGAGATCTTTTTGACCTCTTGCAGTTTGTGACTGACAAACATGATCGCCACGCCCTGAGCGCGCAATCGCATCACCTGCGAAAACAGGATTTCGGTTTCGGCCTCGGTTAGAACCGCTGTCGGTTCATCCATGATCAAAACGCGCGCGTCGCGGTTCATCGCTTTGGCAATTTCGACCATCTGCTTTTGGGCAATCGATAGCTGTGAAATGCGGGTATCGGGCGACACGTTCATGCCAACTTCGGTCAACAATTGCTGGACCACCTGATGCATAGCCGACCGGTTAAGGATGCCACGAGTTTCAATCTCGCGGCCCAGAAAAATATTTTCGGTGATCGTCATTTGCTCGGCCAGGTTCAGTTCCTGATGGATCAGGACAATCCCCATGTCTTCGGCCTGCCCGTTTGGCGGCAATGTGACCCGTTCACCATCCAAATACAGCCCCCCTGACGTGGGCGCATGGATGCCTGACAGGATTTTCATCAACGTAGATTTGCCCGCACCGTTTTCGCCGATCAGCGCGTGAACTTCGCCGGATCGAATGTCAAAACTCACGCTGAACAGGACCGGAACCGCGCCAAACGACTTGCTGACGCAATCCGCACTTAGCACAATTTGTCCGGCTGTGGCCTCTTCGCTCATGTTTCGAACCCCTCCCAAGGTCATCCAAATTTGGATGGCTGCCCTCCTGCAGCGAATCCCATGTAAACCTTTACATCAATCTATGTAAAGGTTTTCATCGCAGGCCAAATTTGGTAATGTCACACTGAATTCCGGGATGATGACGGTTTGAAAGACGTCTTGGATTGGCAATTGACGAACGGGCGACGTGCAGAAAAATCCAGCGAAACCAGCAACTATTGAGGATGTCGCGCGATTGGCCGGAGTGTCGATCGCAACGGTCAGCCGCGCAATTTCTAAGCCCGATAAAGTCGCCGAAAGCACACGCAAAAAAGTGTCCGCCGCGATTGCCCGCACCGGCTATACCGCCAATGCGATGGCCCAAAATTTGCGCCGGCAACGGTCACAAATGGTGTTGGTTTTGGCCCAATCCATTTCAGACCCCAACTTTCCTGGGATCCTGACCGGGTTGGAAAAAGTTGCCAATGAACGTGGCTATGGCGTTCTGATTGGCAACACCGAAGGCGATGTCGCGCTGGAGGAAAAATACCTGCGATTTCTTTCCACCGGGATCGCCGACGGACTGATCCTGTTAACGGGCCATTTGCCGGTGGCGGGATGGCCTGAAAACTCAAAATCCCACATTCCGCCCACGGTTGCGGCCGCCACCCCGGTCAGCCATTCCGACGTCAGTTACGTCTGTATGGATGATCAATCCGCCGCGCGGGTTGCCACCGAATTTTTGATGTCCATGGGGCACAAAGAGATCGTCTATGTCACTGGTCCCAAAGGCAATATTCTGTCGGATCGGCGATTGACCGGCTATTGTGATGCGCTGAGCCAGAAAACCGAACAGATGTCGATCTGGAAAATCGATGGGGATGGCACCAGTTTGGGGGGACGCGCCGCCGTTGAACGATTGTGCATTCGCGATACGCTGCCGACCGCGTTTTTCTGCTTTAATGACGACACGGCGATTGGTGTGATCCGCGCCCTGCAGGACCGGGGCTATTCCGTCCCAGAGGACATGTCGGTGATGGGTTTTGATGACATTCCTTTTGCCAGCAATGTCACCCCTGCCCTCACGACAATCCGCCAACCGCGTAGTCAGATTGGCGAACATGCCATGACGTGTTTGCTGGACCGGCTTGCCAATGCCGATACCAGCTTTGATGCGATTGAGCTGCACGGGGATTTGATCGTGCGCGACTCTTGTGGCCCTGCCAAGGTCCCCTAGTTTTTGGACTGGCGTGCCGCGTTTAACGCTTGCGACAATACGGATCGATCCCCGATATGATTGCATAAAACCAAGATCAGCCGCGCATTCAATGCGTCGCTTTCCGATTTTTCCAGGCCCTGATGTGCGGCCACCAATTCGTCGTAAAACGCGTCCGGGTCCGCCAGATTTGGGGTCAGTTTCAAATCCATGTTCAGGCTCCTTTTCCGATGGCCGTCGCAACAGCGCCCGCAACAGCGTCCATATCAAAATCAGTCCAGCGCGCCGCGACGTGTTGATCCGGGCGGATCAAATATACCGCACGTTCCTGTTGGCCCAAATAGCGGGATTTCAGGTCTGAATGGGGATCGTTTTTCCCCGTTTCCAGGGACACAACATCCAATTTGAGACCTTCGATTTCAGGCAGCGTCGGAACCGGTGTATTGATGGCCAAAACTGTGAAATTGCCCGGCAAAATGTCCAGCAAAAACCCATTATCCAGACGTGCATCGACGCAGGATGCGCCAACCCGGCTGCGATCAGGACCATCCAGCATATCTGGCCCATTCAGCGGCTGTTCGTCATACACACAAGGCACAGATAGGCGCCCTGAATTCACCATAGGGCGGGCAAATGCATGTTCACGTGCCAGATCTAACACAGCATTGCGGAACACTTTGCTGATCTCTGATTTTGGTGTCAGAAAATCGGTCGCACGGGTTGAATTCAGGATGTTTTCATCCGCGCCATGCACCCGTTCAGCAGAATAGGTATCCAGCAGGGATTCAGGGGCTAACCCGCGCAAAACCAGATCCAGTTTCCACGCCAAGTTATCCGTATCCTGCAGACCGGAATTGGCGCCGCGTGCCCCAAAGGGCGACACTTGGTGAGCGGCATCACCCGCAAACAGAACGTTGCCATGACGGAACTCTTTCATGCGGCGGCATTGGAACGTGTAAATAGAGGTCCATTCCAGTTCATAATCCACATCACCGCCCAGCATCGCATCCACCCGTTCACGGATTTTTGCCGGTTCCAATTCCGCCTTACGGTCAATGTCCCAACCCAGTTGGAAATCAATGCGCCAGATGTCGTCAGGCTGTTTGTGCAGCAATGCAGATTGGCCCGAATTTTTGAACGAAGGCTCAAACCAGAACCACCGCTCTGTGGGGAAATCGGCCTTCATTTTTACGTCGGCGATCAAGAAGTTATCCTCAAACACCCGCCCATCAAAGCTAAGCCCCATCATGTCCCGCACCGGTGAACGTGCGCCGTCACAGGCGATCATCCAATCCGCTTCGATCTGATAGGAACCATCTGGCGTGTCGACGTCCAGAACCACATGATCGTCTTTTTGCGTCAGCCCTGTCACAAGGTTCTGACCGCGAATTTCAATGGGCGCGCCTTCCGCTTGGGCGACGCGAATTTCATCGACCAGATATTTTTCAAAATAGGGCTGCTGAAGGTTGATGAATGCAGGCATTTTATGGCCCGCCTCAGGTTGCAGGTTAAATTCAAAAACCTGATCATCCCCATGGAACACCTTGCCGACGTTCCAAACCACACCTTTGTCCACCATCGCCTGCCCAGCACCAAGCCGGTCGGCAATTTCCAAAGTGCGTTTGGCAAAACAGATCGCGCGACTGCCTTGGCCGACGCCTTCGTGGTCATCCAGCACCAGAACAGGGGTACCTTTGCGCCCCAAATCCAATGCCGCAGCCATCCCAATAGGCCCTCCACCAACAATCACCACTGGGTGACGGATCGCTGGCCTGTCTTGGTCGGGGTGTTTTGCATATGGGTACAACTTAAATGCGATGTCGTAACGAACGTCGACCATTTTGCTCTCCTCTTTTGTGCATTCAGCCCTGTAGCTGAGCCCACATGTCCAGATCACGTTTGTCGGTCCAGATGCGTGGATGTTCGATCCCGCGGGCCTCGTCATAGGCGCGGGCCACGTTGAACGGCAGGCAATGTTCGTAGATGGCGTAATCCTTGAATTTAGGATCACAAGAGGCGCGCACGGCGTCCCATGCCTCTTTCAAAGAGCCGCCCCGTGCGGCCACTTTGGCGGCGGGCGCATAGGTGCTGTTAACAAAGTCACGGGTGGATTCAATGGCCCGTTCAACGGCGTCTTTGCCGATCAACGCCCCACCGCGCCCCGGCGCAATTGCATCCACATCATAGGACTTGATCGCATCAAGCGTGTTGCCCCAATCGGCAAAATGTCCATCGCCACAATAACATGCAGAGTGATCTTCTACGATATCACCTGTGAACATCACGTTCTGATCCGGCACATGGATCACAGCATCACCAGCCGTATGGGCCCGGCCGATCTGTTTGATATCAACGCGGCGATTGCCCAGATATACCGTCATGCTGTCGCTGAATGTGGTTGTGGGATAGGTCAGGCCGGGGATGCTTTCGTGGCCCTCAAACAAACGGGGAAACCGTTGAAATTCGCTGTCCCAATCTTCTTGGCCGCGTTCCACGACCATGGCGCGGGCCTTGTCAGACATGATAATCTGAGACGCCCCAAAGGCAGATGCCCCCAGAACCCGCACCGCGTGGTAATGGGTCAGCACAACATGGCTGATCGGTTTGTCGGTTACAGACCGCACTTTTTCGATCACTTTATTGGCCAAACGGGGGGTGGCCTGGGCCTCAACGATCATCACGCTGTCATCGCCGATAATCACACCCGAATTGGGGTCGCCTTCGGCGGTAAAGGCATACAAACCCTCGCCGATTTCATCAAAGGTGACTTTCTTTTCGCTCATGTCCCCTTGGGACGCAAATGCCTTGCTCATTGGATTTCCTAACGGACAGTTTAGCGGGAATAAGGGTTGGGCAAGGCAGGCAGCACTGTGCCAATGCAGGGGCCAAATCCGATGGAATATCCATCGCCACGGGCGGTGCCATGCAGGGCCAATGTGTCACCATCCTGGATAAAGCTTCGCTCTTCACCGCTGTCTAACGTGAAGGGTTCCTTGCCCCCCCAGCTGAGTTCCAGCAGCGATCCGCGATTGTCTTTTTCGGGGCCGGAAATGGTCCCTGACCCCAATAGATCACCGACCCGCATAGGGCAGCCGGATGTGGTGTGATGCGCCAGTTGTTGCGCCGCAGAATAATACATTTCTTTGTAATTCGTGCGAGCAATGGTGCTGGCAGCCTCGCCCATGGGGGCCAAAGTGACTGACAAATCAATGTCATACAGCATTGGGCCGGTATCTTTGATGTGATCGAGCAGTTCAAAATCCCGCTCAGGTGTGTCCACCCGGAACGGATCAAGCGCGGCACGGGTCACAATCCAGGGGCTGATTGTGGTCGCGGTCGCTTTGGCCTGAAATGGGCCCAGCGGCTGATATTCCCACGCTTGGATGTCACGCGCGGACCAGTCGTTCAACAGAACGTAGCCAAAGATGTTGGCGTCTGCCTCATCAACCGAGATCGGACCATTCGACGGCGTGCCGACAATGGCGCCCATTTCCAATTCGATGTCAAAACGCGCACAGGGGGCAAAACGTGGCAGATCGTCATTTGGCCCCTTTAATTGCCCCCAAGGGCGGCGCACATCCGTCCCCGAAACGACAACCGAAGACGCCCGGCCATTGTAACCGATCGGAATGTGCAACCAATTGGGTGGCAACGCATTTTCGGCGCCCCGAAACATTGTTCCCACATTGACGGCGTGATTGCGGCCTGCGTAAAAATCGGTGTATTCGCCCACTTGCATTGGCATATGCAGCGTCACATCAGATGCTGCAACCATTGTTGCGGCGACGGCGGCTTGGTCATTGCTGTCAGCGGCCAACAAAGCGATCAACCGGGCGCGCAATGCGTCCCATGCCTCTCGGCCCAGCGCCATAAATGCATTCCAGGATGGGGCATCAAATGCGCCGGGAAAATCGATCAAACCTGCGGCTTGCAGGGCTGGCAGATCAACCACTTGGTCCCCAATGGCAACCCCACAACGCGGGTCCGACCCAGCGGTTGAAAATACGCCATATGGCAAATTGTTGAGCGGGAATTCGCAATCAGGGGCATTGGCCGATTCCAGCCAAGAACGAAGCAAGCGAGACATGGTTATCCTTCCGCGTCAGGTTGATTATCCGGATGCGCTGCGTCAAATGCAGGCAGGGCCAGACAGGCGTTTTCAAGCGCCCGAAGTTTTGGATAAGGGGTCAGGTTCAGTCCCCAACGATGAGCATTATAAAGCTGTGGCACGATGCACAGATCCACGAGCGTCACCCCGTCGCCAAACGCAAACGGGGCACCCTCTATCATGGGTTCCAAGACATCAAACGCCTTGGTCATATAGTCACACATCCATGTCACAACGTCGTCTTGTGTGGCCCCAAACCGCTGTTTGAGCTGCTGCCCCGTCCCGAGGTTTGTGATCGGCTGTGTTTCCATGGCAATCAAATGCGCCGCCGCCAATATGCGTGCACGCAACAATGGATCGTCTGATATCAGCGATGGCGTCGGATACTTGTTTTCAAGCCAATCGATGATGGCAAGCGATTGGGTCAACATCGTGCCATCGGGCAGTTCTAAGGCGGGTACCAATTGCTGAGGGTTTTTCGCCTTGTAAGCGTCAGAATGCTGTTCGCCCCCATTGCGCACCAGATGGATAGGGCAAATTTCATGCTCTATTTCTTTGATGTTGAGCGCAATGCGAACCCGATAGGCCGATGACGAACGCCAATAGGAATAGAGCTTCATTTGTCCCAAGTTCCCTCAGGCGTGCCATCAAATTTCTTTTCGATGTCGCTCCAGCAATCGATGTAATTGTCCTGCAATGGCGCCTCTTGGGCGGCGAACCGGGTCAGGTGCTGTGGGAACCGGGTTTCGAACATGAACGACATGGTGTTGTCCAGTTTTTCGGCCTTTAGGTCCGCGTTAGAGGCCCCATTAAAGGCATTTTTGTCCGGACCATGTGGCAGCATCATATTGTGCAGTGAAATCCCACCCGGCGCAAAACCATCAGGTTTGGCGTCATATTGCCCGTAAATATTGCCCATCAATTCGGACATGATGTTTTTATGATACCAAGGCGGGCGGAATGTATTTTCGGCGACCATCCAGCGTTCACGGAACAGCACAAAGTCAATATTGGCCGTGCCCGGCTGCCCAGAAGGTGCTGTTAACACGGTGAAAATGGACGGATCAGGGTGATCAAACAGGATCGCACCCACGGGGCAATAGGTCCGCAGGTCATATTTAACCGGCGCGTAATTCCCGTGCCACGCCACCACGTCCAAGGGGCTATGGCCGATTTCGGTTTTGTGGAACTGGCCACACCATTTGATGGTGATGGTGGACGGCACTTCACGGTCTTCATAGGCGGCAACGGGCGCCTTGAAATCACGTGGATTGGCCATGCAATTGGCCCCAATCGGACCCCGCCCCGGCAGTTCAAATTTCTGGCCGTAATTTTCACAGACAAACCCGCGCGCAGGCCCGTCAATCACTTCGACACGATAAACCAAGCCACGCGGGATGATCGCGATTTCCTGTGGTTCCAGATCAATGATACCAAGTTCGGTGTAAAACCGTAATTTGCCCTCTTGGGGGACAACCAACAATTCACTGTCGGCTGAGAAAAAGTAGTCATCGATCATGCTGTCGGTGACCAGATAGACATGTGTCGCCATGCCGACCTGAGTGTTGACATCCCCGGCCGTCGTCATGGTGTGCATGCCGTTGACCCAGTTGGTCGCCACACCATTCTGAGGGATCGGATCCCAGCGATATTGCCCCAAGGATGTGACATCCTGCGGAATATGCGGCGCTGATTTCCAATACGGAACGTCGTTTTTTTCGTAGCGAAGCGAATGTTTCACCGAAGGGCGAATGCGATAGCACCATGTCCGTTCGTTTTGATGGCTGGGCGCCGTAAAGGCCGTGCCCGATAGCTGTTCACCATAAAGCCCATAATTGCATTTCTGGGGGCTGTTCATGCCCTGTGGCAACGCATCTGGCAGCGCTTCTGATTCATAGTCGTTACCAAAACCAGGCATGTATCCCTGGTGTGGGCCAGACAAAGACGGCGCTTGAACCATGCGGCTCTGAGGGGTCGAATTGCTCATCTTGTTCTCCATCATCAACTTAGGCAAACCCTAATCGTTGCATTTGCAACAATCAAGTCCTGAATCCGCAAAACGGTGTCGAAATGCGTTAAAAACCTATTGAAACACGCGCCAATTCACATCGCGGCGACCAGCCACAGGGACAACCACGGAACGCTGATCAACAGGAAAAGTCGAACAATATCAGCGATCCAAAACGGCAATACCCCGCGAAAAATTGTCGACAATGGCACATCGCGCAGGACTGATTTCAATACAAAAACATTCATGCCCACAGGCGGTGTGATCAGGCTAATTTCGGTGACCACCACCACAACAATTGCAAACCAGATCAACGCATATTCCGGGTCCAGCAGCAATTCATTGGCAAAAGGCAGTTCGTACATCAGCGGGTAAAATACCGGCACCGTCAGCAGCACCATCGACAAACTTTCCAGCACACATCCCAAGATCATGTAAATCAACACGATCACCAAAATGACGGCCCAAACCGGCATTTCCAGATCCAGCACGAGGGATGCCAAGCCATCCGGCAATCCGGCAAAATTGACAAAGTTTGAAAACAGCTCGGCCCCGATCACAACCGCGAAAATCATCGCCGTGGCCCGCACGCTATCAAACGTGGCCGTCAGGAAATCCCGAAACGACATCGTCCGCAATGTGACGGCGATCAATACCGATGCGCCAGCCCCCATTCCCGCCGCCTCAGTCGGGGTAAAGAACCCGCCATAAATCCCCACCATGATAAACAAAAACAGACCGACCACGCAGAATACACCGATCACATCAGACCGATCCATGGGGTCGCTTTCGCTGACATCCGGGGCCAGTTCTGGTTTGATCCAGACCGCGACTTTCACAGCCAGCAGATACAGAACCACCCCCAGAATTCCCGGGATCACACCCGCGATAAACAATTTGGAAATGTCCGTTTCCGTCAACAAACCGTAGATGATCAAGATCACCGAAGGCGGGATCAAAATCCCCAACGTCCCCCCGGCTGCGATGGACCCGGTGGCCAGTCGGTCATCATAGCCAAATTTACGCATCGACGGCATGGCCACTTTGGACATTGTGGCGGCTGTGGCCAGCGATGATCCGCAAACGGCTGAAAACCCGCCACATGAAAACACCGATGCCATGGCCAGCCCGCCCCGTGTGCGTCCAAACAATCGGTTGGCACCGGCAAACAGGCCATGCGCGACACCTGACGCGGCCAAAACGTTGCCCATAAAGATGAATAATGGAATGACAGACAGGCTATAGGACAACGCGGAATCAAACGCGACCTGCCCCGTCATGGCCCAGGCGGGATGCCAGCCTCGCAACAACGCAAACCCAATGCCGCCCACAGCCGCCATCGCAAATGCGATCGGCACGCGTACAAGGATCAGCCCCAAAAGGACCGCAAATCCGATAAGTGATTCAATCATGTCGATGCCTTAGTTGGTGCTGGTTTGGGATGGCGCATCAAACGGAGCATGCAGCCCACGTAGAAACGCAATGAACGCGCTGATCAGACAGGAAAATGCCGCCAAAAAACCAAACGGGGCCAACGGGATTTCCAAGGCGTTGGTTGTGGCCCCGTCATGGGCGGCCTTTAGGGCATGTGACGCCAATCGCCATGCCAAAGTGGCCAGCAATGCCGCGGAAAACAGCCCTGCAAATGCCGACATAAACCGGGTCATGCGCGCGCTGAGCACCACATTGAGCAAATCCACTTCGATATGTTCTTTGCGTTCCGTGGTCAGGGGCAACGCGGCGAAAACCAGTGCTGCCAATAGAATTTCGGTGATTTCAAAGGCCCCTTTGAGGGGGCGATCAAAGAGATACCGCCCCACCACATCCGTACAGGTCACCAAAATCAAACTGAACAGGATCAGAGCGGCCCCGACCCCAAGGGTATTTTGCAAAATCTTGCCAATATCTAAACTGGCATCATCTGGCCCATCCCCTGAGGATCGTTTTGTGAACCTTTGCCGAAGCCGCTCCATGCTTTAGTACTCCACGCCGGTTTGGGTGCGCAGCGCCTCTAGGGCCGCCAGACCATCAAACCCATCACCAGCAATCGCTTCGGCCCATGCATTTTCATGCACAGATGCAGCGGATTTGATCGATTCAAGCAATTCTGCCGGCGCATCGGAGATTTCGATACCGGCCTCTGCCAGCTCAACCAACGCAGCTTCGTCCGCGGCGTTCCATGCCGCGCCGACCAATTGGGCAAAGGCTTCGCCGGAAATCGCTTCGATTGCGGCCTGATCCTCGGGCGAAATACCGTCCCAAGCTCCTTCGTTCATCACAAGGAACCATGTGGTGTTATATAATCCACCCGGCACACGGGTCGTGTACTGCAGATCATCGGTCAATTTGAACGCGGTGACTGCTTCGTAGGTGAACATCGCGCCATCAATGACGCCGCGCGACAGTTTTTCAAAAACCTCACCAGATGACATAAACAAGGTTTCTGCGCCCAGATCCCCCATCAAATCCGCGATATAGCCGCCGGGAACACGCATTTTCAGCCCGGCAATATCGGCCATTGATTGGATTTCGCGGACATTGTTATGCATCACGCCCGGACCATGGACAAACAGGCCCAGCAGCTTCACACCTTCATGTTCGGCCTGCGCGTCCAGTTGACCCGCATAAACATTCCAGAACGCGGTCGACCCAGCGACGGCATCATCCCCTGTGAACGAAAACTGGCCGATCCGCGACCGGGTAAAACGATCATCCGTTGTAAACGAATGCAGGCCATAGGTGATGTCTGCAATGCCTTCTACGGCCATGTCGAAATGCGCAGGTGGCGCGCCCAGTGATTTGGACAGGACCCGCACATTCACGCGCCCCTCTGTTACTTCTTCGACCTGCTCTGCCCAGGGTTTGATTGCGTTGACAACAATCGGATGGCGCGCAGGCAGCCAGCTGGACATTGCCAAAGTTGTGTCTGCAAATGCAAATGAGGATGTCAGCATTGACGCCCCAAGCACGGCTCCGGCGGCAGAGCGTGCCGCCGTTTTCAGTGTCATTTTCATGATCAAGTGTCCTCCCAGACCTTTTGATGTCTTCCGTGAGCCGGGCCAATTCCGTCCTCGCCGAATTGGCCCCTATCCGAAACGCGCCCTAGAAATGAACAGAACAGGCCACATGCGGAAATCTCGACTCCAGTCTTTGTTGCAATCGCAACGAAGTCAACTTTTTAATTGCATATGCAACGAAACTGCGTCCAAATGCACCAATCCCAACAGGAAGGTAACAATCCATGCCACAGACGCTGCCCGACTTTGATCTGGATCGGTATTTACCTTATCGCATGACCGTTATTGCCGCGCGGCTGAGCAATGATATGGCGCGGGAATATAAAGAGAAATTCGGCATTTCGATTCCAGAATGGCGGGTTCTGCTGAATTTGGGATATTCGGGTTTTGTGTCCATCCGCGATATAGAAAAGCGCGTAAATCTGGAAAAATCAAAGGTGAGCCGCGCCGCAAGTCGGCTGGAAGCCAAGGGGTTTTTGACCAAAGAAGTGGACGCCCAGGATCGCAGATTGCTGAAATTGGCGCTAACATCTGATGGGATCGACCTGCTGTCGAAACTGATTCCAATCGCCACAGAATACCAAGATAAGCTGGAAACCGCGCTGGGAGATCAGACCGAAACGCTTCAGGATGCGTTGGATTGTTTGATGCGCAGCACCCAAACTGCTGACGCTAGTGGCCCAAGTTAATCCGCGCGTTCGCGCCCCGTATGGGCCTTAACCGCAACCAGCAACGCGTGTAATCCCTGTTTCAGCGCCACCATGTCGTCAGGCTCGATCGCATCTAAAATGTCCTGAGATTGCGCCTGAACCTCTGGAAACACTTTTGCAAACAGCGCCTGCCCGGCATCGGTGCACGTATAAAGCCGCAAACGACGATCCTGCCCGGAAATGCAACGGGTGATCAGATCCTTGTTTTCCAACCTTTGCGCGGCCCGGCTGACCTGGACTTTGTCCAATGTCGTACGCCGGGACAATTCCAACGACGTTAACTCTCTGGCTTCGGCCAGCAGAAATAACAGCCGCCATTCCTCTCGGGATA
Organism: Aestuariibius sp. HNIBRBA575; assembly: GCF_040932005.1. Lineage (NCBI taxonomy): Bacteria > Pseudomonadati > Pseudomonadota > Alphaproteobacteria > Rhodobacterales > Paracoccaceae > Aestuariibius > Aestuariibius sp. HNIBRBA575. Next base: position 2,306,756 of record NZ_CP162414.1, read on the forward strand.
AACCATATGTGCGCCCATAGACGTCCACCAATTTTTGCGAAAACGATTCAGCGGTGACCGCCAATAAGTAAGGAAAGTAAGTCTCAAGCTGCATGTCGTCTCCACTTGGTAGGCAGAATACATCGTTGCAGGCGCAACGAATTGACCTAAATCAAACCATATCCCCACCCAATTTGGCAATCATTGCAAACGCAATAAGCCGGAGAAGCCCAATGATGACCCCGAATTTGAAAATCGATCACATCCACCACGTGGCTTATCGCTGCAAAGACACCAAAGAAACAGTCACATTTTATACGGAAATGTTGAACATGGATTTTGTGCTGGCCATCGCCGAAGACCACGTTCCATCCACCCACGAACCCGACCCTTATATGCATCTGTTTCTGGGTGCCGGAAACACGCCGACTGGCTTCATGCCAAAGAGCTGAGCAAAGATCGATTTCAGCGCCTTGGGTTTGCGCTGCATCTGTGATCGCAGCGGGCCTCTGTGACCTGAGTCCCCCTTGCGGCGGTTGTGATTTGATGCCACCACAGCATCAGCAAAGGAGCCGTCATGAAACTGGCCTATATCATGAGCAGCCGCCGCGGTGGCACGGATCGCGTTTTGGGGGAATTTGCAGCGCTCTGCGAACAGCAAGGCGTGAAATTGGCCGGCGTGGTTCAGACCAATACGGAATGCGCGCCCAGCCATTTATGTGACATGGACGTGCGGGTTTTGCCGGATGGGCCCGTTTTGCGTATTTCCCAATCTTTGGGTGCTGGGTCCAAAGGATGCCGGTTGGACGCCTCTGTATTGGAAGAGGCCGTGGGCCACGCCAATGCATCCCTCAGCGATGATGCCCAATTGTTGTTGATCAACAAATTTGGCAAACGCGAAGCCGAAGGTCACGGATTCCGCGCTGTTATTTCTGATGCAGTTTTGCGCGGTATTCCTGTGGTTTTAGGCGTGAATGACGCCAACCTTGCGGCTTTTCTGGACTATGCGGACGGCATGGCCGATCGCCTGAATGACAACGTTGATGACCTGCAGAAATGGTATTCGAAAAACGCCACTTAACTCAGCGTTTCCAGCAACTTATCCAGACCTAACTGCAATACATCCTGCGCTTTCTCTTTTGAGGATGCTTCGACATAAAGTCGTAGTTCCGGGGCATTCCCAGAGGGTCGCAGATGCAGTGTCACTCCGTTTTTCAGGATCACACGCATCCCGTCAGTCAGGTCCAGCTTAACCTCTGTTGATCCGGCAAAGCGCACAAATTCCGCGCGGGCGGCTGCGTCATTCACCAATGTCGCAACCAACGCGTTGGACCGTTGCGTCGCGATATTTTGCAATCTGTCCGCGGCTGTAAACACCGCTGGTTCCTGCGCCACCAACTGGGATAATGTCTGCCCCTTGGCCGCGTGTAAAACCGAAACGATTGGCAAAAAACTGTCGCGGGTCATCAACGGCATCAACGCACCGGCTGGGCCTTGGGCCTCATATCCGAGCAAAAATCCGCCATTGGCCTCATAGCCGGCGGTTTTGGCATCCGCCAATTCCTGCATCCCTGCAATCACATAAGGTGACCCGATTTTCGTTAACGAAACGCCTGAGAAAGCCTTTTGCAAAACACCCGAATTGGATGATATTGGCGTCACAATCCGGTCTGCACCCAGAACAACGCTGGTGATTTGCCCCAAAATATCCCCGGCAATCACCTGACCTGTTTCATCCGTCACCATAGGCCGATCGCTGTCCCCGTCGGTGGACACAATTGCATCCAACCCGTGTTCCTGCGTCCAGCCTGCCAGCATGGCCCCGATTTCTGGGTCATAAGCCTCTGTATCGACGGGGATAAAAACCTCAGAACGTCCCAGTTCAACCACATCGGCCCCCAGCAATGACAACAGCGTCATCAACAGATCGCGCCCGACCGCTGAATGGGTGTAAACCCCGATCCGGCGCCCAATCAGCGCATCCACACCAAAGGCCCGCACATATCGATCAACAAATTGCGCGCCCGCATCGGATTGCGCAATTGCCTTGCCGGGATTGGGCGCGTCGCCATTTTGCCCGAGATGATTGAGAATGGCCTGTTCGTCCTGCTTTAGGATTTCGCCCGCTGTGGAATAGAATTTCAGCCCATTGCGATCCGCCGGAATGTGGCTGCCGGTCACCATGATGGCCCCTGCCCCTGCGGCCCCCGCGGCCAACGCCAATGCGGGTGTCGGCAATGCCCCGCATCCATAGATGTCAACGCCCAGCGCCCGCGCCGTTTGCCCGACGATTGCGGCCATATCTGGCGACGATGCCCGCAAATCATGCCCAATAAACAGCCCGGTTCCCACGTCGCAACTGCGCAAAAAAGCCCGCGTATAATCCGCGATCAAATCGGGTGTCATGTCGACCACCAACCCACGCAGCCCGCTCGTTCCGAATTTCACAGCCATGGTCTAACCCTTTGTCAAATCTCGTAATAGTCGCGATACCAGTCCACAAAGGCCTGCACACCGTGCTGAATATCAGTTGTCGGGACATATCCGGTCAGTTCGTTTAGCAACCCTGCATCGGCCCAGGTGGCAGGCACATCGCCCGCCTGCATCGGCATCATATTGCGGATCGCCTTGCGGCCCAGCGCCTTTTCGATGGCATCAACAAAATCCAACAACGGCACAGAATTGGAATTGCCCACATTCACCGCCCGCCAAGGCGCAACCGTCGACAAACTGTCACCATCAGGCGAAACGCCATCATCAGGGCGCACCGGCGGTGTGTCGATCAACAGCCGAATACCCTGAACCAAATCAGTGACATAGGTAAAGTCCCGCTGCATTTCACCATTGTTGTAGATATCAATCGGGTCGCCGTTCAGGATCGCCTTGGTGAATTTGAACAGCGCCATATCCGGGCGCCCCCACGGGCCATAAACCGTAAAGAAACGGAACATCGTGATCGGCAAATCGTACAAATGCGCATAAGAATGCGCCATCATTTCATTGGATTTCTTGGTCGCCGCATAAAACGACATTTGGGTGTCGACTTTGTCGGTTTCACGATACGGCATGTCCGTATTGGCCCCGTAAACCGACGATGTGGATGCCAGCAAACTGTGGCGCGGCGGATAGGCACGGATTGCCTCTAGCAGTTCAAATGTGCCGACCAGATTTGCCTCGACATAGGCGCGCGGATTGTCGATCGAATACCGCACCCCGGCCTGCGCCGCCAAATGCACAACCACATCAAACCGATATTCCTCAAACAGATCCATCAGGCGGTTTGGCTCTTCGATTTTAGCCGTGATCGCCGTAAAAGAAGGGTTTTGCAGCAGCATAGATTGGCGACGTTGTTTAAGCGCAACATCATAATAATCGTTCAAACTGTCGATCCCAACAACGCGGAACCCATCCGCAAGCAGCCGCGTACATAGGTGAAAACCGATAAACCCGGCCGCACCGGTGACAAAAGCAACAGGTTGGGGTGCAGGCGTGGTCATAAAGTGTTCCTTGTCAATCATCTGGGTCAATCATCGGGGCATCAAACCGGGCTGCAAAACAGATCTAACCCGCAAAATCATATGCCCCAGCCCCAGTGGCGTCACAAGCCTTTTCAGATGTCACAGTCGGTGTGCGGAGATTCTGAACAACGCGAAACATAAGCAAACCAGACAAAGATGGTTGAATTTTATGCAAGTGCAGCATGGGTCGTTAACCCTTCGTTAGGCATTATCTAGACTCAGCGCTCTTAGATTGCGACGTTGGGTCAATGTCCATGTGGGCGGCAAATGAGGATGGATGGGGCGATGAAACCAACGGAATACTCGGAATTACGGTTCCAGATTGCAGCGCCTCAGATCGCACCCCCCCAGATCGCAACGTCACAACGCAAGCCAGTGCCACGCACGTTTTATGCATCATTTGGCAAACGTATCTTTGACATTGTGCTGGCTTTGGCCATTTTGCCGCTGATCACGCCGATCATCTTGGGTGTGTGGATGATGGCGCGGCGTGATGGGGGCCCTGGCCTGTTTGTGCAGGATCGCGTTGGGCTAAACGGCACAACCTTTAAATGCCTTAAAATACGGTCCATGGTGCATGATGCGGACCGGAAACTGACCCAGTATTTAGACCAAAACCCTGACGCCGCCGCTGAGTGGCACATCAATCAGAAACTACGCCACGACCCACGGATCACGGCATTTGGGAAATTCATCCGCGCCACCAGTCTTGATGAGCTGCCACAGGTTTTCAACATCCTCAAAGGTGAGATGAGCTTTATCGGGCCGCGCCCGTTTATGCTAAACCAAGAGGCGCTGTACCGACAGGCCAACGGGACCGGCTATTACCAATTGCGCCCCGGAATTTCGGGTCCATGGCAGGTCAGTGGGCGCGGCGAAACCAGCTTTGCGGATCGGGCGGATTTTGACAATGAATATTACCGCAATCTGTCGTTTCGAACCGATATGAAACTGGTTTTCCAAACGTTTAAGGTGCTGGCGCAACGCACTGGGCATTAGCGTCCCCTGCGTCCCGATCTGATTGGTCCTCGGGCAGGTAGTCACCGACAGAGTTGCCTTTTGGTGGCTTAGATTACTGCACTATATCGGTTGTTAACGGATTTGTGTTGATCTGCGACAATCGCCCAACGCTAGCTGGCCAAGAAAAACAGGATCAATTTGCATGGCCCGGTTTCAATTTGCACAAAAAGAACATTGTGTTCTTGCCCCACTCAACGCCATAAACACCTATGTTTGCTTCATTTCTTAAGAAACTGTCACAGCGGCAGGACGTCGATTTTCCAACCATTTCCCCGGATGAACCATTGCAGGTCATTGGGGATATTCACGGGCGGCTTGATCTTTTGGATGCGTTGCTGGGCAAAATCGACCCCAAGATGAAAACCATTTTTGTCGGCGATTACACCGATCGCGGCGATCAAAGCGAAGCCGTGCTGCGCCGCCTGATGCAGCTGACCACAGATCCCAACAGAGACGTGACCTGCTTGGTTGGCAATCACGATGAAATGCTGCTCAACTTTATGATGGAGCCGGATCGGGGACATGGGACGTGGCTGCGCCATGGCGGGTTGCAAACGCTTGCATCTTTTGGGGTGCCGCTGACCCCAAACCCCAAACCCGAACACATCGCCGAGGCTGTGTTCAAACTTCGCGAACGGGCCGGTCCAGATATGATCGATTGGCTATCAAATCTACCGGTTTTGGTTCAATCAGGAAACGTGTGTATCCTGCATGCAGGGGCGGACCCCACCCTGTCCATCGAAAGTCAGCCGTCGGGGACGCTGATTTGGGGGCATCCAAATTTTGACCGGACCCCTCGAAAAGACGGCATTTGGGTGGTGCATGGCCATACGATTGTCGACCAGCCCCTGATCCGTCAGGGTCGCATCAGCATCGACACCGGGGCCTATGCAACCGGGCACCTGACCGCCGCCGTAATCACCGACGGTCAGGTTCATTTTATATCGACCTAGGCGGGGTTAACTTTGGCCAAACGTCGGCGTTCTTCTCGTGAAAAGAACACGTCATAAAACACCGGCGCTGCGACCAATGTCAGGACAGATGCAAACGCAAGCCCCCCCATGATTGTCACAGACATCGACACAAAAAACGCATCGCTCAGCAAGGGAGCCATGCCAAGGATTGTCGTGGCCGCCGCCAAAACAACCGGGCGCAGACGCGATGTGCTGGCCTGAACAATTGCGTCGCGCAAAGGAAGTCCGGTCGCACGGACCAGATCGATTTCCTCAACCAAAACAATGCCGTTTTTGATCAACATCCCAGACAGGCTCAGCAGGCCCAAGAGCGCTGTAAAGGAGAACGGCAAACCGGTCCCCAACAGACCAATTGCCACGCCATTGACCGACATCGGCACCAATAGCCAGATGATAATGGGTTGCTTTAACGCATTGAACAACAAGATAGAAATCAACACCATGATCAGGATCGAAACTGGCAATTGCCCCCCAAGACTGGCCTGAGCTTCGCGGGAATTTTCATATTCCCCCCCCCATTCCATCTTATAGCCGATGGGCAATTCCATCGCTTCGACCGCGCTTTGGATTTGGGTCTGCACGGCGGCTGCATTGACCCCGGCGCGCACCCCAGCATTCACCGTAATCGTCAATTGACGGTCCCGGCGATGTACCAAAGTGTTCTGAACTTCTGCGCTTAGACCATCGACCACCTGTTCAATCGGGATCACCCGACCGGATTGCGGCGACACCAGAACTTGGTCCAGCAAGGTCAGGTTTGACTCCTGTGGCAGGCGGAAAATGATCGGGATCAGACGATCCCCTTCGCGGTAGGTCCCGCCACGTGTCCCTTCGGTGGCAAATTCCAGCGTTGCGGCAATGTCTTCGCGATCAATCCCCGCAGTTTGCGCCCGTTCGGTTGCATAAATCGGTTTGATCACCAATTCCTGTTCCCGCCAATTGGTCCGCAAATGTTCCAGATCAGAACTGGCCGATTGCATCCGAACCATCGCCTCTCGTGCCAAGGATCGCAGCACCGCCGGGTCCGATCCAGAGAACCGCGCCTGAATGGGCGCGCCCCCACCGGGACCAAAGACCAGACGTTCTGTGCGGAACTCTCCGTCTGCCAGATATTGGGCGCTGAACGCTTCTAAATCGGCCTGCAATGCGGGAATTTGGTCCAGATTTTCTGTGCGAATGATCAGATGACCATAGGATTGGTTCGCGTCAGCGGATTGATATGTCAGCATAAACCGCGTCGCGCCATTGCCCATAAAGGACGTCACAGACACCACTTCTTCTCGGGTGGCCAACCAGTCTTCGACGCGCGATAGATCCTCAGACACCGCATGGATCGACGTGCCTTGCGGCAGTTTGTAATGGGCAAAAAACAGCGGCGTGTTGCTGTCCGGGAAAAACTGCTGTTTGACCTGACCAAAGCCGATGAAACACACCACGGTTAGTCCCAGCAAGGCCGCGATCACCAACCAGCGCAGACGCAATGCCAAACGCAGCACCGCACCATAAGCCCGGAACAACGGCCCGCCATAGGCATCGCCGCCGCCTTCTTTGGCTTGCTTAAAGAAGTAATGGCCCAACAAAGGCGTCACCGAAACGCCCAACACCCATGACAGCATCAACGAGATACCGATCACCGCAAAGAGCGAGAACAAAAATTCACCTGTCGCATCCGGGCTAAGCCCGATCCCGGCAAAAGCCATGATCCCAATCACCGTTGCCCCAAGCAATGGGATTTGGGTTTTCTGGGTGGCTTCGTCCGCGGCTTCGCGGGATGTTTTGCCACGCATCATGCCCACTTGCATGCCTTCGGCGACCACAATGGCGTTGTCGACCAACATGCCCATCGCAATGATCAATGCGCCCAGCGAAATCCGTTCCATTTCAATGGAAAAGATCGCCATGAAAAACAGCGTGCCAACCACAGTCAGCAACAATGTCGCGCCCACCACAATCGCCGCACGCCAGCCCATGGCCAACGCCAAAACGGCCACCACAATCGCAACGGACATGGCCAGATTGACCAAAAATGCGTTTGATGCTTCGTCCACGACAAGGTGCTGTTGATAGATCGGGTGCAATTCGACCCCTACGGGAATGTCGGCCTGCAATTCCGCCAGCCGCGCATCCACGCGATTGCCAACTTCGACGATGTTTTCATCCCCCAGCCCGGCGATGCCGATGGCAAAGGCTTCTGTGCCGTCGAACCGGATCATCAACGATGGATTGGACACCCGCCCCCGGCTGACATTGGCAACATCCACGACGTTCAAAATCTCGCCACCGATTCCGACACTTAGCCCGGAAATGGCCGACACGGATTCTGATCCGTCCGGAGCTTGGATAATGGTGCGGGTGCGGCCAGTATCAGATGCGCCAGCCCCCACAACCGAGTTGGAATTCGCAATGGCCGCCTGAATGGTCTGGGGGGCGATTTGTTGGTTCACCATCAATGACAGATCAGGTTCCACAAAAATCGCTTCGTCGGGCAGACCGGACACATTCACATCTGCAACCCCGTCAACGGCCAGCAATTCCCGTTGCAGGAAAGTCGCCATTTGGTGCTGTTCCTGGTCACTATAGCCTTGGGCGGTCACCGCGTAATACAGGCCAAACACGTCCCCAAACCCATCATTCACAAACGGAACCTGCGCGCCTTCGGGTAGGTTTCGCGCGGCATTATCCACCTTGGCACGCAAACGCGTCCAGACATCCGGCAATTCGGATCCGTCAAAGGTGGGTTTGACTTCGACCGTAATCAGGGAAAATCCGGGCTGATTCAGCGACGTGATTTTGTCGACCTCCCCCATTTTCTGGATCGCCGCCTCTAGCGGTTCGGTCACTTCGCGCGCGACTTGTTCTGCCGTGGCGCCGGGATATTGCGTTGAAACCACCGCAACCTTGATCGTAAAGGCCGGGTCTTCTAGACGGCCCAGATCGTTAAATCCCCAAAGCCCGCCAAACAGCGCCCAAAGCATGATCATCCAAGTGTATAGCGGTCGCTCAATCGCGAAACGTGCAATGCTCATCTGGGTGCGCCTTAATTTGCAAAGCCAGCGAAACGACGCACAATTGCGCCGTCGCTGAGCAGTTGAACACCCGCGATGATGATTTCATCCCCGATATTTAGTCCGTCCTGAACGGCAAATTGACCATCAGGGGTGGGTGAAACAGTGACCTTGCGGGCCTCTACATGGCCTTGGTCATTGGCATCCTCGACAAAGACAAACGCCATGACAGTCCCGTCCGATTGCGGGGCCAGCGCGGATGTGGGAACGATAATCCCCGTGGGTCCGCCCTGAATGCGCACATGCACGGTCACGGATGAGCCGGGCAAAACCACCAGATCTTTGGGGGGTTCCATGCCAAATGTGATGCGAAAGGTTTGGCCGATTGCGGAGCTTTCGGCGTTATATTCACGGATTTCCAACGGATAAAGCTGATCTGTGACGGGAAAATCCGCCCAGATTTCCACATTTGGTTCGCGCCCTGCCCGCTGAAACAAGATTTCGGGCACGTCGATATCCACCCGCAATTCAGACATGTCATGCAGCCGCACAACGGGGGTTCCCGCGCTGATCGTTGCAAAATTTGGAACGTTCCGCGTGGCAACCAACGCATCAAACGGAGCATAAAGTGACGCATGATCAATAGCATATTCTGCGTTGCGCACAGCAATCGCGGTCAATGCGGCCTGGGTTTCCGCATCGTCGCGCGCCACCTGACTGACAGAGTTTCCTGACAATTGCCCCAACCGCGCCACCGTGCGATCCGCCTGTTCCTTTTGCAACCGTGCCTGATCCAACGACAATTGAAACGTCTCTTGGTCCAGCTGTGCAATCAGCCCGCCCCTAGGGACGGTTTCACCCTCTAAAACCGGGAAATCGACGATCTGGCCACCGACCTGAAACGCGAAGTCAACCGTCTGACGGGCAACAACCTGACCAAAAAACTGTCGTTCAAATGACAATTCGCTCGCTTCTAGCATTTGCGTTTTGACCGGGCGGATCACCGGGTCTGTACTGTCTTGGGCCAATAGCGGCCCATGGACAAATGTGAACACAACGGCGAGGGTCGGTAGTATTTTCATGTCAGGACCTTTTGGCAAATGGACTACAAGCTGGCGCAGTTTTGCAGTCTGGTCTGGGCAACATAGATACTGAACTGAATAGTTCAATTGCCACCGCGCAATTTATTTCAAACCCTTTGGGATAACCTCGTATCCCTGCTCTTCTGGCTCTTGGTCTGTCATTTGCGCTGGAAAACCGGGCGCGCGAATCTCCAACCCCGTCGCATCCTCTAACCGCCTGATAATATTAGGGGACCATTCCCGCGGCCGAAACGGTCTATCCCATCATCGATGATGCCCATCAGCAGAGGATTGATATCCAGCGGCACACCAGCGCGATCGGCAACATCCTGAAACAGGCCAATATCCTTTTTCACCAAATCCATCGTAAACGAAATATCACGTGACCCATTCAAAATGACCTGACTTTCGGTTTCATGCACAAAGGACGTGCCCGACGAAATTTTAATCGCCTCATAGGTGGTGTTCAGGTCCATTCCGGCGGCTTTTGCGGTGACCAATGCCTCGCAACAGGTCAACAAATTGGCCGTTGCCAGATAATTGGTCATCACCTTTAGGATCGACGCGGATCCCAGATCACCCGTATGCAGCACCCGTCGCCCCATGGTGGTCAGCAATGGCAATATCCGTTCAAACGTCGCACGATCACAGCCCGCAAAAATCGAAATGTTACCCGTATCCGCCCGGTGGCAGCCCCCCGATACCGGGCAATCCACCGCCGCACCACCGCGCGCCATCACCAATGCGCCCAACCGTTTGACCTCGGCTTCGTCGGTTGTGGACATTTCCAGCCAAACCTTGCCCTTGGTTATTTCCGGCAGCATCTGATCCATGACCGCCTCGCTGATCTCTGGGGACGGCAAACAGGTGATCACCACATCACAATCGCGCATCACCGCCTTGGCTGACCCACCGTTTTGCGCGCCAAGGGCCACAAACCGCTCGACCAGATCATTCTGCACATCAAAGACCCGCAAATGATGTTTGTTGCGCAGCAAACTTCCGGCAAGCTTGCCCCCCACATTCCCCAAGCCGATAAATCCAATATTCATGATGCCCTCCGAAAATTTGAGATTTAACTTCAGCCTGTTTGCAATAGCGTCAGATCGAATGCCCTTTCACGACCTGATCTGGTCGCGAACACACCAATTTTTACAATTCCTGCCCTATGAAACTGGTACTTTCGCCGCAAAGGTATGGATTTTCCCTATATTTAGCGGGGCGCGCGCTCTGTTCATTAATGTGGGTTCACGATAAGTTTAGAAAAACAAGACAAACCAAACATGACCATCGAGCGAACGACCAAAGCAGATCCATCGTGAACATGACGCAACGCCCTCTTAAGCTTCCTGGCGCTCAAAAGCGCGACGTGCGGACCCAGTTTGCGGCGATTGCGTATCGCATCCGCAAAGACAAACCCGAAATTTGCCTGATCACCAGTCGCGGAACGGGGCGTTGGATTGTGCCCAAAGGCTGGCCGATGCCCGGCATCACCCCGCAGGACGCCGCCGCCACCGAAGCCTGGGAAGAAGCCGGCCTGGAAGGGCGTGTGCATCCTCAGCCATTGGGGTTGTTTTCCTATGATAAGGAACACGAAGGAGAGCAGCTTCCGGTGATTGCGGTTGTTTATGCGATGCGGGTCAAAAAGGCGCATTCGACATGGCCTGAATCCCATCAACGACGTCGCAAATGGTTTACCCCGCGCAAAGCCGCGTCCAAGATTTCAGACCCGGAACTGCGTCACATTATCCGTAATTTTGACCCGCGACATTTACGTTGATAACCTTGCGCCCCTGTCAAACCCGTTTAATGATGCACCAATGAACACGCGCAACCAAACATGATCCGCTATTCCTTGAAATGCGATGATGGCCACAGCTTTGACAGCTGGTTTCAATCTGCTGCGGCCTATGACAGCCTGCATCGCGCAGGACATTTGGCATGTGCCGTATGTGGGTCGACCAAGGTCGAGAAAAGCCTCATGACCCCGCGCGTCGCCCCAAAGGAACGTGCGGCTGCCCCCCCACAACCCTCACTTTCTGAACCGGCAGATCACGATCAGGCAAAACTGGCTGATCTGCGTAAAAAGGTCGAAGAAAACTCAGAATATGTCGGGGGTGAATTCGTGTCACAGGCACGGGCAATGCATGACGGCGACGCACCAGAACGCGCCATTTACGGAGAGGCCAAACCCGAAGAGGCCAAAAAACTGATCGAAGATGGCATTCCCGTCGCACCGCTGCCGTTTATGCCCAAACGTAAAACCAATTGATGTCAGCTCTGATACCGAGTGCAAATTGTGGCCTGTGTATTTCAGACCAATATGACTGGGGTTTTTCTGACAAATCAGGCCATGCTACCGGTTTTGCCTCGTACCAAGGCAGGAAAATTGCAATCAAAGAAATCGCAGCAGGGTTAATTTAACGATTCAAAGCACTTAGCATCGAAAGAACTGGGTGTTTTGAAGCCAGAGATAGCAACGTTCATCCTTTTTTGAGCGCAGTTAGAAACTGTTAACTCGCGGTACCCCAAAATAAAGACAGTGATTCTGTAAAACGTCTTTTTTGGTGCGAAATGCGATATCGATCTAACCGACTTCCGTCTCAGACTCTTGTAAACTTGCGCCGCGAAACAGGCGTGGTTTTGGGTGATTTGCGCAATATTTCTCAGGGCGGAGCCCGGGTTCACGGGGTTGAGCTTGAAGCAGGGGAAAAATTGACCATGGAAATGGACGACCTCATGTTTCCATGTTGGGTCATCTGGGCACGCGATAATATGGCGGGTATCCGGTTTGATAAAATGATCACCCCGTCACAAGTTTCGCTTTTGCGACAGGAACGTAGCGGGCCATCAACCAACCAGCGCCCTTTGCGCAGCTTTGGAACGCGCCATTAGCTGGGTTCGTCGTCGGGTTCGATCAGATAGCGTTGCAGCGACATGATCTGCACCCAAAGAAATACAAACAACACCGCAGGAAACGCAAAGGTTTCCAACGTGACCCACACATCATCGCTCTGGGTGCGCCAAATGATTTCGTTTGCGACGGCCATCGCTGCGAACATCGCGCATAAACGCCGAGTAAGGATCATCCACCCCTCGCGTTGCAGCGGCAGAAATTCCCCCATCACATATTCCATATATGATCGGCCACGCAAAAGTCCGATACCCAAAAGCGCGGCTAAAACACCATAAACAATGGATGTTTTCATCTTAAAGAATTTTTCATCATTAAAATACGCGGTCAATCCACCAAAGAAAATGACCATAAATGCGGTGAACAATTGCATTTTGGATAGCTTGCCTGTGAGGAACCACAGCGCGCCCATTGCCGCCAATAGCATGGGGACCAGTATCAGTGCCGCAACAATGAAACCGGAATATTCTGTCCCCAAAATCACAAAGTTTTCGTCTTTGATCTTAAGGTAGATCACAAAGAACAAAATCGTGGGACCAAGTTCAAGAACTTGCTTGAGGACGGGATTGATTTGTTTTTCAGCCATGTGCCTTATGTAACCGTGATACGGCTTGAAAACAGCCCTTATTGCAGTTTGGTGCGTTTATTTTCTGGGTGGCAGCCCAACCCATCCATACAAACACAATCCCCTGTGCGAGATTGCAAAAGTGCAAGCAATATCGGCAATGGATACTCGCTCACCTCAAACCAGGTTGAAAAATGACAATTCACGTTTCGTTGTGATTGGCGGATCTATTCCAATCCGGTCAAAGCTTTGGCGAAATCTTCTGGATCAAATGGGGCCAGGTCATCTATTTGCTCACCCACACCAATCGCGTGGATTGGCAGGCCGAACTTATCCGCCAATGATACCAAAACCCCGCCCTTGGCCGTTCCATCCAATTTGGTCATGACCAACCCTGACACATCGGCCAACTCTTGGAATGTTTTGACCTGGCTCACCGCATTTTGGCCGGTTGTGGCATCCAAAACCAACAACGTGTTATGCGGGGCATCCGGGTCCTTTTTCTGAATGACGCGGACAATTTTGGACAATTCTTCCATCAGGTCTGCCCGGTTTTGCAATCGCCCTGCAGTGTCGATCATCAACAAATCGGCCCCATCTGCTTGGGCTTGGGTCAATGCATCAAAGGCCAGGCTGGCAGGATCGGACCCTTCTGGCGCGGTCAAAACCGGCACGCCAGCGCGATCCCCCCAAACCTGCAATTGTTCGACAGCCGCAGCCCGGAACGTATCCCCTGCGGCAATGACCACATGTTTTCCTGCGGCCTTAAATTGACTGGCCAATTTCCCGATCGTCGTGGTTTTTCCGGATCCATTCACCCCAACAACCAACACCACTTGGGGTTTGGTCGGGTAGATCGGTAATGGTCGGGCCACAGGCTCCATGATGCGCGCCACTTCTTGCGCCATCAATTGTTTAACCTCTTGGGACGACAGTCGTTTTCCCATTCTGCCTTCGGCCATATTGGCGGTGACACGCAGGGCCGTATCCACGCCCATATCCGACGTGATCAGCAGCTCTTCGAGTTGTTCCAGCATGTCATCGTCCAGAACCCGACGCATAACCTGAGGTTCAGTTCGCCCAATGATGCGGCTCATCAATCCGGGTTTCACGGGCGTTTCAACGGGATCCTCTTGCACCAACGAAGGGGGCGTCAAAGCGGGCGCGGTTGGCTGTGGCGCGATGGAAACCTCATCAGTATCTACGTCTTTGACGTCATCCTCGGCAGCAGCAGGCGAAACAGGCGCGGGTTCGGGCGCGGGTTTCTCTGCGATGTGTGGTGTGGGCACCTCAACGTCGGAAACCGGGTCTGTCTCACCACCTTCGCTGACAATCGCATCCAACCCCTCTTCGAGTTTCGAAGACGAGCGGAACAACCGATCTTTGAGTTTCTTAAAAAATGCCATGCGCGATCTAGCCTGTCCGTCTGAAAATGCCCAAATCCTACGGTTTCGGGTGGGTATATGGTTTTGTTACACCTAATCCTGCGCACCCAAATTTGAAAGAGCAGGCGCAAGTCGGCACAGCTTATCCCCCGCCTAGCGCCAAGAAAAGTGCACATTGCGCCGCGATATATGTGATCCAAACCATTTTTGACAGGACCCAGCGGACTTTGTGCCCGTCAGGAAGGATAAAAATTTCGATTGATAGGATGAGATCGGACAAAATGAACATCACCGCACCCAAAGTTGCCAACATCATTGATCCCGGCAATCCCAACGCCGCAATTCCCATCGCTAAAATGATCACGATATAAATGCGCACCGGCCATTTTAACCCGTCCGTTTTGGGGATCAGCCATATTTCCGTCGAGGCGCCCAACATCATGAAGATGCCAAACAGCCCCCAATTGGGTGCGGCGGTGAACGGGATCATGATGCTGAGATAAGCGAGATGCGCCCCGGCAAAGGCCAGCATCCCCAAAAGAAAGGCGTTTTTTCCCGCGCGGGATAAGGCAAAATCCCCAGCTGCTGACAGAGCCAAACCAGCAACCAATAAAGGGGGGCTCCCTTCTGCCCAAGCGGCCAGCGCAAACAATGCCAATGGCAGCGTTTTACGGATTGATCTGTTCCAGCGTATTTTTCGCGATGTGCGTGGCAAATACAAAATTGCCATCACGCATCCGACCGAAAACAATATTGCAGGGTGAAAAATCTGAGCCATGTCCACAGCTTAGACCTTTCACCGCTGAATGTCTTATACCTCGTCGGGGAAATGACGCATGGTCAGACGGATCGGATTTGGGGCCGCCTGACCCAATCCGCAAATGCTGGCGTCACTCATTGTTGTGCATAATTCTTCCAACAATTCCTGGTCCCAGCGGTCAGCTTGCATCAATTTAACCGCCTTTTCACAGCCCGCGCGACAGGGCGTACATTGACCGCAGCTTTCATCTTCAAAGAACCGAAGCATGTTCAATGCGGCGTCTTTGGCGCTGTCTTGATCAGACAAAACCACCACGGCAGCGGACCCAATAAACGTGTCATGGGGTTGCAATGTGTCAAAATCCAGCGGCACATCGTTTAAGGATGCGGGCAGCAATCCCGACGAAGGCCCCCCGGGTTGATAGGCCTTAAACTGATGCCCATCCAGCATTCCACCAGCGGCGTCTATAATGTCGACGATTGTGGATCCCGCCGGCAGCAAATGCATCCCGGGCTGTTTGACACGCCCTGAAACAGAGAAACTGCGCAAACCTTTGCGACCGTTTTTCTCAACAGAGTTAAAGACTTGCGGGCCAGAGCGGGTGATTTGCGCGACCCAATACAGCGTCTCGACATTGTGCACCAATGTCGGGCGATTAAAAATCCCAACTTGCGCGACAAAAGGTGGGCGATGACGCGGCAATCCACGTTTACCTTCGATGGATTCGATCATCGCGCTTTCTTCGCCACAGATATATGCCCCAGCCCCGCGGCGCAGATCGATATATCCGGGTTCCACCAGACCGGACTGTTCCAACGCTTTGATTTCACGTCGCAAAATTTCAAGAACGGCGGGATATTCGTCGCGCATATAAATGAAACATGTTTCTGCTTCGACCGCATGGGCCGCGATCAACATGCCCTCAAGGAACATGTGAGGCTCGCGTTCCAGATGAAACCGGTCTTTGAATGTGCCCGGTTCGCCTTCGTCCCCGTTGACGGCCAAATAGCGAGGCCCGGCTTCTGCGCGCACAAAGCTCCATTTGCGGCCAGAAGGAAACCCGGCCCCGCCCAGCCCGCGCAGACCGGCTTCAAGCAAAGTATCCTGCAGCGCATCCACATCCCCGTTTGCACGGAAATCGACCAGTTTTTGATAACCCCCATCGGCAGAATAGGCCGCAAAGTCCTGATAATCCGGGATAATCGGATGGGTATCGTCTGCTTGGATTGCCGCTAGAACTTTGTCAAATGTGGCGTGATCGATGTGATTATGACCCAATTCCAATGTTGGCGCCGTGTCACAACGCCCCATGCATGGTGCCCGCAAAACCCGCACCTCTGTTGGATCAAGCCCGTCTGTAAGCGCCTGTTGTAACGCCTGCGCCCCGGCCAGTTCACATGACAGAGAATCGCACACCCGAATGGTTAATGCAGGTGGCACAGGCGCGTCTTCTTTGACGACATCAAAATGCGCATAAAAAGTCGCGACTTCGTAAATTTCAGCCTGAGAAATGCGCATTTCTTCGGCCAATGCGCGTAAATGCGCGGCCGACAGATGCCCATAAGCATCCTGAATCAAATGCAAATATTCAATCAGCATGTCGCGACGGCGTGGGGAATCGCCCAGCAACGTCTTAACCTCAGACCAGGATTGGTCATCCAATTGACGACCTTTGGGCGTTTTACGACCCTTTCCCTTGCCAGATTTCCAGACCCCTTCGCGATTATCCAAGGCCATTGCGGCGCTCCTCTTGATATATTTTGGACAGGTTAGCGTGCGCAAACCGATCACAACCATGCAAAAACGACAATGTTACGTGCCCCCACGAAGCCAAATCACGCTTGAGAGGAAACGAATTTATGCTATGGGCAATTTATGACCCTGCGCATGACCCTTTTTGCCGTGATTTCATCCCTGCCGGTGTTTCTCATCAGCATTGCCGCGATTTGGGGCGGATGGTGGGTGCTGGCGGCGTTTTTCTATCAAACCGCGTTGGCGGCTTTGCTGGATGAACTGGTTGCACTGACCCTATCCGAAGACCCCGACCGGGAATTCCCAGCCGCGGATCCCCTATCAGTGTTTCTGGCCGTCGCGCATTTCTGGATACTTGCGATCTGTATTGCTGCCCTTTCAGGGGATACTGGCCTGACTCTATGGGAAAAAATCCCGCTATTCCTAGCCTCGGGGCTGTTTCTGGGTCAGGTGAGCAATTCCAACGCTCATGAACTTATTCATCGTGGTGCCCGCCCCCTGCATCGGTTGGGGAAATGGGTCTATATCACGTTGCTGTTTGGCCATCACACCTCGGCGCATCCTTTGGTCCATCACATTCATGTGGCCACGGACCAGGACCCCAATTCCGCCCGCAAAGGCGAATCCTATTATCGCTTTGCCAAACGCGCCTGGATTGGTTCCTTTGTTGCCGGATATCGGGCCGAAACCGTTCGGTTGGCGCGGATCAAGCGGCGCAAATGGCACCACCCCTATATTTTATACCTCAGTGGTGCCGGATTGATGATGGCACTGGCCTATCTCGGTCATGGCATTCCTGGGCTGATTTCCCTGTTTTTGTTGGCAGGCTTCGCCCAAAGCCAATTGCTGATCTCTGACTATGTTCAACATTACGGGCTGCGCCGAACCATTCTGGCAAACGGCAAACCCGAACCTGTCTCAGATGGCCATAGTTGGAACGCAAGGCATTGGTTTACCTCATCTTTGATGCTGAATGCGCCCCGTCATTCTGACCATCACGCGCATCCAGCCCGTCCCTATCCGCAGCTCCGTTTGACATCGGAAATGCCACAATTGCCGCGCTCATTGCCAGTGATGGCGACCTTGGCATTGTGGCCAAAACACTGGAAACGGGTCATGGATCCATTGGTTCAACACCAGCAAGACGCGCAAATCCGGCAACGCCCCGCCGGGCATGATATTGTGGACTAGGCAACCGCCGTGCACTTGTGACATCTTATGCCCATGTTACGTTTTGCTCTCATTCTGCTGGCTTGCCCGGCCATTGCAGACACCCCGATGAATGCCTCTGAATTTGAGGCCTTTTCAAAAGGCCGCACGTTAACCTTTGGCATTGACGGCGAAAACTATGGTGTAGAACGTTATTTGCCCGGCCGCCGCGTGATCTGGTCCTTTTTGGACGGTCAATGCGAACAAGGTTATTGGTACGAAGAAAATACAAGCATCTGTTTTGTCTACAACTTTGAACCCGAACCACAATGTTGGCAGATGTTTGAAACCGCGACGGGCATTCGCACGATTTTTATGAACGATCCCCAAACCACCGCGACGTATCAAATCTCTGAGGACCAAGAACCCCTTATTTGCAACGGACTTGGTGCCTAAAACAAACTGCCTTGGTCCGGTTTAGGCGCTGCGGGTGGTTTTGGATTTGGCTTTTTAGACAGCGATTTCGCGGGCTCGGTTGACCCCAGCGCAATTCGGCCATCGGCAAACTCAACCTCAATATTGGTGGCTTTCTTAGCGGTTTTGGTATCGGTGATGACGTTCCCATCCCCGCGCACCACGGCATATCCCCGCTTAATCGTTTCCCGATATCCCAATGTTTCACGCAGTCGATCCAGTGACATCAGCCGATTTGATAGATCTGACAACGTTTGATCCATGGGGCGTTTCAATCGCCCCGCCACATCCTTGATCTGCCCATCAAACCGCGTCATTCGATCCGTCACCAATTGGGGGCGCATCCGGTTTGCCCATTGATCCAATCGATCATTGCGACGTTCAACAATCCGGCTCAGTGCGGGGGCAAGCCGCTGGTCGCGGGCCGCCAAATCCCGCTGGGATTGCTGCAGCTTTGCCATCAGAATACCGGGCCGCAAGGGTCCGGATTTATCCTGCAACTTCAATCGCTTTCGATCCGTAGTTGACATCAACGCGTTAGGAAGCCTGTGATCCATCACATCCAATCTCTGCCGGGATGTCTGTAACAATGTTTCGGGTTTGGGCAATGCCCGCGCCACATCCCGCAGACGTTGTTCCCGGCGGGTCAATGCATCGTTCAGCCCGCGCGTTAGTCGCGCGCCTTGTTCGTCGACCCAAGCCATCAATTCACGTCGAACCGGGACCGCCAATTCCGCCGCCGCCGTTGGGGTTGGCGCACGTTGATCGGATACAAAATCGATCAATGTTGTATCTGTTTCATGCCCCACGGCCGAAATGATCGGAATGTCAGAGGCCGCCGTGGCGCGAGCGACCACCTCTTCGTTAAAGCCCCACAAATCCTCAATCGATCCGCCGCCGCGGGCCACAATGATCAAATCCGGACGCGGCAAAGCCCCACCGGGTGTCATTTTGTTAAAGCCATTGATGGCATTGGCCACATCGCCCGAACAGGCCTGCCCCTGCACAGCCACGGGCCAAACCAGCACTTTGCGTGGAAACCGGTCGCGCAACCGATGCAGGATATCGCGGATCACCGCACCGCTGGGCGATGTCACAACGCCAATAATTTCAGGCAGATAGGGCAGTTTTTTCTTACGATCTTCGTCAAACAATCCCTCAGCGGCCAATGCTTTTTTGCGTTTTTCCAACATCGCCATCAGCGCGCCGACACCGGCGACAGTCACCTCTACGGCGTTCAACTGATATTTGGATTGGTTACCAAATGTCGTCATTTTGCCCGACACGACCACTTCCATCCCCTCTTCGGGGACGACGGACAGGCCGGATACCTGACCTTTCCATGTGGTGCAGGCCAAAACGGATCGATCATCCTTTAGGTCAAAATACAAATGGCCCGATCGCGCATGCATGACCCGCCCGACTTCTGCTTTGACCCGCACATAGCTGAATTCGCCCTCAATCGTGCGTTTCACCGCGCCGGACAATTCAGAGACAGTAAATTCAGGTGTATTTTGCCCCGCAATGGGGTCATCAAACAGATCGGACATAGCTAATTTTGGTCGCCTCTTGTGCAGCACTGTTGCAGACCTTAGAACGCCAGCAATCCAAGGCCAAGCGGGGACATCATGAATATTCTGATCTTAGGTAGCGGCGGGCGCGAACATAGCCTCGCTTGGGCAGTGAAACAAAATCCGAAATGTGATCGTTTGATCGTCGCGCCGGGCAATGCTGGGATCGCCCAAATCGCGGAATTGGCTGATATCGACATTCTGGATGGCGATGTTGTCGCCAGCTTTGCCGAAGAAAACGCGATTGATTTTGTGATCGTCGGACCAGAAGCGCCCTTGGCCGCGGGTGTCGCGGATACGCTGCGTGCCGCAGGGCTGGCGGTGTTTGGTCCCTCACAAAAGGCCGCCCAGCTGGAAGCATCCAAGGCGTTTACCAAAGCAATCTGTGATGCGGCAAACGCCCCAACCGCGGCCTATGCACGGTTTACAGATGCCGCCCCCGCGCGTGACTATGTCACCGCCCAAGGCGCGCCGATTGTAATCAAAGCGGACGGTCTGGCCGCTGGTAAAGGCGTGATTGTGGCCATGGATATGGACACAGCCTTGGCGGCCATCGATGACATGTTTGACGGTGAATATGGCGATGCCGGCGCCGAAGTTGTGATCGAAGAGTTTATGGAAGGCGAAGAAGCATCGTTTTTCCTTTTGGTCGACGGGGAAACCGTTCTGCCCATCGGCACAGCCCAAGACCACAAACGCGCCTTTGACGGCGACAAAGGGCCGAATACTGGCGGCATGGGGGCCTATTCGCCCGCGCCAGTATTGTCCGATGAAATCGCCGATAAGGCATTGAATGAAATCATCAAACCGACCATGGCCGTCATGGCCGCGCAGGGCATGCCCTATCAAGGTGTGCTATATGCTGGCCTGATGATCAAAGACGGCCAACCCCGTTTGGTGGAATATAATGCGCGATTTGGCGATCCTGAATGCCAGGTTCTGATGATGCGGCTAGGTGCTCAGGCGCTGGATCTGATGCTGGCCTGTGCAGATGGGCGTCTGTCAGAAAAAACCGTCAATTGGGCGGATGATCATGCCCTAACCGTTGTGATGGCGGCTGACGGCTATCCGGGATCATATGAAAAAGGCAGCGTGATCAACGGGCTGGATGCATTGCCCGAAACCAGCTTTGAGATGTGTTTTCATGCGGGCACCAAAGAGGTGGACGGAGATATCACCGCGATTGGTGGGCGGGTTTTGAACGTGACCGCACGTGGCGCAACTTTGGCCGAGGCACATGCCAATGCCTATGCAATGGTTGATCAGATCGAGTGGCCCGAAGGGTTCAACCGCACCGACATTGGCTGGCGCGCGCTCTGATCGCGCCGTCAATGTTCGAATAATGCAAAAAGCCGGGGCCTAAACCCCGGATTTTCCAATTTAAGATCGTATTTGATCAAGCCACTTAAGCAGCAGCAGCGTTCCGGCTGACCAAAACATCGGTGATTTCACTCGACGCGGCGGCTTCGTCATTGCCAGATACCGCTGCAATTTCGCGCGTCAGACGTTCCAGCGCGGCTTCGTATAACTGACGCTCAGAATAGCTCTGCTCGCGTTGATCATCTGCACGGTGCAAATCACGCACCACTTCGGCAATCGCGATCAGATCACCAGAGTTAATTTTCTGTTCGTATTCTTGCGCACGGCGCGACCACATGGCTTTTTTGACCTTGGCCTTGCCTTTCAGCGTTTTCATGGCATGGGCCACGACATCCGGCGACGACAGACCACGCATGCCAACTTCTTCGGCTTTGTGGGTCGGAACCCGCAGGGTCATTTTGTCTTTTTCGAACGCAATCACAAACATCTCCAGCTCAAAACCGGCGACCTCTTGCGTTTCAATTGACACAACTTGTCCAACACCATGGGCCGGATAGACCACAAAATCGTCGGGCGAAAATTCGTTTTTCTTACTCTTGCTCATCAGAGTCCTTCCTATGGCGTGATCTCTTTAGACGACAAAAAAACCGTCGGGGGCGATGCCTCCGGCAGTGTGTTGCGTCAAAAAGGGGATCAATATTCCAGCAGCATTGAGGGAATCATAGCATAAAAACGCCCCCCCGAAAAGGGCACCCCAAATTTTCGAGGGATGGTAGACGTTTTTCGCTAAGTTTTTCGGCCTATTACACGGCAGAGTTCATTCAACTTTGCCGCGATCTAAATTGGGGGCTCAGCCGCCTTCGCCGGGCGCTTCTGAGAACATCTCCATCTTGCCCTCTTTGCCATCCATTTCTTCTGCGGTTGGCATTGGGTCTTTCTTGGAAATGATAACAGGCCATTTTTCGGAGTATTTCCGATTAAATTCGACCCATTTCTCCATGTCTGGTTCTGTGTCCGGACGGATCGCATCGGCGGGGCATTCGGGTTCGCACACACCGCAATCAATACATTCATCCGGATGGATCACGAGGAAGTTTTCCCCTTCATAGAAGCAATCCACCGGACAGACTTCAACGCAATCGGTGTATTTGCATGCAATGCAGTTTTCGGTGACGACATAGGTCATGGGCGTACTTTCGGCTCGTGTAACGCTCGTTTGCTAGTCCAAGCGGCGCGCACCTGCAAGTCCAGATGCATCAATATCACGTAACTGAGACCGCGCGTTCCGCCGATCCCGGCCTGTAGGGCGCCCTTTTCCTTCGAATTTCGGGTTCAAAGGTTTGCTGTTCTCGCTTGGCTCGGCTTTGGGAGTCAAATCTTCGTATAGCGCCTGCGCTTCGGGGGCAGGTCCGCGACGTTCCCCGATGGCTAAAATTTTGATCACACGGATGATTTTTGCCTGTGGGAACGTCAAAACATCGCCGGGCCCCACAGATCGGGCCGGTTTGGACGCATGTACGCCGTTGACGCGCACTTTTCCGGATGAAATGAGCTTGGCTGACAGGCTGCGGGTTTTGAAAAACCGGGCCTGCCATAGGTATTTATCCAGCCGAATCACCGGGCGCGGCCCAGTTTCGGCCTCCGGCTGGATGTTTAGATCGGGATCTGCCCCCTTTTTAGGCAAAGCAGATTAATCCGCCTTGAAGCCAGCCAAGGCTGCTGCAAACGGATTATCCGGGTCGATCTTTTTCTCTTTGCGTGGTGGGCGGGATTCAAACTTCTGGGCTTTGTTGCCACCTTTGTTTGGTCCACCTTTGCCGCGTTTTCCCCCCTTGGCAGCCTGCGGACGCTGGCCACCCTTCATGTCACGCGGTTTGCGATTGCTTGCTTGCCCTTCACGGCGCGGGGCGCGTTCCTGACGACGCTGACCACCCCAAGTGAAGGTGTAAAACACCTCCATTTCAGGGCCTTCAGCGGTCTCCGCCTTGGCAGCATCTTCTTTGATGATTTCTTTGGCCACTTCTTCTTCGACCTTGGATTCCACCTCTGCGGCGATGTCTTCGGCGGAAATCTCAGCAGGTTTTGCCGCGGCTTTGACCTTTTCACGCTCGCCTTTTTCGGCGTTATAGCCAAGGCCTGACATCAGGTTTGCAAATTGATCCAGCGTCATGCCGGTGATCGACAGCATGTCGGCCGTACCTTCGAAACCAGCACGCGTGTTTTGATCGCGCAGCATATCCGCCAGGCGTTCCAGCATATCGATGCGAATGGCGCGATCGCCTGCGCGACGATAGCCGGACATGGCAAACACCCCCGGTTCCGCATCCACGGATGGCACGGTCACCAAACCCGCTGGTGGGGCTTCGGGGAACTCTTGCAAACCCTTGTTAATGGACCACAAAACCAGACGCAGACGCGTCGGCGCGGGTTTCAGCAACAGCGGCATAAAGATGGTGAACTGGCCAAAGCGAACGCCGTGTTTGCGCAATTGCCCACGGGTTTCTTGATCCAGCGCTTTGACCTCATCGGCCACATCCTGACGTGGAATAATGCCAAAATTTTCTGACAGCCGGAACGCAAAGCCACGCGCTAAAGGCGCCAGCGCTTCGTCTTTGAGCATGTTGAACATCGGCTCATAGGCGGCGGCAATTTTACGATCGATGAAATGCTGCAAACGGCGCTGCACTTTGGTGGCCACGTCTTCGCCAGCTTCGTCATCGACAAAGGCTTCGACCAGCGGCTTCATCGGGTCGGCCCCGGCAACCAATTTCCCAACCGACTGGCTGCCCCACATCAGGCCACCCTGTTCGGTGAAATCAATTTCGGGATCTGGCGCGTTGTAAAACCGATCCGCCCGCAGGTGGAATTCCGGCGCCAAGGCTTGCAACGATGCGGTACGCAGCGTCTTTGCCTCATCGGAGCTGTCCGATTTATCCTGGCGGAACCGAAATCCTTCAAGACGGCCGACAAATTCGCCCTCAACCGTCACTTCACCTTTATCATTCACGTCAGCCACAAGGCTCTCCTTCTGTTTGAGCCGGCGAAGCAAGACAGATGTCCGCCGGTCCACAAATCTTTGGGTCAGCGCGCCATGCAGCGCATCTGACAAGCGGTCTTCTACCGCGCGGGTTGCGTCGCGCCAATGGAATTCGTCTGAAATCCACCCACGACGCTGCGCGACATATGTCCATGTGCGGATATATGCCAATCTTTTCGATAATGTGTCGATATCCCCATCGGTCCGGTCAAGTCGTTTGACGTGTTTGGCCAGCCAATCGTCCGGAATCCGCCCGTTTTCGACAAGGAAACCAAAGATTTCGGACAAAAGCCGAGCATGTTCATGGTGTGAAATGCCGCGAAAGTCCGGAATTCGGCACACATCCCACAGCAAACGAATCGCTGGGCCTTCTTTGGCGCGGGCCGTGATCAGGGGATCTTTGACCAGCGTTTTCAGCGCCATAAGATCATCTGAATCGCGCACGCGCGTCAGAAGCGGGTCATTTGTTTGCTGCTGTAAATCCGCCAACAACCGGTTGATCGACCCGAAATTCAGCCGGGAATTGCGCCATTGCAGTTTTTTGACCGGTTCAAATTGATGTTCGGTGATCGCATCCACAATTTCGTCGTCTAAAATCGGCGCTTCGCCCGTCACGCCAAAGGTGCCATCGTTTAGATACCGCCCGGCCCGACCCGCAATCTGTCCCAATTCCTGCGGCGAAAGGACCCGCATCCGACGGCCATCAAATTTGGTCAGGCCTGAAAACGCCACATGGTCGATATCAAGGTTCAGCCCCATTCCAATCGCATCAGTGGCCACCAGATAATCCACGTCACCATTTTGATAGAGTTCAACCTGCGCATTGCGTGTTCGCGGCGAAAGCGCGCCCATTACCACTGCCGCTCCGCCTTTTTGGCGGCGCAACAATTCAGCAATCGCATAGACATTTTCAACCGAAAACCCAACAATTGCCGCGCGTCCGGGCATGCGACTTATCTTTTTCGAACCTGTATAGGTTAATTTCGAAAAACGATCGCGATACATGAACTGTGCATGAGGCACCAATTGCGCAATCGCGCTGCGCATGGTTTCGGCCCCCATAAACAGGGTTTCCATCGACCCACGTGCATTCAGCAATCGATCCGTAAACACGTGCCCGCGATCGGCGTCGCCACAAAGCTGGATTTCATCAATCGCCAGAAATTCTGGGGCCAACCCCTGGGGCATGGCTTCGACGGTACTGACCCAATATTGGGCGCGGTCGGGAACAATACGTTCTTCGCCAGTGATCAGAGCGACCACATGCGCGCCGCGTTGCGCAACGATGCGATCATAGACTTCGCGTGCCAGCAAACGCAGCGGCAATCCAATGATTCCAGAACGATAGCTGAGCATTCGTTCAATGGCGTAATGGGTTTTACCCGTGTTTGTCGGGCCCAAAACGGCTGTGATTCGAGAAGAGTTCATGGACTGCCTCTGGGCCAAATTTGATGCCTCTAAAGAGGTTCACCGCCCAATAGCAGATCCAGCCTGACAATTGACGAATCCACTTCTGGCAGATGCGGATGAATAGAATCAATCTGACGATAGAGTTCAAGCGCCTCTTCTTGGCGACCAAATTCTTCGAGCATGACGGCAAACCCTGCCATGGCGTAAAAATGCCGTGGATTAAGCACCAAAGTCTGGCGAATATCATCCAGAGCTGGCCCATAATACCCTTGTAAATAATAGGCCGTGGCCCGTGCATTATAGGCGGCTGCAAATTGTGGCGCGTGGTCAATGGCGGCGGTTAAATGCTCAACGGCTGCGGGTAAATTACCGTTGTCGATGGCCTCTTCGCCGCGTTGCAACAGCAAATCAACGGACGGAGACCCGCTTTTGGCCCAGTCGTTTATGATTCGCTCTTGAATGCGCGCCGCCTCCTCAGAATTGGCGGATTGCAGCGCTGCAAACATATCGTCCACACTTTCCCCATACAAAGGTAGGGAAAACCCGACTGACATCAGCCCTGCCGCAACGATACATTTGCCGGAATGTTTAATGGTCGCCATATAACGGAGTGTAACGCATTGTGTGCCAGAGACCAGAGCATACGATTCAAAACCTCGAGAGCGTGAAAGGAAATACGCATGAGCGACGTGATCACCAAGGCCGTTGAGGCCCTAAGCGACAAAATTGGCGGCGATAGCTTTGATGGAAGCGCGAAATTTGTGATCGACGGCGAAGGCGCGATCATGATTGACAGCGACGGTGTGCGCGCATCTGATGATGATGCGGACGTGACCCTGACGGCGGATGCCGACACATTTCAATCAATCCTCGAAGGCGAACTGAACCCGACAGCCGCCTTTATGACCGGAAAGTTGACCGTAGATGGCGACATGGGTCTGGCAATGAAACTTTCGGGCGTACTTGGGTAAACTATGGAAACTGCACCTCTTTTTGATGATGTCGCTGACGGACCCAATGGGGGGGCAGCCCATTGGCTGACCACTGCTGATGGCCTGCGGATACGTGTGGGCCATTGGCATGTCGACAACGCCAAGGGAACGGTTCTGCTGTTTCCGGGGCGGACAGAATATGTC